>JBBKWJ010000055.1:0-7905 GCA_037968895.1 Acidimicrobiales bacterium
ACCCTTCCCACCCCGGTCGACTGGAACGCTCTCAAGTCGGCCTCATGAAGCCGCGGGTGAACGGAAACTTGTTGTCGCCCCGTCATCGCGGCGCAGCTCGCCACCTTCGTCGGAGCCGAGGTGCTGTATCCCGTGACGGCCGGACTGGCGATCAGCGCGAACTCTTGACAGATACTCAGCGCTTCGTTCCTTTGATTCCGGATCGCTCAGCGCGGCGACCAGACTGTTGGCGAGCTCCTCAGCCGTCGCCATGACCTCGGCTGCGGGACCGACCTGATTCAAAAAGCCAGCGCCCAGCGCATCAGCCGCAGAGAAAGGGCGACAGGTTAAAATCAGGTCACGAGTGAGCGCTGCGCCAATTTCGCGCACCAGCCACAGCGCAAGTTAGCCGCAATAGTTCGAGGCTCCAGCACTAGCTAGCCAAATAGGGAGATCAGAAATATCGAGCAGTACTCGGTGTATCGAGCGCCCCGATCATGTTCAACAGCGTCGTCTTCCCACAACCCGATGGGCCCACAACGGCGACGAAGGCCGCCTCGTCGACGTGCAGGTTCATGCTTCAACACTCGCTTGTGACAGCCCAACGGCCCAGAGAAGAAGGTCCGTCGCAACGCGGGCGCGACGAGCGCCATGCACCGCCCAGCAGGCCCGGCGATCCGCAGAGATCTCTGCGCTGGTTCACAGGCTCTTCACAGAACAGTCCGTCATCATGACGCATATGGAAACCAATCTGAAGAACCTCGCCACCACGGCCAAGGCGACCAAGCTCAAACGATCCGCCAGCATTCTCCTTGCGTTCGGCCTACTGATGGCAGCCTGCGGTAGTGCTTCGACCGATACCGATGCGGCCAGCACCGACACGACCGACACAACAGAGACTGTCGTCACCGTGGTCGACGTCGGGGACGTCGCCGATGGCACCGGCGACGTCGAGCAACCTGCCAATCCTGGCGACGCCCCGCTGGGCCAAGCACCACAGCCTGCGGATGGCGACACCAACACGTTGAGTGCCGGGCCACAGAATGTCGGCGAACACGGACCATTCAGCAACGCCGATTTCAACCGTGACGAAACTGTGACTCGCGCTGAACTCGACGAATTCATGACCGGCGCGCTCGAACGCGAGATTGGTCTCGTGGCGTTCTTCGAACTGTATGACAACAATGGCGACGAGATCCTCGACGCCGTCGAACTCGCAACGGTTGATCCCGCATACGCCTTCGACGGCACTGACGCCAACGAAGACGGCAACGTGTCACGAGAAGAAGTCACCGACTATGCGAATGAGGAGGGGCGCTCGTACCGAGCCATCGGGCTCGGCGAGTTCTTCGACCTTGTCGACACCAATGCCAACAACGAGGTCTCCTCCGAAGAAATCGAAGCCGCCCACGAATCGGGCCTCCTCTCCCGCTTCTGAACCGCGCCGCACCGTGACGATCACAACCGCAACACGACGATCAGGAGATGCCATGAAACGATTCATAGCGTTGCTCTTCGCAACCAGCCTCGTAGCAGCAGCGTGCTCATCAGAGCAAACAGGCGACACTGCGGCGACAACCGGCGCATCAGCGCAGTCCGAGTCCACCGAAGCGCTTGTTACTGACGACGAGGCCGACGGCCAAGACCAAGCCGACCTCACCGGTGAGTCGAGTACGTACCAGATCGAGGTGTGGGCCGACAACTGGATGGCGGTTTATGTCAATGGCGACCTGGTCGGAGAAGACTCAGTGCCGATCACGACCGAGCGGTCCTTCAATTCCGAAACGTTCACCTTCGAAACATCTACTCCCTTCACCGTCGCGATCGAGGCGAAAGACTTCAAGGAGACCGACTCGGGCATCGAGTACATCGGCGAACAGAACCAGCAAATGGGAGACGGCGGCATCATCGCCCAGATCACTGATCTGACTACAGGCGAGGTTGTTGCTGTCACCGATTCGGACTGGGCGAGCCTCGTCGTCCACCAGGCCCCACTCAACACGGAATGCGAAAAAGACCCAGATCCTGACGCGACATGTGAATTCCTAATCGTCGACACACCCACCGACTGGACCTCAGTCGACTTCGATGACAGCACCTGGACCTCCGCGACCGAATGGACTGCTGGCGAGGTCGGCACGAAGGATGGCTACGACGAGATCAGCTGGGATGCAACCGCCCAGCTCATTTGGGGCACCGACCTAGAAGTTGACAACACCATTCTGCTACGAAGGACCGTCTCGTGAGCACGACCAAGGCTCAGCACCCCAATCATGATCACCAGCATCCACACCAACATCCCCACGTTGGTGCACTCCCCGATCACAGCCGTCATGATCGAGGCTTCGACCATGTGCTTGACCGCCGAACCCTGTTGATGACCGGAGCGTTTGGTCTCGGCGCAGCGCTTCTCGCGGCATGTGGTGTGACGGAGAACTCGATCCAAACCACAGGCAACGCATCAACCACGAGCCCGGGCGATGCGGCTAGTGGATCGGTCGCGGACACCGCGGCCGTCGGAGAGACCGGAACAACCCTCGCCGGTTTCGATGCGTTCGCCGACTCTGTGCGGGCATTCACCAGCGGCGATGTCTGGCTCGTCGAGACCAACAGCCTCCCGAGCCATCAGATGATGGTCGGCATAACCAGCTGGCAACAACAGCTTCCCGTCACTCAGAACTACACCGGCAACAACGCGTGGCAATTCCCGATCGTGCCTCAGCTCGCGGCAGAACCCGTGTCTGCACGGACCGGACTTTTCCGAGGAGCTATCGCCTTGGCGGTGAACGGGGTTCCCATCTTCAACGCACTCAACAACCGAGGCGATGACGCCTTCCTGGTCGGAGAACTCGACAACTTTGGTGGGCACTGCGGCCGAGCCGACGACTACCACTACCACGTCGCTCCGCTCCACCTCGAAGAGATCGTCGGCCCTACCAACCCGATTGCGTACGCCCTCGACGGGTTCGCCCTCTACGGCTCTGTCGAGCCAGACGGCAGCCCACTCGAAGACCTCGACGAATACAACGGTCACGTCGGATCCGACGGCATCTACCACTACCACGGCACCACCACATATCCCTACATCAACGGAGGGCTCGTTGGCGTCGTCCAGGTCTCCGACCAAGTCGAACCACAGCCTGTCACTCCGGCGTTCCGACCAGCGCTCGAACCCCTCGTAGGAGCCACAATTATCGGGTTCGAAGAAACCGCGGACGGCACCTACTTCGTCGAGTACACCCTCGACGATGCCATCGGCACCATCGAATACACGGTCACCGACACCACCGTCACGTTCGAATTCACCAGCCCAACTGGTGCCATCACCACCGAGACGTACAACCGCTGAGCGTCCGGGGACGGGTCTCGGTCAGTCGACCAGCGAGTCCGCTCGGAGCCCGGAGCGCTCAAGGTGAATGGGCAGGACTCGGCCGTACAACTGTTTCGTACGCTCGGGTCCACCGACCATGCCTGGATGCTCGACGAATGAGAAAATCGCGACGTACCTTGTTCTCGGCCCGTTGAGCGGCGTGACACGGTGCAACGAGTACCGGCCTTTGAATATTTGCAGGTCGCCAGGTTCGAGTTTCAGTGTTCGGACGAGAGTCTTGTCACCGTCGAGGATGGCTTCGACACCGGCGTAGTTCTCCTCGGTGGAGGTGCGCAGGTTTGGGCTGTACTCGAAGACGCCACCAGACTCGGCGTTCTGGATCGCCAACGTCACGGTGTAGTTGTTGGTGTCGAAGTGCCATGGAAATCCGTTCCCCTCTTCAGCAAGGTTGACAATGACGTCAGCGAGTGGGTCGGCGTACCGGAAGATCTGCTCTTCGCCGAGTGACTCGCGGATGAACGGGGCGAAGGCGTGCCAGTCGTAGATTGCGCGCATGATGCTCTGCGGGCCGAAGTTGTCCGCTGGGACGAATGCGTTCGAACGTTCGTAGAAGCGGCGCAACGGATGGCTTGCCGGTAAATCCGGTTGGTCTAGCGTGAAATAGGCGTTGGTGGACGACTTGCTGCGATGGCCGTGGCCCTCGACCCGATCACATTCTTCAATCAGATCGGTCAGGCGCTCGGTGCGTATGAATCCCTTGAGGACGACGCAGCCGTCGGCCTCGAGCGCTGCACGCGCTCTGTCGATAACGGCATCGCGCTCCGGACCCTCCTGGTCGATCGGGTACCGCTCGAGGTCCACATACTCGCTGGCTTCGATGTTCATCGCAGGCCACCGCCCGGTTCCTCGATAACCTCTACCGACACCAACGGAGACGGCAAACTCCCTGCGAGCAACTTGGCGACATTGCCCAGACCGATGAAACTGACCTTCATATATCCTCCTTCGTCGCCCAGATACGGAGAACAATATGGATCGACAAGCCACCGGACAAGCGAATCCTTTGATACCTAAGGCCTAGAAATCCTGTGGGGTAGAGTTCCGCTATGCAGAACCAGCTCCCGCCGCTGTTGGGCCTCGAAGCATTCGAGGCTGCCGCTCGTCACGAAAACTTTGCGGCCGCTGCCGGCGAGCTCGCAGTATCCCAATCGACAATCAGTCACCGGATCCGGACGCTCGAGGCGCACCTCGGACACCCCCTCTTCGTACGGCTCGCCCGCGGCGTACGTCTCACTGAATACGGAAAGGCCTATTTGCCCTCGGTCCGAGAAGCGTTCGAGCAAGTGATCGGGTCGACGGTTGGCGTCTTCGGGCAACCCGCCGGGTCACGACTAGTTGTACGGGCGCCCGTGAGCTACGCCGCTCTCTGGCTACCTCAAATCATTCAGCAATTCCACGCCGAACACCCTCAGATCGCGATCACCGTGACCACCTCGGTTTGGGCCGAGCGGCTCAGTGTCGACGACGTCGACATCGACCTTCGCCTAGGTCGTGGTGAGTGGCCGGGACTCGATGCCGCGTTGGTGCTCGACGATCCGCTCAATGTGGTCGCCTCTGCGGCCACTGCCGCCCGACTCGGAGCGGCCACCGACATCGACGACATCGCGCGCTGTCCCCTCGTTCATTTGATGAGCGGCGAGGACCAGTGGGGCAAACTGCTGGCCGAGTTCGGCACCGTGCGCCCGCCGAACCCTGATGATGTGCGTGTCGACTCCGCCGTCACCGCCTTCGGTTTCGCAATGTCGTCAGGCCTGGTCGCGCTCACTCCTCGGGCATTGACGAAACCTCTCCTACAACAGGGGCTCCTCAAGAAGGTGATCGAGATCGACCTACCGACAGACGAGAGCCTTTTCGTTACGACCTCGCGAGGGGACGTCCGACCTCGCGCCGAAGTGATGCTGATGCGCGAATGGCTCACTAGCCAGATCTGATCGGTTGCAGCCAGATTCTTTGAAGCTCCGCACGACCACACTCATCAAGACGCCAGACCTCTCTGGTCTGGCGGAGAGCGCCGTTGTCTTCGATGCGGCATCTATCCCTCGACCTTCACCTGGACCTTCGATCCAAACGCGGCCAACCGCGAAATCGCCAATGACCTGAGGGCATTTACGACGGCAGGCCCAGTGTTGCGCAACCCGAACCCGCCGTACCAGTGCCCGGTCGAGCATTGGGATCGCTACCGCAACAATGAGATCGACCTGCCCAAGGTTGCGTCGATTCCAGAGGAAGATGCCGACCCCTACAGCACGAGGTTGCGTGAGGAAGTGAGTCTGAGGGGTGTTGAACTCACGGCGGAGCAGATTCGCAAAGCACGTCATGGCTACTACGGTGCAGCGAGTTACGTGGACGACCTCGTGGGCGAGGTACTCGAAGCCCTCCGGGCGTCAAATCAAGAAAAGAACACCGTCGTCATCTTCACCTCTGACCATGGCGACATGCTCGGCGAACCGTGTGACGGCCAACGTGTCCCACGTCGATCTACTCCCGACGTTTCTCGAACTCGCAGACCCCGAGGCGCACATCGAGCATGTCGATCGCCTCGATGGAACCTCGACGAGCTTCACGACCGAGTGCTGCGCGACGGTAGCCAGTTCAACGAGTGGCTCGATGAATCGCTCCTGCTCCCAGAAGGACGCACTCCCTAGCATGAGAATTCGTCGGGGCGACGATTCGACAAGACGGTCCCGCCAGCAGCGCTCGTTTTCATTCCCCTCGTTCATGGCTGATGGACGCGACCCATGCCAAGCTTGGGTGATGAACACCATTGACCCAGTGATCGGTCACCCGATTCGATACCGGACTGAGCGGCACGCGCTTTGGGCTTGACGGCGATCGTGCGCTCTCTACGCGACCGCACGCCGATGGCCTTGGCACGGGCCACGTGGAGAACGAGCCGCCCGCTCGCGATCCTGTGGTGGGGTCTGGTCGTGCTCCGAGCGGTGCTGCCGGCGGTGCTGACCCTGGCGATGGGAGCGTTAATCGCTGCAGTACAGGCCGACGGCTCAATCACCAGGTCTCTCGCTGTGGTGGGGGCCTCGTTCGCGTTGATCAGCGTGACGTCGCCGCTCCACACCCAGGTCGGCGCTGTGCTCGGCGATCGCACATCGGGCCACCTGCAAGCCCAGCTCACCTCAGCGGTGTCCGACCCGCCCGGCATCGCGCACCTCGAACGCCCCGGCCTCGCCGACGAACTGGTGGCCGCCCGAGACTTCGACTTGGGCCAGATCGGCCCACCAATCTCGGTATCCATGGGTTTCGTCGGCGCGGGACTCGTCGAGCTGCTGAGCGGAGCGGCCCAGGCGGTCGCTCTGGCCACCGTCACCTGGTGGGGTGCGGTGGTGCTGTCGGCGGCATGGCTCAGCACCCACTACCTTCTACGCGAGAGCTCCTTCTGGGCCCGGCGCGGCGACCCCGAGGTGCAGGCAGAGCAGCGACACGCTGACTACTCGTACCGACTGGCGGTCGACGCGGTGCCGGCGAAGGAACTGCGGGTGTTTGGGATGAGCGAGTGGGTCGTCGATCGTTTCGCCCAGCGTCGTACGCGGCTGCTCGACATGCAGTGGGACGCCATGAAGCTGCGTCAGCGATCACTGTCGACTGTCTTCGTTGTTCTCGCCGCCGCCCATGCCGTCGTGCTCGTGCCACTGATCAGTGGTGCCCTCGTTGGCGACATTCCAATGAGCGATCTCGTGATCGCGGCCCAAGCACTGATCGGTGTCGCGGCGCTGGCCGTCGGCGGCTTCACGTGGGCACTCGACGCGGCCGCCGCTCCTGTTAAAGCAGTGGAAGGCCTCGCGGCTCGCATGGCACTCGAGGGAGCGCTGGATCAGCCAGCCGATCCGCCTGGGCCGCAGCCCGTCGCAGACCTTCCGCAGGTCGCCATCACCTTCCGCGACGTTGCATTCACCTATCCATCGGGTGGCGGTGCCGTCTATGAGCACCTCGATCTCACCATCCCTGCTGGACGCTCGCTCGCCATTGTCGGGCGCAACGGCGTAGGCAAAACCACGCTGGTCAAGCTGCTCTGCCGGCTGTACGATCCGACATCGGGCTCGGTCGAGGTCGACGGAATCGACCTTCGCGACGTCGATGTCGACGAGTGGCGTCGACGGCTAGCCGTGGTGTTCCAGGACTTTGTTCGATTTGAGCTGCCGCTTCGTGACAATCTCGTCCCGTCGGCCATCGCGGCACACGCCGCCGGTCCATCCGACGCCGAACTGGCTGAGGTCTTGGCCACAGCAGGAGCGACCGGACTCGCCCTCCTTGAGCAACCGCTATCCAAGGCGTACCCGGGCGGAACAGATCTGTCGGGTGGACAGTGGCAGCGTGTCGCACTCGCCCGAGCGTTGGCGGGCGTGCATGCCGGTGCCGGCATCGTTGTGCTTGACGAGCCAACGGCCCAGCTCGATGTCCGAGGCGAGGCCGAGATCTTCGAGCGACTCATCAGTGCGACCCGTGGCTGTACGACCTTGTTAATTTCCCACCGCTTCTCGACCGTGCGTCACGCCGACCGGATCGCAGTGATCGACGAAGGC
>JBBKWJ010000056.1:0-3002 GCA_037968895.1 Acidimicrobiales bacterium
CCCAGGGAGTGGCCATAGAGCACGACCGGTCGACCCTGGGCCGCCGCCCGGACAGCACCCAGCCGCTCGGCAACATCGCTGTAGAACGCATCGAACGCCTCGACATGTCCGCGGCGGCCGGCCGATGCGCCGCTCCCGCGAAGATCGAAGGCGTGGACCTCCAGGCCCTCCGAAGCGAGCTGCTCGCCGACATGTTCGTACCGGCCGCTGTGCTCGAGCAACCCGTGGACGATGAGCATTGACGCAACCGGCTCCATCTCCGGGTTGGTCAGGGCCCAGTGGCGGGTCCGGAGACGGGTGCCGTCGGCGGCGGTCGCGGTGCCGATCACGGAGGTCACGTATCTGTACGATACGCCTCCGTTCGGGCCGGTCAATGACGATCTGGGTGGGCATGCACGCGGAGACCGCGTTCAGTCGATGAAAGCGCTCGTCGAAGTCGGAGCCGGGGTCTTCGCGCTCCGCTTCGCGTTCTACGACCAGCAGGTCGGCGTGATCGTCGGGGCTGATGGCGTGCTCGTGATCGATACCCGGAGCAGTCATCGCCAGTTGGCTGAGCGAGCGGGCGGGTAAATGGGTTCCCTCACGACGAATCGCGTCGCACTCGATGCGGGTGCAACAGCCGACCATGTGCCGGCTGTCCTACGGGCTTCGCATGCCAATTCATCGAGACTGCACAGGTGATTCGTCTTGGGCGAGAAGCCGTGTGAGCGCCTCGGTTCTAGGGTTCATACCGAGAGCTTCGATACTCGGCCAGTCGTCGATTTCGCCCCGGGCAAACTCGATCCACCCTTCCAGCGCCTTGAATATTTCGATTTGTGCGGTAGCGAAGAGCACCGAGAGGTGCGTTCGCTCCGGGAAGGGATGGCCGCCCTCAAGGTAGCTTCCCATTAGTTCGACAATGGCCCGGTGGTGCTCGCCAATGTCGCTCTCGAGTTCGTCAAGGGCACGTAGTACATCGTCGCGTGATCCTTGATCGGCAAACAGCAGCCTGAGGAGCGCTTCGAGTTCCATACGAGGAGGTTGGGTCCGGGTTTTGGTCCACTCCTTGAGTTCGGACCGCCCCGCGTCGGTAATCGTGTACACGTTGCGCGTTCGGTTCCCGAAGGCCTGTTGATGGGACGTTGCGAATCCCAGTTTCACCAGCTTTTTGGGTTCGGAATAAAGCAGCCGTTCTGATTTGGGCCAGGCGTGGCGAAGGCTTCGCTGTGCCTGGTGGGTGAGTTCGTAGCCCGTCCAGGGTTTCAGATCGAGGAGGGCTAGGACTGCATATGACGATGTGGTCATGGTCGTTGGCATCCGCTTGACTCTACTGCAATTTGCAGTAATAGTAAAAGCTCTAGCTACTGCAACTTGCAGCAGCGAGGAGAAGGGAGCAGATCCATGGAAGTACCCGAGCACATCGCAACCGTCGAGCAAGAAGGGAAGGTGTTCGCTGGTGCCGCTCGGCGGGCTGGCCTTGATACGAAGGTAGTGACTTGTCCCGGGTGGGACGTGCGCGACCTGGTCCGCCATCTCGCTGAGATCCACCTCTGGGCCGCCGCCCAGGTATCTAATCGGGCTACGAAAATGTGGGTGGATGACCTCTCCGAGCTTTCTGAATATTGGCCCGACTTGGCCGTCTTCTGGCCCGACGATGACAAGCTGATCGACTGGTATCTGGAAACGAGTGCCAATTTGGTGCACGAATTGCGAGCCGCTCCCGCCGACCTGGAGTGCAACACGTTCTTGCCTGCGCCGTCCCCACTGGCCATGTGGGCTCGACGCCAAGCACACGAAACTGCTGTTCATCGTTGCGATGCAGAACGTGCCGCTGTAAGCGAAAGCCACTTTGATGCACGATTCGCAGCGGACGGTATCGACGAGATACTCGCCGGTTTCGCTCCCCGTTCCACGTTTCCCATCGAGAGGCCCGGCACCATGGCAGTCGAGGCCACGGACACCAGCGATCAGTGGCGGGTCACGATGGCCCCGGATGGGATCAGCACCGTCAAGGGTGACGGACCCGCCGATGTCACATTGACCGGAACTGCCGCGGACCTTTATCTGGTTCTGTGGAATCGCCGCGAAGACGCGGCCATCGACGTAGCCGGTGACCAAGACCTTCTCGAATTCTGGCACCACAACCACCGAATTCGCTGGAGCTAGCGCAAGCCACCATTACCGGACCCACGTACGCCAGAGAAGATGAAGCACCAGAAGGAGACACCTATGAGAACCAACATCGAAGAGCTACCCATCGCCGCAGAGGCCCTAGGAGAAATGATCCGAGGAACAGATTTCGGCGGGATGACCAGCGCCTACATGCAATACCCAACGGGACTCGACCTCGCTCCTCTGCTTGTGGGACTCGAACGAGACCATTGCCAATGCCCCCACTGGGGATACGTCATCGAGGGCGCCATCCAAGTCAATTACGAAGACGGCGCCGAAGAAGTCGTCAGTGCTGGTGAGATCTACTACTGGCCCTCCGGTCACACGGTTGTCGTCAAAGAAGCGGTTCGGATGGTCGAGTTCAGCCCCCACGACCAGATGTCGGGTGTGCTGGCCCACGTAGTTGGCAAGCTGTAGGAGCAGTCACTCCGTAAAACCACGATCGACGTCGGCGGGCGCACCGTCGAGTTGCGCTACCTCGGTCGCGGACATACCGATAACGACATCGTGATCCGCGTGCCCGACGCTGCGGTCACCTTCGCGGGCGACCTGCTCGAGAACGGCGCTCCACCATATTTCGGCGACGGGTACCCGATGGATTGGCCGATGACGGTCGAGCGGCTCGCGAAGGTGGTCGCGGGGGCCGTCGTGCCAGGCCACGGTGACGCGGGCGATTCAGCATTCGTCGCCGCCCAGCTGACGGATCTCCAGGCCATCGCCGAACTCGCTCGGAGCGTGCACCAGGACACGATGGGGATCGATGAGGCGATCGCGCGGGCTCCATTCCCGGCGACGGCCGCGCGCGAGCCGATCGAGCGCGCGGTCAGCCAGCTCCGCGGAGAGATCTGACC
>JBBKWJ010000057.1:0-49430 GCA_037968895.1 Acidimicrobiales bacterium
GACTCATCAAGGGATACCGGCGGCGCCGACACTTCGGCCCCATTTGTGCCGTCATCGTTCGTGGTTCCCGCTTGCGAACCGGTTGCCGCCGCTTCAGTTGGCTCACTTGAGGTGCGTTGATTCGCTACGTAGAGCAGGCCGCCGGCAGCTGCCGCGAGCGCAATGACGATGCCCGCCAGTTTCGTCTTGTCCGTCTGACTCGCAGCGTTCGGCATCGTGTCGACTCCTACAGTCCGCCCTCGGCGACAAGACGGTCGAGCGTCAGGTCGGGGTGGTCGAGCAGAACTCGGTCCATCCAGTATTTACTCTCGAACAACGCGAATAAGGCCCCGTCAGAGCGTTCGAGTACATCAACGCCTTGCATCTTGCGAAGCTCGGCTCGAGACTCCTCGTCGGTCTGGCGAGCGATGGAGAAGCGGGTGGACGTCAGTTCGCACGGAGCGCCGAACTCAGACTCGAGTCGGAAGCTGGCCACCTCGAACTGCATGGGGCCAACTGCGGCGAGGATGGGAGCCTGGTCGCCGACGTCAGTCTCACGCAGCACCTGGATGGCACCCTCTTCGTCGAGCTGAGCGATGCCCTTACGAAATTGCTTGAACTTGGCCGTGTCTTTCACCCGGGCCCGCATGAAGTGCTCGGGCGCGAATGCAGGCAGCGGAGGAAACTCGACTGCGTCGTCGCTGTAGATTGCGTCGCCGACCCGGAGTTCGTTGGCGTTGACGAGACCAAACACATCACCGGGGTAGGCCAGCTCGACCGTCTCGCGATCTTGGCCAAAGAACATCTGCGCGTACTTCGTGGAGAACTGGCGCTTCGTCCGACCACCGGTGGCGATCATGCCACGCTCGAACTCGCCCGAACACACCCGCACAAACGCGATTCGGTCGCGGTGCGACTTGTCCATGCCGGCCTGCACCTTGAAGACAAGGCCGGAGAACGGCGCCTCAATCGGCCGGTGATCGCCGTCGGCCTGTACCCGGGCCGAGGGAGATGGGACGAGGTCGACGATTGCGTCGAGTAAGAACCGCACGCCAAAGTTTGTGAGCGCTGACCCGAAGAAGACCGGAGTCGACTCGCCAGCGAGAAACGACTCCTGGTCGACGACGCGGCCGAGCGCTTCGAGCAGCTCAGATTCTTCGTGCGCTGCGGTCCAGTAATCGCCCTCATCGATCTCGGCCTGCTCGGCGGAGACCTCTTCTTCCGGAGCGATCGTGGAGCCATGAGCGGTACGAGTGAAGCGGGTGTAGATGCCGGTGTCGCGATGAATGACGCCGCGGAAGTCGCCGGAGATGCCAACTGGCCATGTAACCGGGGTTGGCTCGACGACGAGTGTTTCTTCGATCTGGTCGAGCAACTCAAGTGCGCCGAGTCCGGGGCGGTCCCACTTGTTGATGAAAGTGAGGAACGGAATCTCCCGCTCTCGACAAACCTCAAATAGTTTGAGTGTCTGTGGCTCGATGCCTTTCGCGGCATCGAGCACCATCACCGCAGCGTCAGCGGCGGCGAGCACACGGTAGGTGTCTTCGGAGAAGTCTCGGTGACCAGGGGTATCGAGCAGGTTGATCACGCAGTCGCGGTATTCGAACTGGAGCACTGTCGACGTGATTGAGATGCCGCGCTGCTGCTCGAGCTCCATCCAGTCAGACGTAGCTGACCTGCGGTTTCCTCGAGCCTTTACGGCACCCGCCTCTTTCGTGAGCGCGCCGCCGTAGAGCAAGAACTTCTCGGTCAGCGTCGTCTTGCCAGCATCGGGGTGCGAGATGATGGCAAAAGTTCTGCGCCGTTTGGCTTCTTCAGTGGGCGTACTCACCGCATGAACGCTAGCGGTCCGCTCGACGAACGGTTGGGGGTCAGACCCCCAACCGTTCATGGATGCGTGGTCGGCGGCGTTGTGTGGCAATAATGGCTCGGTGGAATATCCCGGCGCTCGCAGACCAGACCGTTCATGGACCGTTGACTCGCATGGCCTCGCCATAGCGGCTCACGAGTGGGGCGACCCTGGCCACCGTCCGATGCTCATCGCTCACGGTGGGTTCGACTTCGCCGAGACGTTCGACCGCTTCGCCCCCTTGCTGGCCGACGGTGGTTGGAGAGTGGTGTCGTGGGACCAGCGCGGCCATGGCGATTCGGCTCATGCCGAGCTGTACAGCTGGGATGCCGACCTGCGCGACGCCGTCGCCGTGCTGAGATCGGTGACCGACAAACCGCTGCCCGTGCTTGGGCACTCAAAAGGCGGTGGGCTGATGATGAATCTCGCTGAGATGAGGCCCGATCTCGTATCGGCCGTGATCAACCTCGACGGACTTCCGTCAAAACGAAGCGTGCCCGACATTGCCGACCACGAGCGCTCGAAGCTGATGGTCCAAGACCTCACCAACCGATTCAACTTCCGCCGCCACGCGCATGAAGAGGTTCGACGTCCTGGCACGCTTGAGGGGCTTGCCGAACGACGTGGACGTATGAACCCGCGGCTGCCAACTGAGTGGTTGCAGTATTTGGTGAGTGTCGGCGCCAAACAAGATGACGAGGGTTGGCGTTGGAAGCTCGATCCGAGCATGAAGTTCGGCGGCTTCGGTCCCAATCGGCCCGAGTGGGGGCTTGGACGAATGGCCGGTCTTCAAGTGCCGTTGCTCGCCGTGCTCGGAAGCGAAGTGGAAGAGATGAGTTGGGGCACGAAACCCGAAGATGTCGAGCCATGGTTGCCATACGGGGCACGGTTTGAGCCTCTCGAGGGCGTCGGCCACTTCGTGCACATTGAACAGCCCCGTCTCATTGCCGACATGACGCTGGAGTTCCTCGGATGATCACGCTCACTCACAACAAGATCTCCCTCGCCTTGCACCTGCTGCAGGAAGGCAGCGGCCCAACCCTGCTGCTTGCTCACGGCCTTGGCGAGTCGTCGCCAGACTCCGTGCCACCGGTTGCGGC
This sequence comes from Acidimicrobiales bacterium, assembly GCA_037968895.1. Lineage (GTDB taxonomy): Bacteria > Actinomycetota > Acidimicrobiia > Acidimicrobiales > SZUA-35 > JBBKWJ01. The sequence continues at coordinate 2,929 of JBBKWJ010000057.1, forward strand.
CGGATGGATTGGGTCTGTCTGGGCCCTCGACTTCACCGGCCACGGCGCGAGCACGGTGCCGCTTGGAGGCGGCTACACCTGCGAAGGTCTGGCCAGCGACGTCGACGTCGCTCTTGCTCACACCGGACCGGCGACCATTTTGGGCCGCGGACTCGGTGGGTATGTCGCTCTGCTCACTGCGGGCGGCCGACCCGAACTGGTCAACGGGCTGATTATCGCTGATGGTCCCGGCATCGCTGGCGGCTCAACCGGCCCATCGTCGGCCACGTGGATCGACCCAGCAGAATACGGTGTCGCCCCTGACCGGTTTGCTCTGGCCGAGCTATCTATCGACGTTCGCCCTCCCGACTACGCCACAAGTTTTGCCCGACTTCTGCTGACTCAGTCACCGCTTGAGGTGCCACTGGTCGTGACCGCGAAGAATCGCACGGAGTGGCTCGACGCAGTGGCCGCCGAGCCCGGCGTCATCACCGAGCCGTTAATCGAGGCCCTCGCACGATTCAGTTAGCTACTGTCGGTTGCATGGAAGAAGCCGACCTCGCACCGTCAGATTTCTACACCGGCCTAGTGGCCGATCTCTATGCGCGTCTGCGGTCGAGCCCGGCAGACCCGGAACCCTATGCCAGGTTTGTTTCATCAGTTGGCGAACCAGCGCTTGAGCTTGGATGCGGTGACGGCGAACCCCTCCTTGATCTACTCGCTCGGGGACTCCAGGTGCACGGCCTTGATTCGTCACTCGACATGCTTGATCGATGCCGCACCGCGGCTGCTGACCGCGGCCTCGAAGTTGAGTTGCATCACGCAACCTTTGAGTCGATGGACCTCGGACTGAAGTTTCAGTCGATCTACCTCGCAGGAGCAACGTTCAATTTGCTGCCAAACGACGAGGCAGTTCAGCAGGCACTTGGGCGAATCGCCGCCCATCTGGCAGCAGGCGGGAAGGCACTGATTCCCTTGTTCATCCCGCCAGACAATGTTGTGGGCGCCTTGGGACGTCGAACCGAATACATCGAAGACGATGGCACGGTGCTGAGCGTCACGGTGATGTCAGTTCTACGCGATGAGGACGGGCGGCGTCAGACGATCAGGTTGCGCTATGAGTCTGAGGGCGCTGGTGAGATGACTTTTGTCGAGCGTGATTGGGTGCTGCATTGGATCGAGCAGAGCCAATTCGCTTCGATGGCTCACGAAGCTGGCCTTCTCGTCGAACGGGTGGTGTCGCTAGACGGATCACCCGCAGACGTCGATGATTCGACTTTCTCGTTCTATCTCGCGCTACCCGAAGCGGGTTAAGTCAGTGCGAGAACGGCGAAGAGTGTGATCGCGCTCGAAATGAGCACCGCAAAAACGAAGCTTCTATCGCTCAGCGTTTTACGAATGAGCCGCACGCGGTTTTGCCCAAAGAAGTTCTCCACTGCCCCATTGTGGACGCGACACAGGCGCACCTGCATGAGCAGATGCGCCTGGAAAGCCGGTTTCCCTGTTGTGACCGAACGGGGAGAGTGAGAGTGACACCTCTCCGCGCACCCCCTTTAGTCTTCGCCCTCGTTGTTGAGGTCGATGATGCCGAGTCGCACTGCGCTGAGTACAGCGTGTGTCAAGCTCTGGGCGTCAAGCTTGCGATAGATGGCGTTGAGGTGGTTGTGCACCGTTTTGGTGGTGATACCGAGGTATCGACCAGCTTGTTTGGTGCTCATTCCGTCTGCGATCGACTGCAGGATTTCGACCTGGCGATCGGAGAGAAGATCTTCGTTGGTCTTCACTTCGCGAGCAGCGGTAAGCATGGCTCCAGCCAACGCGGGTGAGAGAACAGTGTCGCCGTCGACAACGCGCAACACGGTGTCTCGTACCTCACCAAACGAGGTGCCCTTGCTGAGGTAGGCGCTTGCGCCCGCCGTGATAGCGGCCCTCGTGCGGTCAATGTCGTCATGCATCGTCAGCACAGCGACGCGAACGTTCGGCAATGCATCACGAATGAGTCTGGTGGCCTCGATGCCGTCCATTACCGGCATAGAGAGGTCCATCAGGACGACGTCAGGCAGTAGCGCTTTTGCCAGCGCGACGGCTTCTTCGCCGGTTGAGGCTTCACCGACGACAGTGTCGCCCGCGGCCTCAAACGATTTCCGGAGACCTTCACGCAGAAGCGCGTGGTCATCGGCCAATAGAATTTTGATCATCGGTTCATCTCTCGGCTGGTTGACTCGTCAGCACCGTGATGGTGGTGCCTTGGTCAGCTTCACTGGTCACTTCAAGGATTGCCCCTACTGAGGCAGCCCGTTCTCGCATCCCCACCAGTCCGTACGCGGTGCCACGAATGCCCTTGTCAGGGTCGAAACCCAAACCATCGTCTTGCACCACGAGAACTCCTCTTCCATTTTCGACCTTCCAGCTCACATGGACACTGGTTGCTCGAGCATGCTTTTCCACATTTGTCATTGCTTCCTGTGCGATCCGCAAAAGTTCGTTTTCCACGACTGCCGACAATCTGGCTGACCGGTCTGTCGGTGCAATCAGAGTGACGTCAAGCGAGCTTCGTTTTGCGAATCGATCGACAACCTCGCCTAGCAGTACGCTCAGGGGCCGATTGCTCGACACCGAAGCACGAAGTTCGACGAGTGTGTCTCGCAGTTCGCTGATGGCACCTTGTGTGTCTTCATGGAGCTGCTTAAGTTCAATCATCGGCTCATTTAGCCCAGAGTTAACTCTTTCGAGTTCAAGGGCGATGTAAGTGAGCCATTGGCCGAGGCGATCGTGGAGGTCTCGGGCGATGCGTGTTCGCTCTTCGGCGGCGGCCAGCGAGCGTAGGCGGCGGAACTCGCGCGCATTGGCCATGGTGAGCGCCAGGACGTCGGCCATGCCTTGCAGCAGCTCTACATCGTGGTCGGTGTAGCGATTGGACACCGAGTGTTCGAGCGCGATGAGACCGGTGTCTTCGCCGTTGACGATAAGACGACAATAGATACCCGATCCAGTGCGACTGCTGATTCGCTCCAATTCAGGGACACGCGTTGCTGAGGCCGCGTCGACCGCTTGATCAAGCGGGGAGGGCAGGTCTTCGCGGGATGTGAGCGGGGCCACAGTGAAGCCGCTTTGCATCTGTGGCGACCAGCGATTGTCTTCGTAGGTCAGGATAATCAGCCGGTCGTAGTCGAAGGCCTCGCTGAGCTGTTCGATGGCAGTATCCATCACGTCATGGAGATCGAGTGAAGACGGAAGTGTTCGTGCGACTTCGTTCAATGCGCCAAGCAGTTCATTCGCCTCGGAAAGCTTGTCGAACTGGGCCGCCATGATTTGCCTGCGGTCTTCCATCTGCAAAAGGCGGACCTGGGCAACGCCGGGAAAACTTGCGGCCGCAATGAGGGCGGTGATTGCGAGTCCAGATGGTTGGCTGAAATCGCCAGTCGCGAGGCTGGCGACGATGGTGGCCATTGTCAGGCCGACAACGGCGGCGATGAGCCCGCGGCGCAGACCCCAGCCGAAGGCGACAATAGCAACGGCAACGAGAACACAGCCGACGAACGGGCTGGCCAACCCCTCGCTGAGGCCAAGTGCGGCGCCGAGTACGGCGACGTCACCAAGGGCAAAGGCAGTCTGAGAGGCCGCTCGATCGCCAATTCTGATCGGACGCACGGTGCGCCACGAGGCCAGGAAGATCGACACGGCCAGAGTGACCACAACGCCAAGGTCGCCGTTTGCCGCGCGGGGCGACGCGAGTCCTACACCGACCATGACCGCGCCCCAGCGAAGGGCGACGAGTACGGCCGAGAGCGAGCTGGCAACGACTGGCCCGAGATCAAGCGCATGCGATGCATCGTCGAACCCGCCGTGGCGGAGGGCCCGAAGCGCGACGAAAAGATCGCTTGGCGAAACCCGTTCGGCCAAACGACGGTCGGACGGTATGTTCCGACGATTCGTCATCCGTTTACTCATCGGCAGTTATTGACGGCTTTGAACTACACGGAGTCGCGGTTTCAGAACTAGTAGGTGCGACTTGCCACATAGTGCCCAAGCTCGATCAGAATGTTCCGATGCTCAGACTCGTAGGGAAGGAGCGCAGCGGCCTGAACCGACTTGTCTACTAAACGCGCTATCTTCGCCTCAACTGCCACTACTGCTCCTGTTGCGTGAAGGATTTCAACGATCGAGTCGACGTCGGCTTCGGATAATCCAGCGCGGCCAACCGTTGCCAATATTCCTAGTTCCGATGGCGAAGCTTTTTCCGTCGCGATGGCTAAAAGTTCTGTTGATTTGCCTTCGCGAAGATCACTTCCGACAGGCTTGCCAAGCTCAGCTTCGGTGCTGAGGACGCCAAGTAGATCGTCTCGAAGCTGAAACGCAATACCGATTGGCGTGCCGAAGTTGGCGAGTTGCTCGTGGAGGAGCGTGTCGGTTCGGCCAGCAAGCGAAGCGCCAAGTTGGAGTGGTCGCACGATCGTATAGAGCGCTGACTTGAAGGTGACCACACGCTCGGCCGTCTCGCGGTCGCGGTCGCCGGCCGCGGACGAGCGCATGTCGAGATACTGACCGAGGTTGAGTTCGATTCGCAGCTCGTCCCAGATCTGTCGGGTTTCGGGCGGGACGTCGCCGAGCAGGCGGTCGGCGTAGACGTGACTAAGGTCGCCGATGAGGATGCCGACGCCCTCGCCGTACCGTCGAGGCTCACCAGACCAGCCGCGTTCGGTTAGCAGTTTGGCTTGCCGCGTGTGAATGGTTTCGCGGCCACGTCTGGTTGGTGCATCGTCCATGATGTCGTCGTGGATGAGTGCGAAGGTTTGCAGCAGCTCGCACGCGGCTGCTGCGTCGATCGCCGGTTGGGTGGCGAGCGAAGGGTTAGCGCCGACAAACGACCAGTAGCAGAACGCGGCCCGCAGGCGCTTGCCCCCGGTGCGAGTCAGATCGGCGAGCTCGTCGATGGCCTCAACGAGGCGGTGGTCAACCGAGCGCCAGCGGTCTTGCTCATGTGTGAACATCTCGTCCAGGCGATGGTCGACGTGTGCGGCAGCGACGGCAAGCGAGTCTGGCTTAGGCACGTTCATTTGGCGTCGTCAGGTGTCGTCATGTCGTTGACTTGCTGTTGCACTGTGTCGAGCCGATCGCGGCAGTAGCGGACAAGATCGCTCGCCCGGGAAATCCGGCTGGTGAGGTGATCAACGTCAACCTGTCCCTGTTCCATGCCAGCCACAATTGACTCAAGCTCAGCCAGCGCCGCCCCGTAGCCGAGTTCGGCAGGAGGAGTTTCTGTTGCTCCATCGTTTTGCGTAGTCACATCGGGCCCTATTTCTTTGTTGCTGTCTTCGTCACGGAGCTTGTCAGCGTGCCGTCGTGCACCAGAGTCGTGAGGACTGCTCCGACCTCAATCTGGTTGGTGGAGCGAACGAGTTCGCCCGACTGAGTACGTGTAATTGACCAGCCTCGGGCGAGGGTGACCGCGGGGTCGAGGGCACCGGCCCTCAGTTCAGCACGGTCTATATGGTGCCGTTGTTCGGTTAGCGCGCGCTCGGCCGCGGCGCCGGTTCTTTGCCACAGCAGATCGATGCGGGCCGAGTGCCGCTGTGTTGCGAGCAACCCTGCAGTCCCAAGTCGTTTGGCCGCCGCGTCGAGGCGCTGAGCGAATGCGGTCACTCGGTCGATGAATACGCCGGCGCACGCGGTCGGGGTCTTGGCCGCCGTGTGGGCGACCTCGTCGGCGACGCTTCGGTCGATTTCGTGCCCCACGCCGACGACCACTGGGATTGTTGAGTGAACGATCGCTAGCGCGACAGACCGGTGATCGAATGAGGCGAGGTCGGTCTTGGCGCCACCGCCACGGATGAGAGCGATGGCATCGACGTCGAGGTCTTGCGCCGCTTCGATGGCCTTGGCGATGAGGGCAGGTGCCTCGTCTCCCTGGACTCGTACATCAAGTTTCGTGATCTCGAATGGAAGACCGCTTAGCTCGATCTCGTGAAGGAAGTCGGCCTCGGCGGCGCTTCCTTCGCTCGTGATAAGTGCGACGCGCAGGGGAAGCGCTGGCATTTCGAGTTGGCCGTTGAGATCGATCAGGCCGGCTTCTCGTAGCTCGGCGAGGAGGAGCGTGCGCGCCTCTTCGAGCTTGCCGAGCGTGTACGAAGGGTCGATCGAGGTCATGATCAGCTGCACCCGACCTTGCCTGGCGTAGTACTCGACCCTGGCCTTGATCCTCAGCTCGACGCCGTCTTCAATGCGGGCTGCCCCTGATTTCTTGAGGATTGCGTTTATCTGATGTTTGACGTTCGCGAAGAGTGCGACCGAAAGGGTTGAGGCTGACGCTTGACCGAGGTCGCTGGGATCAATGAAGTCGAAGTAGACATGGCCAGGCTTGGTTCGCCGAATGCCAGATACCGCTCCCGTGACCCAGAGATCATCTGGGAAACAAGTGCTGATGGCGAAGTCAATCGCCGCACACAGTTCTCCAACACTCAGGCTGTCGTTCACTTCAACGAACCTATCCCCGACCATCCAACCTGTCACGCTGCGTGGTGAGTAGTGTCATTCAATCTTCAGCGGGCTCACGCTCGCTGGCTAGTCCTGCCCGTCACACTGAGGTTCCGCTTGGTGACCGATCTTTCAACGGCCACAGAAAACGAGCTGCCCTTCGATCCCCCGCTTCCGCCGGGTTTCTTGAGCACTCCACTTCTCTCGGTACACCGGAACCGCCGGTCCGACTCGGCTATCGATGGGCTTTCCGTCTCGACAGTCAACCCGGTGAGCGGCCGCGCCCATCTGATGTACGTGAGCGAAAACCTTGCGTCGATGCTTGGGGCCGAGCCGCATCAGCTGCTTGGCCGCAGCCCAGACGTGCTTTTTAGCGAAACCACACCGATCAGACAGCTTGAGGCTGTCGCCGCGCTTGTCGACCAAGGCCAGCAGGCAGTGGTGCAGATCGAGCTTTCGCATTTCGATGGCTCGATGGTTCCGGTCCAGGCGAGCTTCCTTTCGATCCCGTCACACGCCGACGGATGGCCCTACTTCTTGGCCCTCTACCGAGACCTTTCGGTGCGCCCTGGGCCCGAACGGCTCCTCGCGGACCAGGCTGAAGTCCTCGACTCGCTCGCTCGTGGGCATGATCTGCCCGAGCTGCTACATATTGTCGCGGCCCGCGTCAAACTACAGATTCCGGGCGCTGAGTGCTGGATCTCGGTTGTCGACAAGACCGGCCGAGACTCGGTTGTTGTGTGTGGCGACCACGCCATTGATCTCGTCCGAGAGTCCATGGGTATTCTCACGGAGAGTGGCGAGGCGTCCACCTATCGTTGTCTTCGTGCCGACGATCTGCCGTCGCCGGTGTCGTCGATGCTGTATGACCATGGCGTGCATGCGCTGTGGGCCTTCCCCGTCATCGATCATGACGGCCGGCTCCGGTCATCGTTGGTGGTAGCCCACCCTGACCGGCTTGAACCACACGACAACGAGCAAGAATCGCTAGATCACCTCACCAGGGTGGTGTCGGTGGCCGTTGAACGAAGCCAAACCGAGGCAACGCTGGCCCACCAGGCCCTGCACGACCCACTGACCCAACTCCCTAACCGAGCGCTCATTGTCGACCGCCTCGAGCAGGCTGTTGCCCGACTCGGACGAGACCAGAGCAAACTGGCGGCGCTCATTGTCGACGTCGATCGGTTCAAAGAGATCAACGATGTCCACGGCTCAGAGGCGGGCGATCAAGTTCTGCTCGAAATCTCGCGCCGGCTCAGGGCCACCGTTCGCCTTGGCGACACCGTTGGCCGAATTGGTGGCGACCAGTTCCTTGTCGTGTGCGTGGCGATGAACGACGAGGCCGACGCGGCAGCAATGGCAGACCGCGTCATCGACATTCTCGCCTCTGTAATCGACCTTGGTGACGGCAACGAATTACAGATCACGGCGTCAATCGGTGTCGTACTCATCGATCGTCCTGGCCGATCCCCAGCCACCATCATTTCAAACGCCGAGTCCGCGCTCGACCGGGCGGTTGCAAACGGTCGCGCCGGCTATGCGCTGTACGAAGAAGGTCTCCAGCGGCGGGTTGTTGTTCGCCACGAGATCGAACAGGCCCTGCAGATCGCCATCACCGAAGACGAACTCGTCGTCCATTATCAGCCACTTGTCGACATAGCGTCGGGGCTGATGATCGGTGCCGAGGCGCTGATCCGTTGGGACCGACCAGGACACGGACTGCTACCACCGGGCGACTTCATCGAGATCGCGGAAGAGACCGGCATCATCGTGCCACTCGGTGCCTGGGTCATCGACAAGGTGTGTTCGTCGATCAACAGCTGGCCCTACCGCGAAGGCTCTCACGGACCGACCATCACCGTTAACCTGTCGGCGCGTCAGCTCAGCGACCCATCGCTCGTGAGCACCATCGTCACCGCAATGGACCGGCATGGCGTGAGCCCGAACAACCTTGGCTTCGAAGTGACCGAGTCGATGGGGGTCGAAGATCTCGAACAAGCGAGCATCGCACTCCGCAGGCTTTCGGCGCTCGGCTGCAAGCTGGCTATCGATGACTTTGGTATCGGCTACGCAACGCTCGACTACCTGCGACGTTTCTCGATGGCCGACACAATTAAGATCGATCGATCATTTGTCTCTGGACTCGGCACTTCCCGGGAAGATACGGCAATTGTCTCAGCGTCGGTCGCGTTGGCTGACTCGCTCGGACTCTCGGTTGTTGCCGAGGGCGTCGAGACCTACGACCAGTTCCAGGCTCTCGCAAAGCTCGGCTGTGCGTTGGCTCAGGGCTACGTGCTGAGCCCGCCGGTTCCCCTGGAGCGTGCCTTCGAGCTCTGGATCGCCGGTTACCTGATCGACCTCACCGCCCTCTAGCAATAGTTCACGTACCTGATACGTGAACTATTTTTAGCCGTTGTTGGCGATGGCGTTTAGCTCGTCAACCGAGAGGTCAGGCGACCAGAGAACGGCGAGCCTGCCGTCAGCAAGCTTCCAGCCGACAGTCGCATTCTTGAACTCGGCCGACAACAGTTGATACCGGCCGTCGATCCGGACCGTGGCGCCGTCGAGTTGTAGTTCTGCCTCGGCCACCTTCACGTCTGTGTCGCCTGCGTAGGTGACGAGGTGGACAGTTCTCGCCGACTCATCGATGGCAACCCACATGGTGCTTGCCACTGAAGCGGATGTTCCTGGTTGACTTTCTCCAAGAATTTCGAATGTGCCGAACGAGTCGGGAAGATCGATGCTCGATACCCGCTGCTCAAAGAAGCTCCCTGCGATCGCAACGGCTCCGTCTCGGTCGACTCCGCCGATTCTCATGTGAGTCGTGTGGGATTCTCCAACCGCAGAGATGTGCGTGAGGTTGGGAATTTCGGGATCAACCAACACCCAACCAGTGACCGGCCCGACAGCCACTTGTTCGAGCTCGGGAAATGCGAACTCGGCGCCATCGGCGATAACCGAGACGATGATCTCGTCGCTTCGCTCGTACATCGCGGTTCGAGTGGAGCCAGCGTCCGTCGAAGTGTCGGCCGTTTCGGGACTCACCACCCACTCTGAACCAAAGATGGTTTCCTCTGCGATTAGGGGAATGGTGGTTGTTGGCGCGGCCGCTTCGTCGATTAGTTCGGTTGTGTCGGGAGTATCGAAGTTTGCGACGGTCTCGCTCGTCGTTCGTAGAAAACGAAGAACGGTGATCGCGCCGATGACGAGCACGCCGGTGAGGACTAGCCGACCGATAATCGCCGGTGTTTCGCTATTCATTGATCGTTCCGGGAGGAAAGCCAGGGACGCCATCATCGAGGGGGACACCAAAGGTATTCAGGAAGCCGGAGACGAGCCGGTAGAAGCCAGCGACTATGACGAACTCAATGAGCGCTTGCTTGTCCCAGCGTGATGCAAGTTGGGTGAAGGTTGCGTCGCTCACACAGTCATCGGCGCAGAGTTCGTCGGCCAGGGCGAGGAGAAGGGCGTCGTCGATCGACCATGCGTGGTCGGCGCCGGCGATACCAGCGATCTCGGCGTCGCTAAGCCCGCAGTCTTTGCCAATGATGGTGTGTTGGCCAAACTCGTAGACCGCATTGGCGTTGGCGCCAACCCGAAGGATGACGATCTCCCGCTCACGAGCGGGCAGCACTCCCTTATTCAGAAGAAAGCCACCCATGAGATTGAAGCGCTTCAGCAGCTTTGGGTGGTGCCCGAGCATCCCGAAGATGTTGAGTGGCGTGCCATCGTGGGTAAGAGCGTTTTTGAGTAGCTCGGAAAGCTCTTCATCTGGCTCATCGATGAGTGGAAGTCGTGGTTCGCTTGGTCGGTCGCCCATTCCGAGCTACCTTAGCCCCAGTTAACGATTGAGAAGTCGGACCAAGCCTTCTTGTGCGACGGTTGCAACAAGCCGTCCATCAGCCGAGTGGACCGTGCCGTGGGCGACGCCGCGTGAGCTTCGCAGCGACTGCAGGTGCATGTCGAAAAGGAGCCATTCGTCGGCCCGTGCCGGTGCGTGGAACCAGACCGAGTGGTCGAGGCTTGCGCCCATGAGATCCTCCCATTCGGCTCCGCCTGGGCGGCCTGAACGGATGGCGTCCATCGGAATGCTGTCGCTCGAGTAGGCGACCGCGTTGGCATGAAGCCAGCGGTCGTCTGGCAATCGTTCGGGACGAGACAGCTTGATCCAGGCCGTTGCGCGGCCAGGCGCTTGGTCGGGGATTGGCCGCACGTCTGAGACGTTGTCCCAGTCGTCAGCATCGAGTTCATCGGGTGATGGCAGGTCGTCCGTCGTGAGCGGCACGGCGAACTCAACATCGGGTTCATCTCGGTGGAACGAGACAGACATCGAGAAGATGGCACCGGCGGTTTGACGAGCGACAACAGTCCGCGTGCTGAATGAGCGGCCGTCACGAGTGCGGTCGACGTCGTAGACGATTGGTCGCGCTTCGTCGCCTGACCGAATGAAATAGCTGTGCAGCGAGTGCACATGATGCGTCGAATCGTTCAGGGTGCGGCGGGCGGCCTCCAACGCTTGCGAGACCACCTGCCCGCCGTAGACCCTGGTGCGATTCTTTTGTGGACTATGCCCGACGAAGAGGTTTCCGGCGATCTCGTCGAGATCGAGGAGTCCAACGAAGTCGGGGTCTGGATTCATATGTGGTGCGACCTTAGTTTTCTTGGACGAGTTCGATGAGAGTTCCGAAGCTGCCCTTTGGGTGGACGAACGCCACCGTAGTTCCACGTGACCCTGGCCGCGGTTCCTTGTCGATTGCAGTGGCGCCGGCGGCAACCATCGACGCCAGCGCCGCGGCGCAGTCATCGACTCGGTAGCCAACATGGTGTAAGCCTTCGCCCCGCTTCTCGATCGATTTCGCAATCGGCGAGTCGGGTCGGGTGGCCGCGGTGAGCTGGATATAGGAGTCGGCCACCTTCACGAGTGCTTCTTCGACACCGTCGCTCTCGACGATTTCGCGGTGATGCACCTCGGCTCCGAACGCTTCCTTGTAGTAGGCAATGGCCGCTTCGAGGTCGCGCACGGCGATAGCAATATGGTCAATCTCAGTTAGCAACATTGAAACTCCTATGGGCGGAAGGCGTTGATCTTGTCTTCACCGATGCGGGCACGCTTCTCGTGATCATCGATGCCGAGACCCTCTTCGGGCGAAAGGCACAGGACGCCAAGCTTGCCCTCGTGTTGGTTGTGGTGCACCTGGAGTGCGGCTTCGCCGACACCTTCGAGCGGGCTGACCGCCGAGAGGATTGGTTGGATGGCGCCGAGGCTGATGAGGCGGTTCATCTCGTATGCCTCTTGGTAGTTCGCAAAATGGCTCGACACGATGCTCTTCAGCTTCATCCAAAGATGGCGGTTGTCGTATTCGATCATGTAGCCAGACGTTGCGGCGCAGGTAACAACCGTGCCGCCGCGAGCGGCAACAAACACCGACGCGCCCATCGTGGCTCGGCCCGGGTGCTCGAAAACAATGTGCGGATCTTCACCGACAAGGCCCCGAATGCGCTTGCCGAACCGGCGCCATTCTGCCTCGTCCTGAGTCACGTCGTCTTTCCAGAAGTTGAATCCTTCGGCTTTACGGTCGATGACCGCTTCACAGCCGAGCTTCTTGAGAATCGCGGCCCGCTCCGGCGACGACACGACGCCAATCGGAATACCGCCACCGTTGAGCACTAGCTGGACGGCATAGCCGCCGAGTCCGCCAGTGGCGCCCCATATGAGGACGACGTCGCCCTGCTTCATCGAGGCCGCATTGCCACCAACGAGCATGCGGTAGCTTGTGGCCGCAGTGAGCGCGTTGACCGCTGACTCTTCCCAGGTGAGGTGGGTCGGCTTCGGCATTAGCTGGTTGGCTTTTACGATCGTGAGATCGGCAAGCCCACCAAAGTTGGTCTCGAAACCCCAGATCCTCTGGTTGGACGCCTTCATCGAATCGTTGTGAGCGCTCGGGTCTTGACTGTCAACATGGTTGCAGTGGATGGTGACCTTGTCGCCTGGCTTCCAGTTGCGTACCGCCGAGCCAACCTGCATCACCACGCCAGATCCGTCAGAACCAATGACGTGGTAGTCGAGGGCGTGACGAGCGCCCCATGAGCTTTCTTTGCCCAACCGATCGAGGAACCCGAAGGTCGAGACTGGCTCGAAGATCGAAGTCCAGACCGTATTGAAGTTGATCGAACTGGCCATCACGGCCACGTAGACCTCGTCTGGTGCGAGTTCAGGCGTTGCGACTTCGCCGACATGAATCGACTTTCGTGGGTCCTTGTCCCACGACTCCACGCCTTCGAACATGTTCTGGTCTTCGCGCTTCACATATGCGGCTCGGTATGACTCAGGGATTGGGAGGGCTGCGATATCCTCGCCTGAGGCTCCGGATTGGATGGCGTCTAGTACGTTCTTCATCCGAAGAAGTTACCGGGTAGTAGGGCGACGCCCCAAATTTCAACAAAGAGCCAATGAATCTTTTTAATTCGCCGCATTCCGGCGTGGAAATCGCTCGATCCACTCATTGCCGGTGCTGTTGTGCCGACTGGGACGTTTGAGCGAGGAGGTAAGCCGCCATGGCACTCAGTCCAGAACAAATTGAACAAGCCGACTTTGGTTCGAGCTTGCGCGGGTTTGATAAGCAAGAGGTTCGGTCGTATTTGGCCAGGATCGCCCGGAGCATGCGTCAAGCAGAGGCAGAACTTGCCGCAAAGTCAGAGGTAGACGTCGCACCGATTCCCCCGAAGCCCGCTGCTTCGGAGATGACCGACGAAGACCGATTTGGTGCCCTTGGTGAGCGTGTCGCCAACCTTCTTCGCAATGCCCACGATTCTGCCGCGCAGATCAAGGCCAACGCCGACGGTGAAGTTGCCGCAATGGTTGTGAGCGCCGAGATGGAAGTCGCCGAGGCCATGCACGAGGTCGAGCGGGCGAAAGCCGAAGCCGCAGAGATTCGCGCCGCCGCCGAGCAAGACGCAATCGCGATTCGAGCGCAAGCCGAAGTCGACGGTGCGGCAAAGCTCGACACCCGTCGTGAAGAAATCGAAGCCAACGAACTCGTTATCCAGCAAGACCAAGAGCAGGCACTGGCCGAGCTATCGCGAGCTCGAGAGCAGGTCGGCGACCTCCTTGAGCAGGCGCGAGCTCAGAGCGAGTTCATCCGCCTTGAGGCCGACGACATCATCCGCGAGAAGATTCGCTCCAATCTCGATGCTGCAGAAGGCCGTCTCAACGTGCTTCGCAACACCGAAGAGATTTCCAGAGAACGAATTCGTCTCGCTCAGAACGAACTCGAGAGTGCGCTTGGGCGTTTGGAAGCCGAACCAGCACCTGCACTGCCTCATGGCAGCGAAGACCTCGTGTTGGAAGAGGCCGAGCACCGTGCGATCGAGGCCGGCTACGTGGTTGGCGATCAGAACACTGCGACCAGCACCTCCGACGAGTCCGAGATCATTGATGCTGACATCGTTGAGGCTGACGTCGTTGACGTCGAGACCGTTGATGCCGAAATCATTGACGCAGACGCTGGCTCAGACATCGTTGAGACCGACGCTGTTGAAGCCGACACGGTTGAGGCCGAGGTCGATCTGGCTGAGTCTGCCATGTCAAGCGACGTCGACCTTGTCGACGAGGTCGACACTCTGGTTGCTGAGGGAACGTCATACGACTCGGCCGCCGAAGAAGGCATTGTCGCGGCAGTCGAAGACGAAGATGCACTTACTCGCCTCGTGCGAGAGGCAATGCAGAGTGCAGTCGAAACTGCCCGCTCAGGTGAGTAGCCCGTAGCGAGCGCCTAACAGGTCGGCATTGACTAAGGTCGCAAATGTCGCATTCAAATCTGTTGGGAGGCCGTCATGGCTGGTTCGTATATCGTCTCTGGAGCTCGTACTCCGGTTGGCAAGCTGTCTGGGGCCTTTGCCTCAATGGCGGCCACTGACCTTGGTGGCCTTGCCATCGCCGAAGCGTTGGCTCGCGCTGGAGTTCCGCCGGAAGGCGTTGACTACGTCTACATGGGTCAGGTTTTGCAGGCAGGAACGGGACAGATCACGGCTCGCCGTGCCGCGGTCAACGCAGGCATCCCCATGTCCGTTCCGGCCACCACGATCAACAAGGTCTGTCTGTCTGGACTCAACACGATCTACCTCGCCGACCAGATGATCGCGGCTGGCGAGGCCGATGTTGTGGTTGCGGGAGGCATGGAGTCGATGACCAACGCCCCCTATCTATTGCCGGGCGCTCGGGCCGGCTACCGAGCCGGCGACAAGTCGGTTGTCGACTCGATGATGTACGACGGGTTGTTCTGCGCCTTCGATGCCTGCGCCATGGGCGCGGGAACCGAAAAGTATGCGGCCTCCGCGGGCCTGGCTCGCGAGCCACAGGATGCGTTCTCGGCTCAGTCTCACGACCGAGCCGCCGCCGCCCAGAAGGCAGGCATCTTGGCCGATGAGATTGCGCCGGTTGCTGTGCCCCAGCGCCGGGGCGAACCCGTTGTTGTTGAGCATGATGAGGGAATTAGGCCCGGCACGACGGCTGAGTCTCTCGGTCAGCTGAGGCCGGCGTTCGATTCGTCTGGCAATATCACTGCGGGCAACGCCTCACAGATTTCCGACGGGGGTTCGGCGCTCATCGTCATGAGCGAAGCAGCCGTTGAGAAGTATGGAGTCACTCCACTTGGTCAGGTTGTGGGATTCGGTCAGGTGGCGGGGCCTGATGCCTCGCTATTGACCCAGCCGAGCCGGGCCATCTTGGCCGCCCTTGAGCGCTCGGGCGGTTCAGTAGGTGACATCGGCCTTTTTGAGCTCAATGAAGCCTTCGCTGCAGTGGCCCTCGCGAGCATGTCCGACCTCGGAATCTCTGACGACATCGTGAACGTCAACGGCGGCGCAATAGCGCTCGGTCATCCAATCGGGGCGAGTGGAAACCGGCTCGCCCTCACCCTGCTTATGCAGATGCGACGTGATGGCGTTGATCTGGGCGCCGCTGCGCTTTGTGGCGGAGGCGGCCAAGGCGACGCACTATTGGTTCGACGAGTCTCGTAACAATTGTTTGTTGGCCATTTTCGGCTCCAGCACTGGGGCTGAGAACAAATTTTGAGACATGACTTGCGTCACGTTGGCATCTGGTTGTAACGTAATCGTAATCAAAGTTTCCGGCTACGAAATCTGTATTCGCGGGAACGATTAGACCACCGGGTCGGTGACTCCTCTCCCCACCGATCCGGTCGTCGCGAGCGGGTTCGCGTCCACCCAGTCTTGCTTACGAGAGTGCCTGACGCCCTTCGAGGGCACGACCGAGAGTGACTTCGTCGGCATATTCAAGATCGCCGCCGACTGGCAGACCCGATGCGAGTCGAGTGACCGTGACCTCAAATGGTTTGAGGACCTTGGACGCGATGAACGCCGCGGTGGTTTCGCCCTCGATGTTTGGGTTCATGCACAGAATCACCTCGGTGATCTCGTCGCTGGCAATACGAAGTGCCAGCTCGCGGATTTTGAGGCGATCGGGCCCGATGCCCTCGAGCGGATTAATTGCCCCGAGCAGCACGTGATACCGCCCCCGGAAGGCGCCGGTTTTCTCAATCGCAGCTATGTCTTTCGGCTCCTCGACTACGCACAACACATGCTGGTCGCGGCGAGGGTCGAGGCAAATTGCGCACTCCGGTCCCTCTGCGATATTGAAACAGATCTCGCAGAACGCGACCCGATCTTTCATTGCGATCACTGCATCGGCGAGGCGGACGGCGTCGACTCTGTCTGCCTTGAGAAGGTGAAACGCGATGCGCTGGGCCGATTTCGGCCCAACCCCTGGCAATCGCCCCAGTTCGTCGATCAGAACTTCGACCGGTTTGGCAAAGACGCTCACGCTCCGCCGAGCATCCCGCCGAGTGCGCCGAGGTCGAGGTCGCCCATCGAATCGGACTGGAGTTCCATGACCTTTGCGCCCGCGTCACGAAGAGCGGCCAGGATGAGTTCTTCGAGAAGTTCGACGTCTTCGGGGTCGACGACGTCGGGGGCGATCGACACACCAATAAACGAGCCAGCGCCTGTCATCGTGATGCCAACCTTGCCGCCACCAGCGGTGCCAGTGACCTCTACTTCGGCCTGCGCATCTTGGGCCGCTTGCAGTTGCTCCTGCATGGCCTGGGCCTGCTGGAGCAGTGCGCCGATATCGAATCCACCTTCATCAGACATGTTTCTTCTCTTTCTGCGGTTTGGCGTTGTTGGGTCTTGGGACTGCGTTAGCTCGGAGGAGCGTCGATGACTTTCGAGCCAGGGAACGCTTCGCTAAGCCGGTCAATGCTGTTTGCGGCCATGTCGGGGGCGTTCTGGAGTGCCGCGACGTCGCCGATCTCAGTCGGGTCATCTTCGACCACAGGATCCGGGGTTGACGACTCAGTCGGTGCGGGTGGGGCATTGGAGCCGTCAACAATGAGATTGATGGTGATGGTCTGCCCAAACCGATTGCCGACGGCTGTTTCGACATCGACACGAACCTCTTCGCAACGATCGATCATGTGAGCGTTCGGTAGGCCAAAGGAGACAGTTGAGCCTTCGACACTGGTGAAGTGGCCGGTCTTGAAACGAGCTCTGACCCGTTGTGAGGAGTCGGCGAGCAACGACTCGAACTGCTCGTTGAGCGACTCGAGCGTCAGCACACCGCCACCGCCGAATGGCGCCGCGACGGGGAGTTCGGCCGGGGCGACCTCTGTGGTAGCTGGAGCTTGTTCAGGAGCATTGATGTCGTCGGAGTTGGCGGCCGCGGCTTCGCGTGCGGCCAACGCTTGGCGTGCCGCAAGGGCTGGCCCGACTCGGTTAACGTCGGCACCAGGCACTGGTGCGGCCTCGACCGGGGCTTGCACCGTAGGCCGTGGCACCGCAGGGATGGCACCCGAAGATGATGTCGGGGCTGGCACACCGGGTGCAGGGGCCGGGGCAGCCACGGGAGCAGGCGTAGCCACGGGAGCAGGTGCAGCTACGGGAGCAGGAGCCAACGGGGCAGCGCCAGACAAGAGTCTTGCGACTTGTTGCTCAAGGACTTCGATGCGCTGGAGGAGGGCGGCGGTGTCGTGACCATCTCGGCGGGCCAACCGAAGTAGTGCGACTTCGAGGGGAACCCGAGGGTCGGCGGCTTGACGCATTTCGACCAGAGCTTGCCCCACAGCTTCGAGGCTGCGGGTGAGCGTCGCTGGGCCGAGATTCTGGGCAAGTTCGCCAGCCTGGGTCTGAGCTGCGCCGCTGAGGTAGGTGAGGTCTGCGCCCATTGACGAGAGGAACGCGTTTCGCATTGTCTCGATGGTTTCTTCGCCGATGGTTCGGGCCTCAAGACCGTTTTCCATGGCGTGTTGCACACCGCTAATCGCAGCGGCAGGGTCGCCGGCGCCGATGGCAAGAGCGAGCTGGTGGCCGACGTCGTTCGATTCGGGAACGCCGCCTGCGGCAGCTACGAGGTCGAGGGCAGAGAGAGTGTCGCGGGCAGAGCCGCCGCCTTGTCGAAGGGCGTATTGGATACCGGCTTCGTCGACATTTAGCTCGGCATCGGCAATGAGGAAGCGGAGGTGCGCCTCGAGCTCATCAGCGGGGAGAAGGTGAAATTCGAAGTGCTGGGTGCGGCTTCGGATGGTCGGAACGACCTTGTGAGGCTCGGTAGTTGCGAGAACGAAGACGACGTGGGGTGGTGGTTCTTCAAGCGTCTTAAGGAGGGCGTTTTCGGCCCCCGTGCTGAGCATGTGGACCTCATCGAGGATGTACACCTTGGTGCGGCCCGGCGAGCCGAGCGCAACCTTCGCGATGAGGTCTCTGACGTCGTCAACCTTGTTGTTCGAGGCGGCGTCGAGTTCGTGCAGGTCGAATGAACGGCCGGCTTCGATGTCGAGACAGCTTTTGCAGGTGCAATCTGGTTCACCGTTTACGACGTTTTCGCAGTTGAGCGCCTTCGCAACAATGCGAGCCATTGAGGTCTTGCCAGTGCCGCGGGGCCCACTGAAGAGGTACGCGTGGCTGTGGCGGTCTTCAGAGATCGCCGTTTGCAGGGCATGCACGACGTGCTGTTGCCCGACGATTTCGGAGAACTTCTGTGATCGATATCTGCGGTAGAGGGATTGGTACGCCACGCAAAGAGCCTAGTGGTCTGGGCGTCGACCTTGGCCCCATCCCTAAGCAGCCGAACGCTCAAGCCCCGGAAAAGGCAAACGCCTGTCCTCTCAAGTGGCGGCCAGACGACCTGCGGCGCTCCGAAACGTCCGCTGAGAGCTGCTGCCTTCCGGCCCTGACTCGGTTCACGGGTTTCAGTCGCACAGGGTCCGACCACCACCTGAGAAGACAGGCGGAAAAGGTAATGTACACGATCTGAAGAGCGGTCACTCCCCGCTAGTCTAGTTGCTCGGCAACAACATCTCTGATGGACTTGCTGGCAACACCGGGTGCTCGCATCCAATGGAGGAGTACGAAAGCGGCCGAACCGGCACGCTTGGAAAGCGTGTGAAGGGAAACCTTCCGTGGGTTCGAATCCCACCTCCTCCGCGTGAACCCTTCGGGTTCAAATGAGATTTTGTCTGACGACAAAACTCCAGCCGGTTTCAGTTCTGACGAACTGAAGCCCTTACCAAGTTCCAGCGCTAGCGCGCTGGAACTTTCGAGTTTTCATCGGTGGCATTGTTCATTTCATCCAATGCGACCCGTTTCTGGGTCGGATTGGATGAAACGAATAGCAGGCAGGGCGCTTGGCTAGCTAGCTGGCGAAGCGGATGTCGTAGGTGCAGGTGTGGGCGCCCGCCGTCTTGTGCGTCACCCGATCGACGGTGGCGTCTGGCAGAAGATCGCCGATGAAGGCGAGCTCAGATGCGCAGGCCTGCCGGTAACGGTTGGCAAGGTTCCAGATGGCACAACTGTGGAGGTTGAGGCGGTAATGCCCGTTGTCGACCCTTGTGAAGTCGGCGAGGTAGCCCTGTTCGTCTAGAAGATCGGCCACGATGTCGACGCATTCGTCGATCGGCTTCCCGGCAACACGCGCTCGAGCATCGTCGACGAGCCGTTTCCGGCGGCGGTCAAAAATGCGATCGATCAGATCGGGGTCTTCTTCTTCGACCTGCTCCAAGATGTCGATCGAGAACTTGGTATCGCTGGCCGAGAACAGGGATTCACTCCGCTCAGTGGCGTGGTACGACGAGGCAGGACGTCCCGGCTGTCCGTGTTGCTGGCGAGTGGCGACAACTCCGGCGGAGCGTAAGACACCAAGGTGTTGTCTGACCGCACTGGAAGAGATGCCGAGCTTGGTGGCGAGCTCTTCG
Source organism: Acidimicrobiales bacterium (assembly GCA_037968895.1). Classification (GTDB taxonomy): domain Bacteria; phylum Actinomycetota; class Acidimicrobiia; order Acidimicrobiales; family SZUA-35; genus JBBKWJ01. The sequence continues at coordinate 22,647 of JBBKWJ010000057.1, forward strand.
GCGGTTGCCTCGCCGAGCCGCTTCAGGGCGACGAGAACGCTGCGCTGCGTGGGCGAGAGCTCGGCGACCGAAGTGTCCATTGCCACAACGTATCACCGACGCCGACCTTAATTGGAGTTTCGCAAGGTGTATCTTCCGAAAAGGCATTGAGATCAGTTGAAAGACGCTAGCCTTCCCCTACGAAATGTTCTTCGACAGCCAAAAGGAATTCTGATGAGCGAAGCTCTTCGATCTATCGAGGAAATGACCGAGGCGAGTTACGAGTACGGGTTCAGTTCTGACCTCGATACCGACATCGCCCCTCCCGGTCTCACCGAGGACACCGTCCGCCTCATCTCGTCGAAGAAGGACGAACCAGAGTGGTTGCTCGAGTGGCGTCTAAAGGCCTTCGAGGCTTGGAAGTCGATGGAAGAGCCCGATTGGGCCAAGCTCGAGATCAACCCGATTGACTATCAGGCGCTGAGCTACTGGGCGGCCCCCAAGAACAAGCCAGTGCTCGACAGCATGGACGATGTCGATCCCGACATCCGAGAGATGTTCGACAAGCTCGGCATCCCGCTGCATGAGCAGAAGATGATGAGCAACGTCGCCATCGACGCCGTTGTCGATTCGGTTTCGGTTGTGACGACATTCAAAGAGACGCTCGCTGAAGCTGGGGTCATCTTTTCTTCATTCTCCGAAGCGGTACGAGACCACCCCGAATTGGTTCGTGAGCACCTTGGGTCGGTGGTGCCGGTTCGAGACAACTACTTCGCGGCGCTCAACTCGGCGGTATTCTCCGACGGCTCGTTCTGCTACATCCCGAAGGGCGTCCGCTGCCCAATGGAGCTCTCGACCTACTTCCGGATCAATTCCCAGAACACCGGCCAGTTCGAGCGCACGCTCATCGTGGCCGAAGACGACTCGCACGTGTCATACCTCGAGGGTTGCACCGCACCCCAGCGAGACGAAAACCAGTTGCACGCTGCGGTCGTTGAACTAGTGGCCAAAGATCGTGCCGAGATCAAGTACTCGACGGTCCAAAACTGGTATCCGGGCGATGAGAACGGGATTGGTGGTATCTACAACTTTGTGACCAAGCGAGGTCGAGCCCACACCGACGCCAAGATCTCTTGGACCCAGGTCGAAACCGGTTCCGCCATTACCTGGAAGTACCCAAGCGTCATTCTCCAAGGTGATCGTTCGGTCGGTGAGTTCTACTCCGTCGCCCTGTCAACCAAGCGTCAGCAGGCTGACACCGGCACCAAGATGATCCACATCGGTGCCGACACCACGAGCTCAATCATCTCGAAGGGCATCTCGGCCGGCCGTGGCCAAAACACTTACCGCGGTCTGGTGAAGGTGATGCGCTCGGCAGAGAATGCACGGAACTACACCCAGTGCGATTCGTTGCTGCTCGGTCCCGATTGCGGGGCCCACACAATCCCGTACATCGAAGTGAAGAACGCGAGTGCCCAGATTGAGCACGAGGCCTCAACCTCGACGGTCGGAGAAGACCAGCTCTACTACTGCCGGCAGCGTGGCATGACAGAAGAAGATGCGATGTCGATGATCGTCAACGGCTTTTGCCGTGAGGTCTGTAACGAACTCCCAATGGAGTTCGCCGTTGAAGCTCAGCGTCTGCTGAGCGTTAGTTTGGAAGGAAGTGTCGGCTGATGTTGCAGGTCGAAAATCTCACCGCCTCAATTGGCGGAACCCAGATCCTCAAGGGGCTCGATCTCAGCGTTGGGACCGGCGAAGTCCACGCCATCATGGGCCCGAACGGGTCGGGTAAAAGCACTTTTGCGCACGCGCTTGCCGGGCGTGATGGCTACGAGATCGGCGGCACCATCACCCTCGATGGGCAAGACCTTCTCGACATGGAGCCTGAAGCTCGTGCTGCGGCCGGGCTGTTCCTCGGCTTTCAGTACCCCGTCGAAATCCCGGGCGTCAACAACATGTACTTCCTGCGCACTGCGCTGAACTCGGTACGAAAGACGCGTGGCGAAGACGAGATTGGCGCCAGAGACTTTCTCGCCGTAGCAAACAAGGCGATGGAACTCGTCGAGATGAAGCAAGACTTCTTGCATCGCGCCGTCAACGCCGGCTTCAGTGGTGGCGAGAAGAAGCGCAACGAGATCCTGCAGATGGCAATCATGCAGCCGCGGTTGGCAGTGCTTGACGAGACCGACTCCGGGCTCGACATCGACGCGCTACGGGTTATCGCTTCAGGGGTCAACTCGCTACGCGGACCTGATCGCTCCATGATCGTGATCACGCACTACCAGCGGCTACTCGATTACATCGAGCCCGATTTCGTGCACGTCCTCGTCGACGGCAAGATCGTCAAGTCCGGCGATCGCACACTCGCAATGCATCTCGAGGTCAACGGCTATGCCGACTTCATCGATGAGGAGAATGACGCCGCCGGTCGCGCAATGTCTGGAGCTAAGTCGTGACCGCTAGCTCCCTCATTACTCCCGGCGCGCATCCAGCGTCAGTCGCAGTTCTCGATCGGATCGGTTCAATCGAACTCCCGACCAAGCGCAATGAAGCGTGGCGCTATGCGCCCCACGCCAAGCTTGCGAAGTTGTCGTTCGGTCCCTCTGTCTCTCCGGCCCCTTCGGTGCCGGCCGAGGTTGAACAGCAGATCCCCGTGCTCGACGGTCCCACGATCGTGATCGTCAACGGCGTCGTCGACTCCGAGCAATCGAAGCTCGATCAACTGCCAACAGGCCTGAGCGTGTCGACGCTCGCCGAGGTGGCAGCGAACGAGCCAGAGCGACTTGACGGGCACTTCAAACCCACCACCGACGACGCGTTCGCTGCGGCCAACATCGCCTTCGGCACTGACGGAGCGGTCATGACCGTTGGGGAAGGCGTCCGGCTCGACGCACCCATCCACATCGTCAACATCTCGATTCCGGGAGAGACACACAACGCAGCCTGTGCCGGTGTTGTGATCGATCTCGGAACAGCAAGCTCGGCCACGGTGGTCGAGACCAGAATCGGTAGTGGCGAAGGAGTGATTGGCGGCTCGAACACGCGGACCACCATCACGTTGGCCGCCAATGCTTCTCTGGAACACATCGTGCTCCAAGACCTTCCCATCTCGCAGATCCAGCTCAGCACCGTGGGCGTGACCCAAGCCGAGGGAAGCGAGTTTGTAGGCCGATCATTCAATATCGGCGCATCGTTCGGTCGTCTCGAATACCTCGTCGATCTGGCCGCTGATGGCGCCAGAGTAGACCTGTCCGGTTTGTTCTTCGGACGCGGCGATCAAGTGCTCGATCAGCAGATCACGGTCATCCACGGGGCACTCGATGGGGTAAGCACCCAGTCCTATCGTGGAGTCCTCGACGACAACAGCGTCGGAGTGTTCAACGGTGGTATCGATGTGCGCCCCGGTGCGAACGGCACCGACGCTGCCCAGTCGAACGCGAACCTATTGCTGTCTGATCGGGCCGAGATCAACACCCAACCTCGGCTCGAAATCCTTGCCGACGAAGTTGCTTGCAAGCATGGAGCGACGGTTGGGCAACTTGACGAAACGGCGCTCTACTACATGCGTTCGCGTGGCATTCCAGCCGATGAAGCACGTCGCCTGCTGATCGATGCCTTCGCCGACCAGACACTTGAAGGGGTTGGGATCGAGACGATCCGGTCCTGGGTGCGTGAACGTTTGGGGCACACTGATGGGTGATTCCGTAGTCAAGATCGAATCCTCACGGCGCTTCACGCTGCCGCGATCGTGTGAGGTCACCATTGTCCCTGCCGGGCACCGGATCGTCCTTCCCGAAGGTGAAAAGGTCAAGGTCCTGCAAGCCCTTGGTGGCACTGCCACCGTCACCACCAGTGAAGGCGAGATGGCCCGGCTCAATCCAGCCGATTCAATCGAATTCGGGCTCATCGAGGCGCCTGTTGCTAGGCCGGCCAACGATGGCGCCCCCGGCGCATTCGACGTCCAGCAGGTGTGGGACGCGGCAACCACCGTCTACGACCCGGAGATCCCGGTCGACATCGTCGAACTGGGCTTGGTCTACCGGGTCGACGCCGACGAACTACCGACCGGCGGCTGGGCCGTCGACATCGACATGTCGGTCACCGCGCCCTTCTGCGGCATGGGCGACATCCTGCGCCAAGACCTCAACGATGCGGTCTCAGCCATACCGGGCGTCGAAGCCGTCGAGGTGAAGCTGGTATTCGACCCGCCGTGGGACGTTTCCCGCATGTCTGACGTGGCGCGCCTCGAACTGGGCATGATGTGACCGATTCGACCTCGTCGGCCGCGACTGATTCGAAGCCCCTGGTTTCGAAACCCGAGGTCGAAGGAACCGATGTCAACGAGGACATGATCACCAATGCCTTGCGTGGGGTGATCGATCCCGAACTCGGCGACAACGTCGTCGATCTCGGTATGGTCAAACGATACGAACGCAGCGCCGACGGTGCCATGCACATCACCATTGCGCTGACCACAGCTGGCTGCCCGTTGCGGGCCCAACTCATGCGAGACGCTAAGGCTCGGGTCGGCTCTCTTCCCGGCATCGACGTCGTCAAGATCCACTTCGGCGAGATGACAGCCGACGAGCGAAGCAACGTTATGTCACGGGCTCGCTGGAAGGCTCGCGACAACGCGCTCGAAACCGACATTCCGGCCACGACTCGTATTCTCGCGATTTCGTCCGGCAAGGGCGGTGTCGGCAAGTCAACGATCACGGCGAACCTGGCCGTGCTCCTCGCCGATCGTGGCTACACCGTTGGTGTGCTCGACGCTGACGTCGGTGGGTTTTCGATGCCCCAACTACTGGGGATCGACGGCCAAATCGAAGGGCAACGCGCCGGCGAAGGCAAGACCCGGATGATTCCGGTCTCCCGACCTATTGGCACAGGGGTGCTCCGAGTGGTGTCGATGGGATCGATTGCCGGCTCAAATGAGAGCGAAGCCATCATGTGGCGCGGCCTCATGCTCAATCGGGCCGTGCAGCACTTCCTCGAAGACGTCCAGTGGGGCGATCTTGATTATCTCCTCATCGACATGCCGCCAGGGACCTCCGACATCCAAATGGGTCTCGCCCGGATGTTGCCAAGAACCGACGTGCTGATCGTTACCACCCCGGCCACCGCCGCTCAGCAAGTTGCTGCTCGAGCCGCCGACATGGCCCGCAAGGGATTCCTGCGAGTTGCCGGTGTTATAGAGAACATGGGTCCGTCGGTCGGGCCTGATGGAACGGTCACGGCGATGTTCGGCTCCGGCGGCGGGCAGGCGCTCGCCGACAACATCGGCGTCCCGCTCCTCGCGTCGATCCCGCTCGATGCTGGCGTTGCTGCCGGCGGCGATACCGGATTGCCGGTCGCTCTGGAGCACCCCGACGCGGCAGCCAGCCTTGTCTATGCCGAACTTGTCGAGACCATCATCACTGATGTGGCTCCTCCAGTCGAGATCGCCGAATGCAGCGTTCGTGGCGCGTTAGTCCGCGCCGGAGCCGACATCGAAGGCGCTCGCCTCAGAGCTGAAGCCCGCCAAACCTAGTCACTTGCGAACGCTAAGGAACGCGAAGCGTTCCCGGGGTCAGACACCAAAGTGTTCGTTTTCGCAGCGTGCCGTCAGTTCCAGAGTCGCCGGGCGATGACCTCGTTTTGGATCTCGGTGGTGCCGTCGATGTAGCCAGCAAGCTTGGCCGCGGCGAGATGGCGGGGGAGCGGATTGCCTCGACGGTAGCCAGCAGCGCCCATGAGTTGCATGCAGTCAGCTATGCGTTCCTGCGCCTTCCTCGCCGCGAACTTCTTGGCGTGAGCTGCAGCCATGACGGCGTCGTCACCATCTTGGACGAGTCGAGCAGCGCGATAGGTCAACAGTCGGGTGGCCTCAAGATCGGTGGCCACGTCGGCCAGCATCCATTGCACGCCTTGGTTGTCGGCGATGGACCGGCCAAACGCTTGGCGTGACGCCGTTGCGTCGAGAGCGACCGCGAGTGACCGACGCATGAGACCGGTGCACATGGCGCCGACCAAGACCCTGGCCAGATCGATCCCGACCATCGCCGCCCGGAACGCTTCGCCTACAGGAACGAAGGTGTTGTCGACGCCGACCCTCACGTTGTCGAAGACGAATCCGCCTGTTCCCAGGGAGTGGACGCCCATGAGTTCGTACGGCTCGAGACGTTGCACACCAGGGAGGTCGGCGTCGACGACGATGGACACGATGCCTCGGTGTCCGGCCGACGGGTCGGTTTGGGCATAGACGTTAAGGAAGCCAGCATCGCTCGCGTTTGTCACCCACGCCTTCTCGCCGCTGATGATCCAATCGTTGCCATCACGCTCAGCCTGGCAGGCGATGGAAGCTGCGTCGGAACCGAATCCGGGCTCGGTAAGCAGGAACGCGCCGACGCGCTCACCAGACACCAATAGAGGAAGCACGGACTCGATCAGGTGTCGATTACCGCTGGTCGCGAGACCGCGAGCCATGTTGTTGTGTACGACAAGACTGAAGGCGGCACCTAGATCGGCTGAGGCTAGTTCCTCCATCACCCGGGCCAGCGCCACCTCGCCTGCGCCTTGTCCACCGAGGTCGGTCGGTACAAGGATTGCGCCGAGGCCGGCGGCAACGGCCGCGTCGAATGACTCTCGGGCAAAGCGCCGCTCGCGCTCCCAGTCGTCGGCCAGGGGCTCAATGACTTCGGTGGCCAGCCTGGAGGCGGCATCTACGAGCTGTTGTTCATCTGTTGTCACGTCATGGTCAGCCACGAGCTGACGATACATCGGTGTTGCATTCATCACTCAATCGGCATATAGTTGCGAAATGCCTGAAGCCCTGCCAGACGAACTCCTTGAGCACGTGGCCGAGCGCTTTCGCGTGCTTGGCGACGCAACTCGACTCTCCATCATCAGTTCCCTAATCGATGACGGCGAACAGAATGTCGGGCAGCTCGTCGACGGTCTCGGTCTCGGACAGGCCAACGTCTCGAAACACCTTCGCATTCTCCAGAGCGCCGGTATTGTTGCCCGCCGTCCCGAGGGAACCGCCGCCTACTACTCAGTAACTGATCCGAGTCTGATGTCGATCTGCTCGACCGTCTGCACCCGGCTGAGAGCCCAAGCGAAGGCCGACGCGAAAACGTTCTCGGTCTGAGACGCTCGTCTGACCTCGTCACCGATCCTCTTCACGATTCTTTCATCACTACATAGTCAAGGAGCATTAAAATGGATATCAATCACAGTCCACTGGCCCGCTTGGGCCGGTGGTCACACCGTAAGCGACGATTCGTCATAGTTTGGTGGGCCGTGCTGGCCATTGGGCTCGGGGTATTTGCTCCCAGTCTTGAGCATGCCTTGTCCGGCGCTATGTGGGAAGTGAACAACAGCGACTCCCTTGAGGTCCGTGAGATTCTCGACGAGCAATTCGGTGGGCTGTCGTCGCAGTCGGCGGTTGTCGTGGTCCACAGCGACTCGCTCCCCGTCGATGATCCCGCATTTCAAGCGGTGATTGCCGAAGCTTCGTCCATCCTTGAGAACGAAGAGTCGTTCGGTACACCAATGCCGCCCCAGCCCGGAATGGACGGCCACACCGTGATGATTCAGTCTGGCGCGCTCGTTGATCCGACCGAAGCAGTTCGTGCCGCCGAGCACATCCACGACGATGTCGGAGCCCTCTCGACCACAGCTGACGGCGGCGACTTCACCGTTGCCCTGACCGGCTCGCCCGCCTTCTGGGGCGACTTCAACGCCGTCAACCGCGAGGGAATGCTGAAGGCGGAACTACTGACCTGGCCAGTGACGGCGATTATTCTAATCATCGCATTCGGCACCCTTGCCGCTGCTGGTCTTCCGCTCCTCCTTACCGCCGCTGGCCTTCTGGCTTCGATGGGAGTGCTCTTCGGGATCACCCGGTTCACCGATCTCTCGATCTGGACCCTGAACTTCGCAATGATGTTCGCACTTGCTCTTGGTATTGACTACGCGCTCTTCATCGTCACCCGATACCGAGCGGCGCTCCATGCGCACCCAGATGATCCACAACATGCAGTTGGCATCACAATGGATACCGCGGGCAAAGCGGTGTTGTTCTCCGGCATCACGGTCCTGGTCAGCTTGTCGGCGGTGCTTCTCGTGCCCATTCCAGCGTTCCAGTCGATGGCGGCCGGCATGATGCTTTCGGTCGCGTTCGTGCTCCTCGCGGCCCTCACGCTGCTGCCCGCAATGCTCGGCCCTGGCATCGATCGGGGTGCCCTCCCATGGCACAGTGTTGGCGATCACCGAAGCCCTCGCTTCGAGCGCATGGCCAAGGCGATCGAGAGGAAACGGGTCGTCGCTTCGGTCGTGTCAGTTGTCATCCTGCTCGCTCTCGCAACGCCGTTGCTTGGCCTCAAGACAGGCATGCCGTCCATCACGGTGCTGCCAAAGGATGAACAAGCCCGTCAAGGGTACGACCTGCTTTCCCAGTCGTTTGGGCCTGGCGGTCCCGGGCCGCTTCAGGTGATAGTTCCTGCCAGCGGCGATGCCGAAGCTATCGCGGCGACGATCACTGCGACCGAAGGAATCGCGATGGTATTCCCGCCGGCTCCCGGAGCGGAGGGTGCATCACTCATCAACGCAGTTGGACAGTTTGACCCGTCGTCGGGAGAGGCTCTTGCTCTCGTGGAGACTCTTCGTGATGATCTGCCATCTGGAGTGCTTGTTGGTGGTTCAGTTGCTGAGAACTACGACCTCGATAAGACCTTGAGCGAGAAGGCGCCGCTGGTTATTGGCGTTGTGCTTGTGCTCGGATTCCTTCTCCTCATCGTTGCGCTGCAAGCGCTCGTGGTTGCCGCCGTCGGAGTGGTGTTCAACCTGTTGTCTGTTGGCGCCGCGTTTGGCGTCGGAGCATTGGCCTTTCAGCATGGTTGGGCCGCTGGCCTCATGGGCTTCGAGAGCCAGGGGTATCTCACGTCGTGGGCTCCGCTGTTCTTCTTCACACTGGTGTTCGCTATATCGATGGATTACACCGTGTTCCTACTCGCCTCGACCCGTGAGCACTTCAGTCGCTCTGGGGATGCATCGGAGGCGGTCACCGGCTCCGTTGCCCACACCGGACGACCCATTGTCGCCGCCGCTGGCGTGATGATTGGCGTGTTCTACACCTTCGCAATTGCGGGCACGCTGCCAATGAAAGAGATGGGACTCATTCTCGGCACGGCCGTGCTGCTCGATGCGTTCCTCATCCGCCTCGTGCTTGTGCCTGCAGTGCTCTACATGATCGGCGAGAAGGCCTGGTGGCTGCCAAAGCCGATGGCCCGGATCCTTCCCAAGATCGAGTTCGCTCACTAGCAAGTCGTTTGTCTGTGCCGGGCCGCTTCGTCGGTCCGGCACAGTCGCGTTCAGGTACAGTCGCGTTCAGGCCACCTCGGGAAGTTCAACGAGCTACACGGGGTTTCGGAACAATTCGACCGAAAGCAGCAGACCATGAGCGACGCAGAAGCAAACAACGTTGACGTCATCGTCATCGGGCTTGGACCCGCAGGCGAGACGGCAGGGGGAATGCTGGCCGAAGCCGGTCTTCGAGTTGTCGGTATCGAGGGCGGACTCGTTGGTGGTGAGTGCCCCTACTGGGGTTGCGTGCCGAGCAAGATGATGATCCGTGCGGCAAACCTCTTGGCCGAGAGCCGTCGGGTCGGTGAGCTTGCTGGCTCCTCGACGACAACTCCCGACTGGGCTCCTGTCGCCAAACGTATCCGTGACCAGGCCACCGACAACTGGGATGACACCGTCGCCGTCGACCGGTTTGTTGGCAAGGGCGGCATCTTTGTCCGGGGCTACGCCACCATCACGGCTCCCAGAACCGTGGAGGTTGACGGCCAAACCTTCGTCGCTTCGAGGGGCATTATCGTTGCCACTGGGACCCTGGCCGCCGTTCCTCCAATACCCGGTCTTGCCGATACGCCGTATTGGACGAACCATCAGATTGTCGAGGTTGAACAGCTTCCGAAGTCGATTGTGATTCTTGGCGGCGGTGCAATCGGAACAGAGCTAGCGCAAGTGATGTCGCGCTTTGGCGTCGAGGTCTCGATAATCGAGGGTCTGGATCGGCTACTGGCGCGAAACGAGCCCGAGGTGGGTGAGCTTCTGGCCGAGGTCTTCGAATCAGAAGGCATTGCGGTGCACGCCGGCCAATTCGCGTCGAGTGTTTCGTTTGCTGACGATCAGTTCACCGTCGCACTACCAGACGGGACGGACGTAACGGGCGAGAAGCTGTTGGTCGCAACCGGACGCCGTACCTTTCTCAAGGAACTCGGGATCGAGGCACTTGGACTCGATCCCGAGAGCCGTTTCCTCACCGCCGATGGGCATCAGCGTGTTGGCGAGGGACTCTGGGCCATTGGTGACATCGCGGGTGACGGACTGTTCACGCACCTCGCAACGCGTCAAGGCGCAGTTGCCGCCGCGGACATTCTGGGCGAGCCAGTCGAACCACTCAATCTTGATGCGCTGCCCGCGGTGACATTCACCGATCCGGAAGTTGGCGCCATCGGACTCACCGAGGCAGAAGCGCGAGAGCAAGGACTCAACGTGGCGGTTGCGTCGAAGCTGGTTGGTCACACCGCTCGAGGTTGGCTCCATTCAGCAGGAAACGAGGGTTTCATCAAGCTGGTCGTTGATACCGACCATGACCGCCTCGTGGGCGCCACGTCTATGGGGCCGACCGGTGGCGAAGTGCTTGGCCTGCTTGCGCTGGCGGTGCACGCCAAGATCCCCGTCGCAACGCTTCGTTCGATGATCTACGCCTACCCGACGTTCTACAAAGGGGTCGAAGACGCCTTAGGTGAACTCAGCTGAGGGTCGAGAGTCGGTGCATTGCGGTTGCTGATTTGTGTGGCCAGGTACCAGCCCGTGAGGGCAACGGTGGCTCCGACTAGCCCATCAACCAAATAGTGGTTGGCGGTTAACACGACGGCCGCGGCCATCGCCACCGGGCTGAGCATGCCAAAGACTCTCAAGACTCTTCGGTCGGCCGCTCTGTATACCGCAATGCCCACGAGCAGATTCCAGCCGACGTGCAGGCTGGGCAGAGCCGCATACTTATTCACGAGTGAGGGAGGCTGCAGCAATCGATACGAGTTCGAGAGATTCGTGACCGTGTCAACCATGCCATTGTCGAGGAGACGGGGTGGCGCGACGGGGTAGAGCGAAAAGATCACAAGCCCGATCGCTCCCGAGATGAACATGGCATTCCTCAGTTGCACGTAGCTGTGATTCTGCGTTCGGTGCAACCAAATCAGGGTGGTCGCAATGACCGGCCAATGGCCCCAGATGTAGATCCAGTTGGCGGCCGTGACGAGCCAGTGGTAGTCGAGGATGCCGTTTTGGATTGACGCCTCGAGATCAAGACCGAGGGTCTGCTCGAACCGCAGGAGACCGAATCCGTGGCGCACGGCGTCGGCCTCGCTGCCTTGGGTAAGACCGCGGACCCCGAAGTACAAAAGGACCGCGAATCCGATGAGGCCAAGCTCGAGGGCGAGGCTCATGCTCGCGTCTCGCGCTCGGCGTGCGGCGGGTTGATGTTGCCGACGAGGCTCAGTGAGTTGAGTTGTGGTCACGGATTGCTCCTGCGAAAGGGTCGCCCAAGAGAAGTTCACTTCACCGGTAGCTTGACGGCGGCGGCGGCTCTCCTCGATGAGGGATTACCCGGAGCGAACCCTGAAACGAGTCAGGGTCTCGTACGACTCCTCACGCGGTCTGGGCCACCGCTTAGAGTGTCATAACCCCAGCTTTGGAGAAAGCAATGACTCGTCTCGGATACCAGATTCCTAACTTCACCTATCCCGGCGTAGGCCCGGAAGGCATATTCCCAAAGCTTATCGAGCAGGTGAAAGCAGCCGAGGCGAACCATTTCGATCGCATATTCCTGATGGACCACTTCTACCAATTGCCCGGTCTCGGCGACCCTGACGATTACATGCTTGAGTGCTATACGACGCTCGCCGCGCTGTCGCAGCACACCGAGAAGGTGCGCCTCTCGGCCCTTGTCACTGGCAACACGTATCGAAACCCGGCTGTCTTGGCCAAGATCATCACCTCCCTCGACCACGTGTCTGGTGGTCGGGCCACGCTTGGCATTGGCTCCGGCTGGTTTGAGATGGAGCATGATTCGTTCGGCATTCCGTTCAACACATTTGGCGAACGATTTGAGAAGCTCGAAGAGGCCCTCCAGATCATCTTGCCCATGCTCCAGGGCGAACGACCAACGCTCGACGGCAAGCACTACCAGGTCACTGATGCGATCAACTCGCCGGCTCCGTTGTCGAAGATCCCCGTGATGATCGGCGGCTCGGGCGAGAAGAAGACGCTCCGAATGGTTGCTCAGTATGCCGACGAGTCAAACCTCACCTGTTCACTAGAAGAGATCCCTCGGAAGCTCGAGGCGCTGGCGGGACACTGCGAACGGCTCGGGCGCGATCGTTCTGAGATCAAGGTGACCAAACTATTCATGCTGGTGATGGGCAATACATACGATGAGGCACTGGCTTCGCTCAACGCGTTTGTCGAAAACCACGGATGGCCTGCGGAAGTCGTCGACCTCATGGTGCCGCAGGTGACTATTGGTGGCCCAGACGAGGTAGGTGCAGCCATACGTGACCTGATGGATGCTGGCCTCGATGGCATCACACTCAACGTTGCCGCGAACGCGCATGACCCTGAGATGATTGCGCTTGCCGGGCAGGTAGCTGACGCTGCGATCGGCTAGCGAGCGCTGCTAGGCACCGACGGTCGTGGCTCGAACCGGCTTTGTTTGTTTAGTCGCAAGCTCGATCGGCTCGCCACAGGGAGGGACGGGCAGCGGGTCGAGGTGTTCCACCAGGACCGAAATCTGCGCATCAGCCGAGGTGGCCACAACGGTCGTGGTCCTCTCGGTCTTGCTTTCGGTGAAGGAGCGAGGGTTGTCGATCCAGCCCCAGCCCCGGTCGGCGAAGACGGCGGCGTCAGCGGCTTGAAGGGCCGGGGAAGCGAGGGCAACAGCACCACGAAGCTGTTGGCCAACGGCGGCCGAGGACGCCGTCCGGTCGAGAATGCCGAGCATCGTTTTGCCATCGACGTAGGCCCAGCACAATCCGTCGGGAAACGAAAGCGTCGTTGGCGCGAATCGATGACCACCAAGATGACTCGCCTTCCACACTGCCACGCCGGACGGCGCAGCAGCCAGGATTTCGACATGTAGCAGGGTGCCGTATTGGCCACAGCATCGATCCCTGGATCCGTGCGTGCAGATCAGTAAATCGGCGGCGTCTGGTGCATCGGCGTGAATCCAATTGGCACTATCAATGACAGAACTTGCGATCGCTTCGGTTGAGACTAAACGCTCGCACTTCGAGAAGGTGGTCTTGTCGTTTTGTGTTGAGGCGAGGTAGCTGATGATGTGATGCTCGGCGCCGACGGGAATCGTTCCGGCAATAGCGAAGACCTTGATGCGATCGAGATCGACACCGGCGAGCAGCGGGTGATCTTCGATCTTCTTTGGCCACGGCAACGGAAGCTCGACCAAGACAACATGATGCATTGAGCCAGCAGAGCCTGGAGCAGGCTCGCCAAGCTCACGAGTCACCGCTGAACAGTGGAGATCGACCGTATCTAACGCGCTCATGGTCCTAGCGGATCTTCTGGCGAAGTGTGAGCATCCACTCAGTCGCTTCGGTCCAGGCGGCGTCGGCTGCGGTCCGAACTTCGGTCGAGCCTTTGCCTGCGGCTGGGTAGCTTCCAAGAAACTTGACGTCGGCGTGTTTCGCCCGCACCGCTCGGAGGCAGTCAGCGGTGACATCGTCGGCGATATGGCCGTCGACATCGACAATAAAGCAATACTGGCCGAGGTTTGTCTTGACGGGCCGAGAGACAAGTTTTGACAGGTTGAGGCTACGGGCAGCGAACTCTTCAAGGATCTGCACGAGCGAGCCCGGTTTGTCTTCGCGTTGAGTGATAACGACCGTCGTTTTGTCGTGCCGGGTTTGGTGTGGCACGTCGTTGGACCCGACGAGCAGGAATCGCGTCTGGTTGCCGGGGTGGTCGGCAACGTTGCTCTCGATGACCTCCAGCCCATAACGCTCACCGGCGAGCTTGGTTCCAAGAGCAGCCATGCCATCGTTGAGGCTTGCAGCCTCGGCGGCCTCGGCGGTTGAATTGGCTGGCGCGATGTCGATGTTGTTGAGCTCCCGGCGAAGGAAGTTGCGACACTGGGCGTTTGCGATCGGATGCGACGAGATGAGCTTGATGTCGCTCAGCTTTGTGCCCGGCTTGGCCATCAAATTCATCTCGATGTCGAGTACGACCTCGCGCTGGATGAGTAGGTCGGTGTCGAACGCAAGTGTGTCGAGGGTGACGTTGACGGTGCCCTCGATCGCGTTCTCGATGGCGACGAAGCCGAGATCGAGTTCACCGGCCTGCGTCGCGGCCAAGATGTCGACAAATGTGCGCATCGGGACCAGCTCTTGATTTGCGAGGTCGGGCTGCGTGAGCAGCGCTTCCTCAGTGAACGTTCCCTGGGGGCCCAGAAATCCAATACGGCGCATGTCGACAGTCACTTGAACAAGCCTAATAGCGAGAGTCGCTTACCGGGCCGGTTGCTCGCCACACCGGTCTGCCTCCTAAGCTTGCTCTATGTCTGACCGTCTGTACTTCCGTCAACTGCTCTCCGGCCGCGATTTCGGTGCCGACAACATGATTGCTCAGCAGATGGTGAACTTCTGCTACCTCATTGGCGATCGCGAGACCGGCGAGGCCGTCGTCGTCGATCCTGCCTACGACGTGCAGTCACTCGTCGATGTTGCGGCGGCCGATGGCATGGTGCTCACTGGTGCGCTTGCGACCCACTATCACGCCGACCATGTAGGCGGAAACATGATGGGTCACCAGATCGACGGCGTTGCTGAGCTGCTCGACATCGTTGACGTGCCAGTGCACATCCAAGCTCCGGAGGCTGAATTCGTCTCGAAGGTAACCGGGCTTGGTGCCGACTCGTTGGTGAATCATCAGTCTGGCGATGTGGTCAAGGTCGGCGGGGTTGAGATCGAACTCATTCATACCCCCGGCCATACGCCTGGTAGCCAGTGCTTCTTGGTCGATGGCCGACTGATAGCTGGCGACACCTTGTTCCTCGACGGTTGCGGGCGCACCGATCTGCCGGGCGGAAACCCTGAGGAGCTCTACCGCTCGCTCACCGAACGCCTCGCCAAAGTGCCGGACGACGCAGTCCTTTTCCCTGGTCACCAGTATTCGCCTGAGCCGTCAAAGCCAATGGGCGAGACCCGAGCCCAAAATGTTGTTTTCAAGCCTGCATCGCTTGAGCAGTGGCTCATGATGTTCGGTCACTAATTCTGGTCCGAATGACTCATCTCTTGCCCCTCTTGGCCGACTGAGAAGCACGACCCCAGGAGGCCTGTCGTGGCGCTAAGCCCAGAGACAAGCGATGACTACGAACAACTACGTGAACAGCTGAGGCGCTACGAAGCGTCTTTAGAGTCGGCCAAAAGCCGGCTCGTTGCCTTCGCGCGGTTAGAAGAGATCGCCCGAGACCGGCATCAATCTCCCGAGGTTGTCGCCGCGAGGGCCGCAATCGAACTATTGGAAACTCAGGAGGCTTCGCTTCGCGCCGAGGTCACTGCTCTCCAGTCCCAGCGAGATTCAACCAAGGAGGATCTCTCGATGCTTCTCGTAAGCAAGAAACAGACCATTATCGAGCTCGAAGACGTTCGCAGTAACCGTGAAGAGCTGGCGGACGACGTCGCCGTCATGCTGAACGAGATCGAGGCCATCCGCAGCGATGCGCAACGTCTCAACGTAGAAAAAGGCGAGCTCGAAACTCAGGTTATGGAACTTCGGCTTGTCGTACAGTCGCTCGAGCGGAAGGCTGCGTCGCTCCAAGAAAACCAAGGACGACGCGATTCCGACGTCGCTGAAGAAGCTGTAGACGATGAGGATCCTCTCGCCGTTAACGACGAGTCCGATGACATTTCGGTCGGCATGGGTAATGACGAGCACGAGGCGTTCGACCGGTTCTTCAATGACGACGAGGTCGACGACAAAGCACGTACCTGGATGCTTGGGTAGGACATCGAGTCAGTCCATGCGACACTATGCGAGTGCGACACGGACTCTGGATTCGAGCGAGCTTCGTCTCAGCCATCATTTTCGCTGGACTGGCTGGTCCGGCGGCTGCTGAGACGCCAATTGAGGTGGCGAACGCAGTGGCTGACGATGGCGTCTACATCGCCGCCGGGTTCGACATCGATGCTGAGGAAGCTGATATTGCAGTCGCCATAGCCGAGGCTCGGCGTGAAGGGCTCGAGATAATCGCGATTGCGCCGCGTTCGCCCCAGCCCGATGCTGAGTCGTTTGGACTTCGGGTCTTACAAGCCTCTGGCACCGCTGGCTACGACGCCGTGGTGGTCTTTACTGAAGACGGGCAACACCAGGTCGTCGTCATTGACGAATATAAGAATCGCATCTTGCGGTCGATCGAGGCGGCACAACAGGCTCCGAATGCTGCTGCCTCAATCTCAGCAGTCACAACGGCGATGCTCGCCGAACCCGATCCGAGCGTTCCCGCCGCAATCGACGTCGTGTCGGGCTGGGTGTTCACCCTCATCGCAATACTCGCCATTGCCGTCATCCTCGACGTGCTGTGGCGCCAGCATCTCCGCCGGCGCTACCAACAACGCATTGCCGACGCTCAGGCTGCTGAGTCGAACGCTCCTCAGTCGAACTCATCTCAGTCGAACGCGTAGCTCCGAATCCAAGAGTGCATCGCCACGCCAGCGGCAACTCCAGCATTGATAGACCGAGTAGAGCCGAACTGGGCGATCGATCGGCATTGGTCGAGAACGGGGCGAATCTCGTCTGACAGGCCCGGCCCTTCCTGGCCGAATACGAGCACGCATTGTTCAGGCAATGGATCAGTTTCTAGCGGCGTCGACCCAGGCAGATTGTCGATTCCGACGACCACGAGCCCTTCATCGGTCGCCCACTGACGGAACTCAGCGATGGTGGCGTGATGGCGCACATGCTGGTAACGGTCGGTCACCATTGCGCCCCGACGGTTCCATCGCTTCTTCCCGATGATGTGAACCTCTTTCGCGAGGAAGGCGTTCGCGGTTCTAACCACAGTTCCAATATTGAAATCATGTTGCCAGTTTTCGATCGCGACATGGAAGGAGTGTCGCTTCGTGTCGAGGTCGGCAACGATGGCTTCGAGGGTCCAGTAGCGGTAGTTGTCGGTGACGTTTCGGCGGTCGCCCTTAGCGAGCAATTCCGGATCGTAGTGGCTGTCGGTTGGCCAGGGAAGCGGGTGGGGTCCGACGCCGACCACTCGCTGCTCGGTTGGTTCTTCGCTCATGAAGTCGTGAATGGAGCGGCAATCGCCCCAGTAAGTTCGACGAGGTCGGCTGGTGCAATTGCAAAGACATGCCTAGGCGTACCCGCCGCTGCCCAAACCAGATCGAAGGAAAGGAGGTGCGGATCGATCCAGGTCCTCACCTCGTGGAGGTGACCGAATGGGGGAACGCCGCCGATGGCGAACCCAGTGGTGGATCGTACTTTGTCTGCATCGGCTCGGCCGCATTTTGACACGCCAGCGAGGCCAGCAAGCACGGCGCAGTCGACAAGGTTCTTGCCGCTCGTCAGAGCGAGCACGATTTCGCCGTCAGCATCGAAGATCATCGACTTGACAATCTGGTCGACCTCGCAGCCGACTGCCGTTGCGGCATCTTGGGCAGTTCGCGTGCCGTCTGGGTATTCAGAGACTTCGACCGGCACTCCCGCGGCGGTAGCAACGTCGATCACCTTCTGGGCTTGTGGATGCAGTTGGCTCATGGCGGAGACTATTCGGTGCCGACGGCAGGGATGCCGAGGTCGACGTACGTGAAGAGTGGCTCGAATCTCACTCCGGCCGCGCCAAACCGTTCGTGTGGCTCGTCACTTCGTGCGACAAGGGTTGAGGCCAACACGACGTTGCCGCCTTCAGCGTCGATGCGCTCTTTTGCCGTCAGACTCGAACCACCAGAGGTGATCACGTCGTCGACAAGGAGGACGCGTTTGCCTTCCAATGGCGCACCTTCGACATAGCGATCGGTGCCCCGCCCCTTTGGTTGCTTGCGGACGACGAACCATTCCTTATCGCCCATGATGGCCACGCCGTGGGCAAACTGATCGGCACCGAGCGTGAGTCCGCCGACCGCATCGAACTCGACTCCTGCAGCGTCGGCCAGGTCGAGTAGGCACACCGCGGCAAGCGCAAGGTCACGACCTTGGGCGAGTGCCTTCTTGCCGTCGAGGAAGAAGCGGCTCTGCGCACCAGACGAGAGCGTGACCGGCTCTGGCAGTTCGAGCAGACCCTTTGTTTTCAGCACCGAAAGCAACAGATTCTTGCGCTCGGCGGCGGTATCAGGCAGATCGGTCAGGTGTTTCATTGAGCTGCACGATACCGAGTGCTAGACCACGGTCATGAGTTTCGAGAGGTGCCGCACTTTGCCTGCCATCATGATCGGCGAGCAGACCGCTGAACTGCTTCTCGCCTAGCCATGAAATGTCACACCTATCCGATACCTAGGACAATTGGGCCGGGGATCGTTCTAGTCCGCGAGACGGGTCAACTTTGCCGCTCGGACAAGACGATGACCGGGATTGCCCGGCTGGTTGCCGACACGTGGTCGGACATTCCAGGAAGCGTTTCGACGAGCTTGTTGAGGAGGTCGCTGCGTTCGGGGCCCTCGGCCACTACTGCGAATGAGGGAATTGATCGACCGCCGATCTCGATTGTGACTGCGTTGTTAGTTTCGATATTGCGGAGCCAGTCGGGGTTTTCGTCTGACCCGCCGTTCGCGGCTGCGACGGCGAGTCGTCCACTGGCGTCGATGAAACCAATCGGAGTCGTGTGGGCCTTGCCACTGATTCGCCCCGTTGTGGTGAGCAGAAGGATGGGCGCGCCCTCCATCGGCCCCGAGAGTCTGCCTTCATTCTTTCTGAACTCGCTGATGACGCTCTCGTTGATCGCTTTCATGTCCACGGTTGTGCTCCAGCTCTCATCAGCCCTGCTATCTACAAGACTTAGTTTGTGCAAAGTATCACTTGTGCGTTTGATGCACAAGTGAATACTTGTGGGAATGAGGCTGGTGTGGCACGATGGACTGCATGCCAGCAACAGAAGAGGTCTTCAAGGCGCTCGCCGCGCCCCAGCGCCAACAAATACTCCAACTCGTTCGCAGCGAGGCGCTGTCGGTTGGTGCGATCGCTGAGGGCTGTGGGGCAAGTCAGCAGGCCGTGTCCCACCATCTTCAGATTCTCAAAGACGCTGGCCTTGTCGATATGCAACGCGAGGGTCGTCGGCGGCTCTACATCGTCAGCCCTGACGGCTTTGAAAGTGTGAACTCATTCGTCGCTGATCTCTGGCCCGCGAGTCTCAAACGGCTCAAGACTGTGATTGAGGAACAAGCATGACCGGCGCATTCAGTTGTTCGGTGGAAGTTGCTGCGCCGCCGGACGTCGTCTTCAACTACTTCATCGACGCCAAACTTTTGGTGTCGTGGATTGGCGACTATGCGGTCCTGGATGCGCAACCGGGCGGCGAGTTCACACTCGACATCGAGGGGATCCCCGTACGCGGTCAATATCTCGATGTGGTTCCCTCGGAGCGAGTAGTTGTGTCATGGGGTCATGCTGGCTCCGAAACGCTTCCACCGCGTTCGACTGAGGTCGAGTTCACCCTCGCTCCGTCGCCAGGGGGCACGCTCGTTTCTGTTGAACACCGCAATCTTCCCGCTGAGCATCAGGCTTCGCATCGGGTTGGCTGGCCAATGTTTATGGAGCGGTTGCACGACGCCGTGTTCAGCGCTTCTTGAGGCTGCGCTCCGCGAGATAGGCCGTTGGAGAAACTGATCAGTTGTTTTCGAGTCATCATCGCCGACCCAGAAGTAGACGAGGACTTCTAGCCGATGATCTCAAAGGTAGTTGCGAGCTCGACCCCGAAGTCGGCGCCTGCACCAGCAGCGGGGCCACGAAGAAACTCGTAGGGCGACGCCATGTCGCCACCGAGGTTGTTGAGATAGACCGCATGACAAGCCAGTGACGCAACTCCGGCGTCGAAGGTGTCGGTGACTTCGACCGCATGCGTCGCCTGCGGGCTTCCGGAGAAGCCGACGAAGCGAACTCCATCCCACGCGGCGCCAGCTTCGGGAAAGACCCACGGATTGCCAGCATCCCTGACGGCGTCGAGGAGTGACCGGCCGACTGCTCGGTGGTCGACGTGGTTCCAGCTTGGCCCGCCCCACCCGTCACGAAAGTTGATCGAGAACACGACATCTGGCTTGTGGCGACGGATCGGTTCGCATAGCGCTGCTCTCAGCTCGAGACCCTCGACGAGGAGGCCATCGGGCAGGCCAAGAAAGTCCACGGCGTCGACGCCAACCGTTGCGCACGCTGCGATCTGCTCGGCTCGGCGAAGCGGACCGACCTCAGCGGGATCCATGGTCGAGATCCCGGCCTCGCCGTCGGTTACCAATACATAGGCAATGGTTTTACCTTGCCCTGTCCAGCGCGCAATAGCAGCCGCCGCCCCGTACTCCATGTCGTCAGGGTGAGCGACGACCGCTAATCCGGTAGACCAATCCTCGGGCACTGGCTGTAGTTGAGACATGTCCGCATCCTAGATTGCGCTCACGATCGGTGTGGGAGAAGATCAACCATGGCCCACGACGAACAGACGCCCGATCGCCGCACCGCCTTCATCACCGGAGCGGCAAGTGGAATCGGTCGGGCAACTGCCGAGCTGCTAGTTGCCGAGGGATGGTGGGTTGGCGCCGCCGACCTCAACCGCGATGGCCTCGCCAACCTTCGGGCATCGCTCGGCGACGACAACTGCCGCACGTGGGAACTCGACGTCACGGACAAGGCGGCATACGACACCGTCATCGGCGAGGTGGCCGAGTCGACTGGGGGAGGTCTCGATCTTCTGTTCAACAACGCTGGCATTGGGGTCGGTGGCTTCTTCGATGACATTCCGATCGAGGAGAGCCTCAAGGTCATCAACGTGAATCTCGTTGGCGTGATCAATGGCATCTATGCCGCCCTACCCCTCCTCAAGAAATCGCCGAACAGCTTGTGCTTCAGTACGTCATCGTCGGCCGCGACCTACGGTCCTGCTCGCCTGGCGGTCTATGGCGCCACAAAGTTTGCGGTGAAAGGCCTGACCGAGGCACTCGCCGTTGAGTTTTCTCGATTCGATGTGCGGGTCGCCGATGTGCTGCCAGGAGTCATTGACACTGCGATCTTCACCGAGTCTCCGGTGTTCGTTGGGGGCAAGCGGGCGTCCGGAGCTTTGGCCACTACCGCATCGAACGCTCCGACCGAAGGGCCGTGGCGGCTCATTCCTCCCTCGATGGTCGCCGAGGCGGTTCTGAGTTGCTATGAAGGCGATCCGCGCATGCACTGGTATGTGCCAGATGAGATCGAAGACATTGATATTGCCAAGATGGCTGATGCCGAGGCGATGCGTGATGCTCGGATCTCTGAGCAAAATGCGTGACGCTCCCTTTGAGGGAGACGAGCTAGTTCGATGCGCTAGTCAGAGATGATTGCGTCGACCTCGATCTCGATTTGCCAGGCCGGGTCGACGAAGCGGCTGACTTGGACGATTGTCTCGGCGGCCCGAGTGCCACCAAGGAAGTCCTTGCGGGCGGCGAGTGCTCGTTCGTAGTGGTCGATGTTTGTGAGCATCGTTCGGGTTCGCACCACGTCGCCTGGTCCGGCCCCAGCCGCGGCCAAGGCCTGACCGATGATCTCGTAGCACCGTCGAACCTGAGCCTCGATGTCTCGCGGGTCGACGTTGGTGCCGTCTTCGTTGATGGCTGCGGTGCCGCCAACGGCAATGTGGTTACCGACTCGAACGGCCCTCGCCAGGCCCATCGCCTGCTCGTTTGGCCCGCCGAGCAGGATGTCGTGGCGGTCGTTTGGTTCTGACATGAACGGTCCTTTGTCGAATGGTTCTTCCCAGTAGGCAACGGTGGTGAGTGTTCCCGCGGGGATTTCGGTGTAACCGCCGTCGTGAATGGCTACGTCAGCGTTCTCGGTCAAGGTTGGCCAGAGTTCTGGTGATGGGTGAAACACGTGCACTGGTCGGCCAGCCTTGTCCCAACGGGCCACGAGGCTTGGGTCGGCCGTCATCCAAGCTCGCTGGCCCGCATGGGCGCACTGAGCGGCCAGCTTCCCCCACGACATTTCGACGTGGGGCGTGACCGCGATCATTAGTGCGTTGGCGCTTGGAATCACATCGATCTGAGATGGCGTATCGAGATCACTCGACTGGATTTGAAGCTTGGCCAGCGGCCCAGGCGCGTCGGCGAGTGGTCCGGGCACGAAGGCCCGCACTTCGGCCCCGTCGACGGTGACCGTGACGCCGGCCGGTTCTTGCGCCCGAGTCCACGCCGCTCCTCGCCCTCGCCGCACGATCTTGCGTATGCGAGCACCGTTCCAGGCCTCAACGGCGTCGTGCCACTCACCGCCGGGAGCGCTTCGTTCGTCGTCGAGTAGTGCAATGGTCGCAAGGACCGAGGCGCGGCAAATGTCGACAGTCTTTGGTGGGTCGATTTTCTCGACACGGGCCGCCAACTGCAATGCAAGCGGCGATTCAGGAGTGGTCACCCGTCCATTTAACCGACTGCGTAGCGTTTTGGGGGTGCTGGGGCGCCCTTTTGGGCGTCCCAGCACCCCCAAAACCGTAGGTGGTAGCGTCGGTAAGTGAAGAACCTGTCTGTCGCCGACCTCGAAGGCAATTATCTCGCTGGAGTGGAAGCGGTCGAGGAGACTGTGGCGTCCTTCAAGTCAGAAGATTGGGACGGTCCCGGGTGCGGGAAATGGACGGCGGTCGAGACGGTCCGACACCTGGTAGGCGTCATCGATTGGTACGAAGAATGGCTCGAGCGAGCCTTGCGGGGAGTTCACGATCGTCCCTTCGGTGTGGATGAGTTTGAGCAACGAAACGACGATGCAATCAACGACCGCAAGAACCTCGATGGCGTAGAGGCGACTTCCGACTTCGGTTCGAAGGCTCGCCGCTACCTTGATCGAGCCGTCGACCACCTCGATGTTCCATTCGGCTACCCGGCTGGCACCGTGACTGTTGGACTCCACCTCGGCGTGGCTGCCGCCGAGTGGCACCTGCACGCGTGGGACCTCGCGGGCGGCCGAGGGGTTACCTATGAACCGGACGATGCGGCCTCGCTGTTTCTTGGCGCGGGTGCCTGCGTGGCGGCGACGAAGGGCGGTGTCGGTGGGCGACTCCTCGGGCTCGCAGTTCCGATTGCGGCGAAGCGATCGCCATGGAAAACGATGCTGAAGGAATCCGGCCGCTAGCTGTTCTCCAAGGTGCCCTACTCCGGGAACCGGTCTTCGGTGCATTCGTCTCCACTGCTCTCGCTGAACACCGGGGCCGAGTCAGAAAGCATGACGAAGACGCATCGGTAGAAGCCGAGGAAGTCAATCGGGTAGCGGATTTCTATGGGGCGGGAGTCGCCATAGAACTGGTAGCTGTCTGGCGCACCGGCTTCGAGAATGAAGAAGGGGTTGAGGCCGATTGTCTCTTCTTCGAGAATCGTGTTGACGTCCTCGACCTTCATTCCGGAATAAGTCGTTTCGATCTCGTCACGAAGTGTGTTCTGTCGAATCGTGAGCACGGCCTGGATCCCGCCGTACAAAGCGCCGACCGAGAGCAACGTTGCGCCGACTATCGCGAGAACCCATTTTGAGCCGAGGCCGCCGTCGGTCTCAATGGACGCTGATTGAGCCGCATCAGGAATTACGCCAGGGGCGAATCGCATGGCTGCGGCAATCACCGTGGCACCAATGACTCCGCCGATCACGTTTGCGCTCAGATCGGTGACATCGGCTGCACCGAGCCCGGTGAGGGCTTGCAGCGTCTCAATTCCGAACGAGAAGCCAAAGAGCGCTGCTGCGGTGGCCAACGGGCGTTTGGTCACCACGCTCCAGACGATCCCAGCGGGAACAAAGAGGGCGACGTTGAGGCGCCAAGCGGGCTCGGTCCTCGCAACTTCGATGGGCGACTGACGAATCTCGGTCCACCACGTAAGTGCCTGCCCCGGATCGAAGCCTGGTAGACCCGCTAGGCGCTCGAAGATGGTGAACGCAATGATCAGAAGTCCTGCGAGTGCCGACAGGTAGGCAGCGGGCCGAGTGATGCGAAGCCTACGGGCCAACAGTGGTGTCAGTAAGACTGACAATACAATTGCAGCCGCCAGTCCTGCGAGCAATCGCCCGTTTAGGAATGCTTCTATCGCTCGACTCACATCGCCCTCGACCTTCTCCGCCCGCCACTGGTGCCCTGTCGGACCTAGGCCTCCGGGCTGTAGCGGAGAATATCGCCTGGTTGGCAGTGAAGCTCTTCGCAGATCGCAGTCAGAGTACTGAACCTGATAGCTCGGGCTTTGCCCGTCTTGAGGATTGACATGTTGGCGAGCGTAAGGCCAACCCGTTCGGCGAGTTCGGTCATCGTCATGCCTTGTTCGATGAGAATCTCGTCGAGGTGAACGGTGATTGCATTGGCGTCGATGTCGGCAGGCATCAGATTGTCAGATCGGCGTCGGCTCGGAGTGCAACACCATGGCGCCAGATCTCAAGCAATGCGGCGAGAACCAGCGCGATTGCAAGTCCTCTCAGATCCCAGGTGGCTTCGAAACCATCGAATCCAGCGTTGTCTTGGATAGCAATCGAGACGATCGGTTGGAGGAGGCTCACGCTCGCTAAGCCCATGGCGAGGACGACCATCCAGCGGAGCCGGGAGGCGTTCTCACTCGTGAACGGGTCTGTGCCCTTTGCCAGAATTCGGCGAAGCAATTCAAGGAAACCTATGCCGCCGAGGGCGAGTGCATCGGTGACACTCCACCAGGCGAGTCGGTAGCCGATGCTGGTCTTGACGTCGACGGCCGCTGTCGCCTCAGCGATGCTGGCACTGTCTGGATACGGGCTTGAAATAGCGTCGTTGGAAAGGCCGAGGCTGAGCGGCGACGCCAATGAGTCGGAGGTTATGGCTGCGGCCAGGCTCCCGACGAAGTAGATCGACGCGGCGAATATCGCGACTATGACCGCGTATCGCAGGTAGTCGACAGTGGTCATGCCGAGCTTTCGTGGGGAGACTTGGTCAGTTGTGGAAGGCATTTCGGGCCCCGTTCTTATCGAGAAACAATGTTATTGTTTATCAATATGCACGCGACTGTCGGCTGCGTCAAGCAGATTCTTTTTCGGGGCCGGGATTGCCGATGCCCCTTGCCGAGTCGTCGACGTGTTGCTACCGTCAGGTCTGGCGACTTGTCACGCCAAACCTTCATCCGGCACCCACGCGCTGGCTTCGGAAGGCAAAGGGGACCCTGAGTGCCCGGCAGGAGACTTTGTTGGTTTCGATTGTCGTGCCGGTTGCATGAGGTTGACGAGCGTGGGGCATCAGATCTCGTGTGTGATTGGCATCGAAAGCAGTTGAGATGACAAAGAATGAGAGCTTCAAACGGCGTATTCGCGAGCGGATGGCAACGACTGGTGAGCGCTACACCGTGGCCCGGCAATCGTTGATCGACCAGACGTCAGGGTCGCGGCGTCGAGTCTGGGTGTCTGAACCGGAGTTCACCGATGAGGTGATTGAGAGCAACACCGGTCACGGCTGGGATGATTGGTGCGACATCATTGATGCCTGGCCAGGCCACGTCGACGGCCACACCGCGATCGCTACGCATTTGCGCGAGGACCTTGGGGTTGACGCATGGTGGGCTCAGGGCGTAACGGTGAGCTACGAGCGAATCACCGGCTTGCGTTTGCCACACGAACGCGCCGATGGCACCTTTACGGCCGACAAGTCGAAGACGATTGCGATCGATGCCGAGAAACTTCGGGCGATGCTGCTTGATGACGATGACCGTGACGACCTCTTTGGCGGCGAGCCAACCGAACTCCGGTCGAAGGCGACTTCAAAGTCCATCCGAATCGCCGTTGGCCCTGGGGTTGCGTTGTTTACCCTCGAAGCAAAGGCCGATGGCCGAACCAAGGTGGTCGTCGCCCATGAGAAACTCCCTAAGTTCGATGCTGTGGCTGAGTGGAAGTTCTTCTGGAACGATTGGTTGACGGCGCTCGACGAAGGCTGAGATTGTCGCCACCCCTATCAAAGGATGGCGACAAGACCTATTTCAGGCGAGCACAAACTGGAGTTCAGTAATCCATTCATCTTGGTTCTCTGGGCAGTGAAGGTAGACCTCGCGACTGAACCCAACGGGCTGCTCGTTGGCCGCTGACATCCAGCGCTCGAGAAGCGCATAGCTCCTGGTGATCGTGGCCATTGAGCCATGATGTACAAGCGTGGCGGCCCGTTGTGCGGCCGGGAGGTCCCGAGTGGTGACGCCATCGGCAGAGACGTTGTCGTCCGAGGCAATGATGACACCGGCGATGACGTCAATATGCCCATCTTCCCGTTGGTCGTAGAGGCCGTAACTCGGACCAGCAGGTGAGACGCCGTGCCGTTCCAAGGTGCCAAAGAGTGCCGGGTACAAGCGGCCAAAGATGGGGCCGAACTCAGTGTCGAACCCCTCGGCTTCCTCGCTGATGATTGCGACTCGGGTGGCGTCGAGGGGTTTGATGACGATTGCAGTTTCAGTGTCGTTCATGGGTGGGTCCTAGCACGAGGAGCATCTGGTCGACGTGGACTTCGAGGTCGATGTTGTCGAGGCTGCCGGGCGGCCCGAGACCTCGCATGACGAGGGGTGCTTCGAATATGAGAAACGCGTCGGGGTACTCGAA
>JBBKWJ010000058.1:0-5581 GCA_037968895.1 Acidimicrobiales bacterium
ACCCCCGCGAGGTCGAAGAGTTCTTGTACACGCACCCTGCAATTCGCGACGTTCAAGTCGTTGGTGTGCCAGACGCGAAGTACGGCGAGCAAGTGATGGCATGGATCCAGCTTGAGCCCGGAACCACTCTCACCGAGGAAGAAGTCACCGAGTTCTGTAAGGGAACGATCGCTCACTACAAAATCCCCCGCTACGTCATGATGACTGACGAGTTCCCGATGACCGTCACTGGAAAGATTCAGAAGTTCAAGCTTCGAGACGACGCCATCGAGGCTTTCGGGCTCGCCGATGCCGCATCGATCAAGACGGCGTAAGCGGCGACATGACTCCCGAACCGCAGGTTCCTACTACTCCAACTAAGGCGCTCTGGAAGCCAGACTCAGATCGGATTGCTACTACTCAGATCGATCAGTTTCGCCGGCAGGCCATTCCAGACGCCGCCAACTCAGACGATGTTTGGCAATGGTCGGTTGATGAACCTGGTGCGTTCTGGAAAGCAGTCTGGGACTACTGCGGTGTCGTCGGTGAACAAGGTGAACGCCTCGTCGAAGAAGGCGAGAACTTCTGGGACTGGCGCTTCCTGCCTGACGCGACTCTCAACATCGCTGAGACACTTTTGGCCGACCGCCCCGGCGCTAATCCAATAGCGATCATCGCCCGTCGGGAAGACGGAGTCGAGCGAAAGCTGACATGGGCCGAACTCCGTCAGCAAGTGAGCGCAGTTGCCGGTTTCCTGGAGGCACACGACGTTCAAGCCGGTGACCGTGTCGGGGCGTGGATGCCGCACGTTCCCGAAACCGTAATCATGTTCCTTGCCGCCGCCTCGATTGGCGCAGTCTTCACATCGACGTCTGCCGACTTTGGTGTGGCCGGTGTGGTCGACCGATTCGGACAAACGGAGCCGAAGATTCTGATCGCCGCCGATGGCTATCACTACGGCGGGAAGACCTTCGACTGTCTTGAACGACTGGCAGAGATCGAGGCCAGTTTGCCGTCGGTCAGCGCTGTTGTAGTGGTACCGAATGTGGGACAAAACCCAGACCTCGCCGGTTTGAACGCGCCAACCAACTTCAACGAAATCCTCAAGACATACGCCGATCGGCCAGTGCAATACACGACGCTGCCTACCGATCATCCGCTCTACATCCTCTATTCGTCAGGGACGACGGGTAAGCCCAAATGCATTGTTCATCGCAGCGGGGGAGTGCTCCTCAAACACCTTGCGGAGCAGCAACTGCAATGCGACATCAAGGCCGGCGATCAAGTCTTCTACTTCACCACTTGCGGCTGGATGATGTGGAATTGGCTCGTCTCAGTGCTTGGCAGCGGTGCGACGATTGTGCTGTATGACGGCAACCCGGCCTACCCACAACCAGAGGTTCTGTTCGACCTGTGCGATGAGTACGACCTCACGCTTCTTGGAGTGTCAGCAAAGTTCCTCGACGCATCGATGAAAGCCGGACTGCGACCGATCGACAGCCACTCGCTCAAGTCAGTCAGGTCTATTTGCTCGACCGGATCGCCGCTTTCGCACGAGGGATTCGCCTGGGTCTATGAGGCAGTCAAGCATGATGTGCACCTTGCGTCGATGTCGGGCGGCACCGATCTCTGTGGCTGCCTTGTGGCTGGCGATCCCTCGATGCCGGTTTACGCCGGCGCTATCCAGCGGGCGTGTTATGGCCTCCAGATTGAAGTGTTCGGCGACGACCGGACTCGCCTCAACGATGGGTCGAAGGGTGAGCTTGTGTGTTCCACCCCATTCCCCTCGATGCCGCTGGAGTTTTGGGGTGACGAAGATGGATCGCGCTATCGAGCGGCCTACTTTGAGCGTTTCCCGGGTGTGTGGGCTCACGGTGATTTCGCGTCGTGGACTCCCGAGCACGGCATGGTGATCCACGGGCGCTCCGATGCGACGCTCAACGCCTCTGGTATCAGGATTGGGACGGCTGAGATCTACCGCGTCGTCGAGCAGCTCGACGAGGTCGTGGAGGCAATCTGTATCGGTCATGAGTACGACAACGACACCAGAATCGTGCTGTTCGTTCGACTCGCTGACAATGAGACGTTGAGCGATCAACTGATCAAGACCATCAAGTCAGAACTTCGTACGAAGTGCTCGCCTCGTCACGTACCAGCGGTCATCAAAGCCGTAGCCGACATTCCACGAACCCGTTCAGGCAAAATCGTCGAATTGGCCGTAACGGAAGTTGTTCACGGTCGACCGATTAAGAACATCGAGGCTCTGGCTAACCCCGAGGCCCTCGATCTCTTCTCGCTCGACGACTAGCAGCCGATACCGAGCCACAGCGGGACATCACGATAGGTACCGGCAACCCGAGTTTGACGGCCCACATTGAACTCAACCGACGCGCCGCCATCAAACTTGATGAGGTCTTCGTAGCCATTCGACGTTGCCCAATTGATCATGGCGGCGCTCGTCATGCCGGTCGTCGAACCGAACGCCAAGACCCCAGCATCCTTGTCGTACGCAACAAAACTGTGACGACTTGTGTAGTGGGTGTAGTCGTTGGTCGAGATGCCGTAGAAGCCGGGCCATACTTGGCTGTTGATCACGAGTGGGATGCCAGCGGCGGCCCATCTCCACTCAGACGGGTTATCGACAGCCGGGGTGCCATCGGGGCGCCAGCTGTGCCAGCTCTCAAGCACACGTCCGTTCTTCGAGTCCAAGTTGCTATTGATGTTGAACGAGCCTTGGTAGACCCATACGATCTCGTCAGCCGCTCCGTTTGGTCGAATTCGTTCGCCGAGCACGCCTCGGTCGGCACGATTCGCAGCGCCAGGAATCTGCACACCATCGATAACGGCAAAGCCGACTGGGGTCGGGTTGTAGGTCTCTGGATTAAAGAACCAGTTTCCGTTTATTGAAGCCACAGAGCAACGCTCATGGCTTGCGGAGAAGTCGACCCGAGAGTAATCGACGAGGGCCATTTGGCCGCCAGGCAAGGTTGTGATCTCGTAGCCATCGGCGGCGAGCGTTGCGTCGTCTGGACTACCGAAGAGCGACCACGGGGTATTGGTGAATCTGATGTATTCATCTGACTCGGCGAAGTACACCATCATCTCGCCTCTGGTCATCGCGTTGCTGTTGAGGAGCGAGAGCCAGTAGTTGAATCCGTCTCCATCTGGAGCACGGCAGAGCACGTTGCGGTAAATGAGCTTCAGGAAATCAGTGTTGTTGAGCGAACCGTAGGTGAGGGCGAACTCAGGAGAGATCTCAAACTGATCCGAAATCGCCTGGAGTCCCATGCCAGATCGATTGAGTTCGATCCAGTAGACGAGACCGCCGTCATCCGGTTGGCGGAGGAAGTAGGCCTGATAGAGCCGCCAGAGCTGAGCGTGTCGGGCGGAGGATGCGACGTCGTCGGCGTAGTTCCGGTCTGGCGAGCCGATGTTGCAGGTAATTGCTTCGGCTGGCTCGGGGCGGACAGCATCGGATACTGCGACCACGGTGGTCGCAGCCATCGTCAGCGCTCCAAGTGCGCTGAACAGCTGTTTCACTTTCGAGGGGCGTGCGTCGTGCATTCTCTGATCATCGGCCGATTTCGGCCACTCATTCACCGCGTTAGTCCGTATTACCTATGCCGAACGCACGGCGTCAGCTACTCGCCCCCACTTTGCGGTGTTCGCAGCATCGATTCGGATCGATGTCTCGGCGGAGTACATCACGAGGCGGGCGGCCCGACCCTGGTAGCGATCGATGAGTCGTGGGCCCAGTTCGTCCCACGACCCGGTCACCGCATAGTGCTCGAGCATCTCGTCAGTGATGAGGTCGGCCATGCCCTTGATGTCGCCCGCTTTCATTCGCTCGTTGAGTTTGCCGGAAACGCCTTCGAATCCGAGCATGTCGAACTGGAACCCGTAGTTCTTCGTCGAGCCATAGAACGCAATCTGCTGCTTGGCCAATGCCTTTGTTGGTGCTTGCTCCTTTTCGGAGTCGCCAACGATGCAGAACACAGGGATGATGAGGTCGATGTCTGACACTTGGCGCGATGCGCTGGCGGCGCCTTCGGCCAAGCGAGGGGCGAGGATCTCGTCGAGGTAGTCAATCGAATGAAGCGGGTGGACGTGCACGCCGTCGGCGACTTGGCCCGCGGCCTTGCTCATGTAAGGGCCAACGGCTGAGATGTCAACCTTGATATCGCCGAAGTCGTGCTTCGGCGGAGACCATGCCTGGGGGAGCAGGCTCAATTGATAGAACGGCCCGTCATGGTTGAGGCGCTCTTCGCCACGAAAGGCACGGAAGCAGGCGTTGACGGCCTCGACATAGTCTTTGAGGCGGGGACCTGGTTTGTCGAACTCTGCGCTGTAGCGGCGCTCGATATGGGCTCGAACCTGCGAGCCGAGTCCGAGCCGGAACCGACCGTTTGTATTGTCGGCAAGTTCCCAAGCAATCGATGCCGTCACCATTGGAGAGCGAGGGAAAGCCACGGCAATACCGGTTGAGAACTCGAGCGACGGTGCGGCTGTCGCCGCTGCTGCGATAGCCATCCATGGGGTCTTCGACGTCTCAGTAAACAGCATGCCCGAGAACCCAACCGCCTCTAAGTTTTTCGCGAACGCCGCAATGTCGTTCCAGCGGCCGCCGCCAGTCATAAGGTCAAATTCCATTACGTACCGTTTCTTTGAGGATGCGGCAGACACTAGTGTCTTTGACCATGGGAAATCGAGTAGATCGAGTTGCGTTTGTGTCCGGGGGCGGCGGCGGAATCGGTGGCGAGTCGGCGAGACAGTTCGCGGCAAACGGCGCCAGGGTCGTGGTAGCCGACCTCGATGTTGGCGCAGCCGAACGAGTAGCCGAGGGCATCCGATCAAGCGGAGGTGAGGCTGTCTCGGTCGCGCTCGATGTGACTGACATGGCCTCGGTCCAGGCGGCGCTCACAACTGCGACCGAAGCGTATGGCCCAGTGGAGATCCTGGCCAATGTTGTTGGCTGGGATCGCATGGTTCCTTTCATCGACACCGATGAGGAGTTCTGGGCCAAGATTATTGAGATCAACTACACCGGCATGCTTCGCACCTGCAGCACCGCACTCCCGTCAATGATCGAGCACGGATGGGGGCGAATCGTGAACGTTGCCTCTGATGCCGGGCGGGTCGGGTCATCACTCGAGTCGGTCTACTCGGGTGCGAAGGGCGGCGTGATCGCATTCTCGAAGACACTCGCTCGTGAGATGGCCAAAAAGGGGATCACGGTGAACACGGTGTGCCCTGGTCCAACCGACACGAACCTGCTCGCCGACGCAGGTGGGTCTATCCCCGGAGGCGGCGAGAAGTTTCTTGGCTCACTCGGCCGGGCCATCCCGATGGGGCGAATTGCCGAGCCATCCGACGTCGCCCCGGCGATCGTGTTCTTTGCATCTGAGCAAGCCGGATACATTACTGGTCAGACGCTGTCGGTCAGCGGCGGACTCACGATGGCGTAGCTGTTCTTATTTAGGTAGCGAGTCCCAGAACGCAGTCAGGGCAGCAGCACCAGCAGCAGGGTCTTCGACGTCTCAGTAAACAGCATGCCCGAGAACCCAACCGCCTCTAAGTTTTTCGCGAACGCCGCAATGTCGTT
>JBBKWJ010000059.1:0-5255 GCA_037968895.1 Acidimicrobiales bacterium
GACGGACTCGTCGACGAGAACTGCTGCAGCTCGTAGTTGATCATGTCGCTGGTCTTCAGCAGGTCGGGCAGCGACTGAGGCACATAACGCACCTTGTAGCCCCGCGTTTCCTCGAACCAATCGATGAGCCGCTGGTCATTGTCTGACAATGTTCCGCGCTCGAAACTTGCCGACTCGGCCACCATCTCTGCCTGCAACCGACCCTCATGGGTCAGGCCGAGTAGCCAATCGAGGGAGACCTGGTGGGTCGTTGCGATCTCGGTAAGTGTGTCGATTCGTGGAAGGCGGCGGTTGTTTGGCGAGAGAAGCTGGGTCAGCGTCGAACGATCAATAGAGGTCTTCTGTGCGAATTGTGACCTGTTGAGACCACTCTGCAGAATCACCGTATTGAGGCGTTCGCGAAACATCTGTTGTAAGGGACGTCGATCTGCAACCATCGCGCCAGTAGAGCAGCACTCGCGCCTCATCGCCACCGAAGCACCCAAACGTTCCGCCGATAGTGGCCGCACACGTGACTTTCGTTGGACCATACTCAGTCGGTGATCGACATTCGGGCAACAGGCTGTGTGCTGCTTGGTCCGTTGGTTGTGGTCGCCTTCGACCCTGAAGGACTCGTGCCATCTGGCCCTCTTCGAATCACCGTGGTTGCAACCGCCGTGTTGGCCTTGACCGCAGTTTCTATGGGGCGCAACTCTGGCCTTCCCCGCTCGCTTCGATTGGCTGGACTCGTGTTCGGCCTCTGGCTAACCGTCGCGACAATTTTCGGCATCGACCAATGGCACGCTCTTGTTGGCACCCCCGACCGGCGATTCGGATTGCTCACATGGCTGCTCACACTCGCGGCGTTCGACGCCGGGAGTCGCCTGGGCGACGCGCGTTTGGCGCTCGCTCGCGGTGCGACGTTGGCCGCGGTCGGTCTCGGCCTGGTGTCGATCGTCGAATTGGCGGGCACCCACCCGATCGGCGGTGTCGATGCCGGCGCTCGATGGTCTGGCTTGTTTGGCCAACCCGCATACCTCGGGGCGGCGGCTGTGTTTTTCGGTTGCGTCGCGGCCGGACACGTCATCAGTCTCGACAGCCGGCTGTGGCGAATCGCCGCCGCGGCCGGAGTAGTCGGCACGCTGCTCACGCTTGCTGGCTCTGGAGCCCGAGCGCCGATGGTTGGGCTAGTTGTCGGTATTTTGAGCGTCGCCGTGTTGCTCGGAAGACGAACCATAGCGTTGGCGCTTGGCGGGATTTCTATCGCCGCCGGTATCGCAGTCATGCTCTTCAGCGAACGACAATTCACGCGCCTCGATGAGTGGGCGATCGGACTGCGAGGCGTCGCTGAGTCGCCGTTCCTTGGCTACGGGCCGGAGGGCTATCGCGTGGCCTTCGGTCAACTCGTGACGGCCGACTATCAGCGCACCTACGGCAGCGCCGTCTACACCGACCGAGCCCATCAGGGCCTGATCGATCTCGCCCTCACCGGAGGAATTCCAGCCGCGGCACTCTTCATCGTCATCGCCGCGCTGGGCGGCTCCGCAGTCTGGAAGCGGCGCCGAGACCTAGACCCGATTGATCTTGGAGTGGCCGCCGCCGTCGTGTCATACCTTGTGGCGCAACAGGCTCTGTTTCCCATCGCGTCGCTCGAACCCGTCGTTGCGATCTACGCCGGAGCGGTCAGTGCGGGTAGGCCGAACAAAAGTGTTGCTGGCCGGCCAAGCCTGGCCGCTGCCCTGTATGCCTCGCTCGCTCTATTGGTCGCAATGGCTGGGGCGGCCGAAGTGCTCGCAGAGCGTCGGCTCGCAACCGAGGCCGACACCTTCATCATTGATCGAGCCATCGTTGAGCGTGCGGCCGAGCTTCGACCAGACTCCATTCGGACCCGCTATGCGGCGGCCCAACTACTCGCCCGCAATACCTCGCTCTTTGATCTCGATGCGGCGCTTGATCAGCTCGAACAAGGCCTTCGCTGGTCACCGCACGACCCGGCGTTACGACAGCGTCGCGTCGAACTCCTCCTGCTTCGCGCCGCCCGGTCTGGTTCCGATGCAGACGGCGAGGCCGTGTGGGGCGCAGCACAAGAGCTGCTCCGCGATCGTCCACTCGACACGAAGACTCTCGATGCCGCAGAAGCCGCAGCCCGGCTCACGGGCCACGATGACGCGGCTGATGCGATCTCGGCCAAGAGTGACGGGCTCCGGCAAGAAACTTCAGATTCGTGAGAACCAATCGAGCACCTAAGGCGTCTACGGATGTATGGGAGCCACGGTAATGAACAACCACGATCCAGGGCAGTTGGATGAGATAGTTGTTGAAGATACAAACCTGACGTTCGACGACTTCTACCGGTCGACGTACCCAGGGCTAGTTCGGGCGTTGGTCGTCGGGCTCGGGAGCTATGAGCGGGGCGTCGACGCGGCCGACGAAGCCATGACCCGGGCCTATCCCAAGTGGACAGAAATCCGGCACTACGACAATCCCGAAGGCTGGTGCTTTCGGGTTGGCCTCAATTATGGGCGTTCGATACTTCGTCGAATCGGTCGGCGGCCGAAGATCGCAGGGGATACCTGGACCGAGTCCAATGTGCCAAACCCAGAACTCTGGAGCGCACTCCAGAGTCTTGATCGCGACCTTCGCGACGTCGTCGTGTGCCGCCTACTTCTTGAGCTGTCCGTTCGTGAGACAGCGACCCACCTTCG
Organism: Acidimicrobiales bacterium; assembly: GCA_037968895.1. GTDB lineage: Bacteria > Actinomycetota > Acidimicrobiia > Acidimicrobiales > SZUA-35 > JBBKWJ01. The sequence continues at coordinate 2,685 of JBBKWJ010000059.1, forward strand.
GATCTCCGAGGGGACAATTAAGAGCCGCCTTCACCGGGCCCGCGAGCAATTGAAGAACGAACTCACAAGGAATTCTCATGACTGATCAACCTCACAATGATGACCTCGAAGCCGAACTCGCTTCACTCGCGAGCTCGGTTCCAGTGACTGCGTATCCACGTCAGCACCCGCAAGCCCGATACCAACGCAAGGTGCGCCGAGCGAGAGTCGGCGTGGGAACGCTGGCTGTCCTGGCCATCGGCGCCGTTGGTTTTCGAAGCACTGTCGGTACCCAAGAGTCAAACACCGTGTTTGCTTCTGACGGCATCGAGACCGTGCAGCAAGCTCTCGAAAGCGGCGAACCAATTAGCTTTAGCGAACGCCTCGTCGTTGGTGACGTCACTTATCCGCAGTGGTACGGCCAATCGTTAGACGGAACGCTCTACGTTCTCTCCACCTCACCAGGAGCCCGTTGGCCCGATCCGTCGACGGTTGAAGAAACTGGCTATTACGAGGAACTCCCGCAGGCGATCTACTCGACGTCGGACGGCGAGACCTGGAAAATCACGGAGTTGGGCGATCGAACATTCGGCTCACTTAGCCTGAGCAACGGCGTGCTCTACGGCCTCACGACAAGCGAGACCGCCAGTGGTGGAGTCGTGTACGAATACTTGTCATCGCCTGACGGCGGAGAAACGTGGAATGGTGCGGAGATTCCGATTCCCGGACCCGCTTCGGGCGAAGCCTGGGCCAGGTCGGTTCCATCGACTTCGGCCGCTGTCGTGTCAACCGATGCGGCCCACCTCGCGGTAATCCGAACCTGGTGGGAGCCAGATTGGGCGTGGTTCCTTGCCCAGTTCGGACTGGACGAAACGACGACGAACTGGCCTGAGTTCACCGATGACAGTGTCATCATTCGTGACTACTCGGCCTGTGAAGAACAGACGCGGCGAAACGATGCGCAGCAGGATGCACGACTTCAGAAACTTCTGGCATCTGGAATGACAGAAGATGAGGCCTATCGGACAATGGATGAGGAGTCGTCCTCCATCGTCGAACCAGTCACGCCTACCGCTCCGCCCACAACCGATGGGGTCGTCGCAACCGATTACTACCCAGACGAAGCAACAGCAGCAGCGTGCGAGAATCCGCCAAATCTCCAAGAGAAGTCGTTTGCCGAGCTTGGGATCGAGGGCAATCCGAGCGGACCGGGCGATCGTTCGGTGTTCCGCAGCACCGATGGCATCAACTGGAGTCCGCTAGATGCCCCTGGCGACCAGATCTATGCCGCCGGAAATCGTTTCTACTCCCAGAGCTGGGACGAAGAGAATCCATACGCAACAACGGTCTACTCATCGGTCGATGGACTTGAGTGGACAGAAATCACTGTCGCCGACAACCTCTGGCGCGAGTTCAAAGCGCCACTCAACGGACAGATCACTAGCTTCGCCACCCGTTCTGAAGGATCACCAGAAGGCGATCCCGAGTTGAGTGAGCTCATCTTCGGCCGCTCCAACGATGGAGTCGTCTGGGACGACGCAATCGTGGCGACCCTCACCAACTCGGGGAGTGGCAATTCGTGGCCTGTTGTGCAAGAGGTTGGTCCCATGGGCGTGTTGGTTGCAGTCCAGCACGATCCACAGATCGAGAGCGGCAGCTACGCCGAGTACCTCGACGGCATTTCGTACGACATCCGGTACTCCCCTGACGGGGTCAATTGGCAAGATATCAAGTTGCAGAATCCACCTCGAGGCACGCTCAGTTGGGGATTCGTGACCACCGACTCGATCGGCCTCAGCTTCGCCACGCCGTCGACAGAGCCCGGTGAACCCGGTAAAACGGTCACGGTCTTACTCACACCGGAGCGCTAGCACCTCACAATGCTGTGATAGCGCACCACCTGACGCGAGATATCTACAAACGGTGTGCACCGTGAGCGCAAATGCCTCACGCTGTGCGCCGGTATGACGCTCAACGTGGTCGGTTCACCAGCCGATAGCTCAGACTAAAGGAGTCGCATGACGCGACACCGGAGGTCATCGAGTTGCCCCGCACACCACCACGAGTTGAGTGGCCAACCATCGCAGTCGCCACAGCAATCTATGCGCTCTTCGCCGCCGCATTAGTGGCGTATGCAAACGGCCTGTCGTTCGCATCTGGCTTGCTGTTCGTCGTCGCCGGAGCCTGGTATGGGTCATTGCAACATGAGGTCGTCCATGGCCACCCGACTCCGTGGAACTCGGTCAACGTAGCAATCGGGGCAATGCCGCTCGGCCTCATCTTCCCGTTCGCCGAATACCGCAGAACCCACCTCATTCATCATGACGACCAAATTCTGACCAACCCCCTGCTCGACCCCGAAAGTCACTACGTCTCGTCATCGACATGGGAGCAGGCCCACCCGCTGACGCAGAAGCTGCTCACGGTCCAGACAACGCTGATCGGCTTTCTCACGGTTGGGGCAGTCCACTCGGTTGTCACATTCTGGGTGAACGCAGTCAAGTCGTCGAACCCGGACCGACTGCCCCTCGCGGTGGTGGTTCGCCACGTCATCGGGGTTTCGTTGATCCTCATCACACTAGGGACCCTCGG
>JBBKWJ010000060.1:0-18825 GCA_037968895.1 Acidimicrobiales bacterium
GGTCATGCGGGCAACCGAGGTGTTCTCGACGAAGTGGCGACTCAGATGAAGAGCGAAGGCCATTCGGTCGCGGCGCTTGTGCCCATTCTCCCTGGTAGCGATGCGCACGCCGGCAACACCGAAACATCGATCATGCTTCATCTTGCCCCCGACTCGGTGAAGATGAGTCTCGCTGAGCCTGGCTGCACTCAGCCCCTTTCGGAGATTCTCGACACCATGATCAGCGGAGGTGTAGCGGCCGTCTCACCAAACGGCGTGCTCGGCGACCCCACAACCGCAACCGCCCAAAAAGGCGAAAGCCTCCTCACCCAACTGGGTGAAGAGGCCATCGACTTCGACAGGAGCTAGAGGGCGGCCGATCGGCCGGCGCCACGCCTCTGGAGCCAGTCGCCAACCATGTTGAGCGACAGCACTGTGAAGATAAGCGCCAGGGATGGCCACAGCGTTGGCAATAAAGTCTGCTTAATGTCAGCTCGAGATTCGTTGATCATCGATCCCCAACTCGGCTTCGGTAGTGGCACGCTCAGGTTGAGAAAGGCCAGCGCCCCCTCGACCACGATGACCCGAGCGGCGACGACCATGGCGTACGCCACCAGAATCGGAAGCACGTTTGGCAGCACCTCTTTGAACAGGATCGTCGAACGCTTCGTACCCATCGCTTCCGCAGCCATGACGAACTCGCGACGAGAGACGGCAAGTGCGTTAGCCCGGGCAACCCGGGTGTACTGCGGGATCGACAGCACACCGATGATGCCGGCAACGAACCAAATGGTTCGGTTCTCGACCGATGAGGCAAGCGCCAGCAGAAGCACCAACGGCGGGAAGGCGAGAATGATGTCGATAATCGACATCACGACCGACTCGGTCTTGCCCCGCACGAAGCCGACCAGGGCGCCACTGATGCCGCCAATGGTCATGCCAATACCAACGGCCCCGACGACAACACCGAGCGATACCTGAGCCCCAAAGACAATCCGGGAAAATGTGTCGCGGGATAGCGTGTCGGTACCAAGGAAGTTGCTCGTTGACGGGCCCTCCCACTTGGCGGCCAGATTTCCCCCGGTACACGGAAGCGGAAGGTTTAGCTGACACACCGGATCTTGAATGGGAAGCCAACTAGCGAAGAGGGCTCCAAACGATATTGCCAACAACCAGACCGTCGCGACCTTGATTGAAATCGGCATCTTTCGGAAGGTGGCCCAGAAGGATTTCAGCAAACCAATCGTGAACCGTTTGAGCTGATACGAAAAGCCAGACTCATCTTCGAGGGTCGGTGCGACCGCAACCACATTGTCACTGACTTTTATTGCGGAATCAGTCATGCTCAGCCCCTTCTCGAGCGGATACGAGGGTCGATGTAGAGGTAGAGCATGTCTACCAAGAAGTTCAGTAACACATAGACCACCGAGATGAAGACCACGATGCCCTGCACCATGTAGACGTCACGTTGGGAGATGGCATCGATCATTCGCTTGCCGAGGCCAGGGATGGCGAAGATCTGCTCGATGATGACAGTGCCGCCGAGCAGACTGCCGATCGTGAGGCCGACCACGGTGATTAAGCTCAGTGAGCTGTTGCGAAGTGCGTGGCGGAAAAGGATGTAGCGATTCGATAGCCCCTTGGCCCGGGCCGAAAGCACGTAGTTTTCCTTGAGGGTGCCGATCATGTCTGACCGGACAAGGCGGCTGAAGACCGCGATCTCGGCCATCGCAATCGAGATGGCGGGCAGGGCCACGGTCTTCAGATTGCCGGTCAACCCATTACTTATTCGATTCCAGCCCGAGTTTGGAAGCCAGTTCAGCTTCACCGAGATGAAGTAGCCAAGGAAGATGGCGAGGACGTAGTTGGGGATCGACAGGAAGAACTGAGCAAGGGCCGATGTGACCTTGTCAATCCAGGTCCCCTCTTTGTAGGCACCGAGGATGCCGAGGGGGACAGCGAAGAAAACAGCAAGGCCGATGGCCACAAGCGTGAGCTCGGCCGTGATCGGGATGCGGTTCTTGATATCGGTAGCGACAGGAATTCCAGGAATAGTTGGGCCGAGCTCACCTTGGACGGCGTCAGTCAGCCAATACCAGTACTGGACCGGAATTGAATCGTTGAGGTGGTATTCCTCACGAATCTGAGCCTCAATCTCAGGCGTTCGTTCGGCAATGCCGAGGATGGCGCTCACCTGATCTCCCGGCAGGAATGTCGAGATGACGAACGACAGCATGGTGACCACCATGATTGTCGCAAAGAGGCGTATTAATCTGCTTACGAGTACTTCGCGCACCTGGCTCCTTAGCGAACAGGTTTGAACCAACGATTAGAGCCGGGGTGAGGCCGGTTTGTCCGGCCTCACCCCGCATTACTGATCAGCCTTACTCAGCTGCGACGTACACCTGTGACCAGCGGCCTTCAACGCCGGGGAAACCGACGCCGAGGATGCCGTCTGGAGTGACCCAGGAGTCGATGCCATTGATGTTTGTGTCGGTCGCAAACGCGGTTGCGGTTGCACCTGAGTACCACATTGGCACCTGCTCATTGAGACGAATGTTGACCTTCTCATAGAGGTCATAACGGGTCTGGAAGTCAGTCGTGCTTGACGCCTCAATGATCCATCCGTACATCTCTTCATCAAAGTAGTTGGTGAAGTTCAACGGTGACGCGTCGGCTGGAGCGAACGCTGCGTTGAGTGTGGTTGATGGGTCGTTGTCGTCAGAGACACGCCAGCAATGCGCACCGTGGGTACCAATGAAGCCTGGTGCCTCGCCGAGCGCAATACCGATGTGGGTCTGCTGATCGAAGTTGGTGAGGTTGACCTCAACAAGACCGGTTGCAGTCCACAGCTGCTCAAGCACCTGCATCGCAGCGATGAGCGTTGGGTCTGGCGGGCAGCTCAGGTCGACGGTGATGACTTCACCAGCGGCCTTGCCGTCTGAGCGAGTTGCGTCATCGACGTACTCCTGAAGCATCGCGGTTCCGGCAGCCTGGTCGAAGCCTGGGTACACGTCGGCGGCAGCCTGGGAGAACCAAGGGCTGTCAACACTGAACCATGACTTGGCCGGAGCCGAGATACCGTCACCACCCAAAGCCGAGATGACGGCTTCTTGTGAGTTGTTGAGGGTGAGACCCATGCGTACCCGAAGGTCGTCGTACGGAGCGACAGCTGTGTTGAATACGCCGCCACCCGCGTTTGAACCCTGGAACTCAAGTATCTTGATCGAGTCGCCAACGTCGCGGGCGTTACGGATCGTTCCCTGACGAAGTGTCTGGAAACCGTTAATGGTGCCTGAGGTCAGCGCATCGAGACGAGTGTTCTCGTCAGGAATTGGGCGGAACACGAGCGAGTCTAGGTATGGCAGTTGCACACCGTCGACCGACATCCAGTAGTCCGGGTTACGGACGAGGACGGTCTCGTTGTCGATGTCACGGCTTTCCACCATGAACGGACCCGAACCGATTGGAGCGTTGGCGTAACCCTCAGAGTCAGCGGTGGCTGCGGCTGGATCGAAGATCATGCCAAGCGGCGAGCGAGACAAGATGCTCGGGAACGCCGCGTTTGCACCGCTAAGGGTGTAGGTGACGACGTTGCCCTCCGCTGCGACGCCAGTGAGAAGCGACGAAGCGACCTGCCCGGCACTTACCGCACCAGTCTGTTGGACAACAAACATGTCAGCAATGGTTTGGCCTGTGACTTCAACGCCATTGGTTAACACAATTCCGTCTCGAAGGGTCATGGTCCACACATCGAGTGTCTCGTTCGACTCGATGGACGAAGCAGCCCAGCCGACGTAGTCGCCTTCGGCCGTTTGTTCCATGAGCTTGTCGTAGATCGCATCACCTACGTTGTACGAAGGCGACGCCCATGTGTCTTCCCAAGGACGAAGGCCTGGGGCCTCAGCTTCGAGGCCAATGATGACGGTTCCGCCCGAGACAGGGCCAGCGGCATCCTCGGCAGGCACCGTGATTGCGGAGTCTTCCTGGTCAAGCGTGGCGGCAGTTGTATCGCCACCTTCGGTTGTGTCGGTATCTCCCGAGTCGGCCGAATCGCTGCTACCGCACGCGGCGGCAACAAAAGCGAGAGCGAACATCATCGAAAGAAGTTTTAGCCATTTTTGGCGCATATATCTCCCCTAGCAATTGAACATTTGAACATACGACCCCGGTCCTGGGGCCTACTAACGGCTGGCGCCATAGAAGCGTCAGCCGGTTTTGTCACATGGAGTGACAAGCATTGGATTTCTGTAGGTAGTTCATGGCGCAGAAATGGCCACCTCCGACTCTCCAGAAACAGGAATTAGTGGGTGATGACACGCCACATAGTGATCTTCGCTCACCATTCGCATTTGCGGCTCAACTCGCTCGCAGATGTCGTCGGCAAAGTCGCACCGAGTCCGGTAGCGGCAGCCAGACGGTGGGTCGATTGGCGAGGGCAATTCTCGTTCGTCGACCATTGAGTCGTCGATAACCGCGAGCGGATCGGGTACGGGCGCTGAATCAATCAGCAGCTTTGTGTAAGGGTGGGCAGGATTCTCGTAGAGCGTGTTGGCCTCAGCGACCTCACACAACTTGCCGAGGTACATCACCGCGACTCGATCGCTTATGTTTTTCACAACGGCAAGATCGTGAGCAATGAATACCAGCGTGAGGTTGTACTCGACCTTTAGATCTTCCAGAAGGTTAAGAATCTGCGCCTGGACTGATACGTCGAGCGCAGACACCGGCTCGTCGCAGATGATGAGTTCCGGTTCGACGACGAGCGATCGAGCAATCGAGATGCGCTGGCACTGACCGCCGGAGAATTCGTGCGCGTGTTTTGGCCGGGCGAGCACCGGATCGATGCCGACAGCGTCGAGCATCTTGTCGACCATGGCCCGCTGCTCGGCCTTATCATGCGGGCCCCAAACCTTGAGGGGTTCGGCCACGACATCGCCGACCTTTCGCCGTGGGTTGAGTGACGAGACCGGGTCTTGGAAGATCATCTGCACGTGGGTCCGCATCTTGCGGAGCGCCTCGCCATTTAGCTGGGTGAGGTCGGTTCCCTTAAATTCAACCTTGCCAGACGTTGGCTTCGGCAGCTGAATAAGCGCTTTGCCGGTCGTTGATTTGCCGCAGCCAGACTCGCCGACGAGGCCGAGAGTCTCGCCCGGACGAATATCGAGGCTGATGCCGCTTACTGCGTTGACGACCTTCCCCTTCGGCGCGGGAAACTCGACCACGAGGTCTTCGACACGCATAAGAATGTCGCCATCGCGGAGATGGGCCTTCCCACTACCTGCCATCAGTTGGCTCCTTCAAGGAGAGACTCGTCGAAGACGGTGCCTTCGGCAATCGAAACGGTTTGAGGGAGACGCGCCGCGAGGTTCTGTTCGTATGCCGCCTGATTTTCAGGGGTCCCCACGGGGTACCAGCACCGGAACGAATGACCAGGCGACGCCGACGGGACTAGCGGCGGCATCTCTTCCTTGCACTTTGGTTGCACGTATGGGCAACGGGGTGAGAACGCGCAGCCAGACGGCGGATTTATGAGGTCAGGTGGACGACCCGAGATTGCAGCAAGCCTGGTGTGGTTCCGCTGCGTCGTGCGCGGAATGGCCCGCAGCAGTGCCTCGGTGTATGGGTGTTTGACGTCAGCGAACAGCGTGTCAGTCGGCGACTTCTCGACAACCTTGCCCGCATACATAACGATGATTTCGTCGGTCCGCCCGGCAACGACGCCGAGGTCGTGAGTAACCATGATCATGGCCATGTATCGGTCTTGCCGCTGCTGGTTAAGCAGATTCAGAATCTGATGCTGCACCGTGACGTCGAGCGCGGTCGTTGGTTCGTCAGCAAAGAGGAGTTTCGGACCGCACGCCAGGGCGATCGCGATACAGACGCGTTGACGCATACCGCCCGAGAGCTGATGCGGATATGCCTCGAAACGCGCTTCGGGCTCAGGAATGCGCACACTCCGCAGCAACTGAATTGCGGTGGCTTTTGCTTCGTCTTTCGAAACCCCGAGGTGATGGCGAATGTGCTCGGTTACCTGGCGCCCAATTTTGACTACGGGATTAAGCGAGGTCATGGGATCTTGAAACACCATCGCCATTTCGACACCCCAAAGATCTTGCATCTGCTTGTTGGGCAGATCGAGGATGTCGCGACCATCGAAGCGGACGGTGCCAGACATGTGGACATTCGAGCCCAAGATCAATCGCATGATCGATCTCGAAAGCACGGTCTTACCAGACCCGCTCTCTCCCACCACACCGAGAGTTTTGCCTCGTTCAAGCGTGAGGCTTACGCCATCGACAGCTTTCACCATGCCCGCTGGTAGCTCGAAATGAGTCTTCAGATCCTCAACGACAAGAAGCGGTTCTTCCGTGGTCGATCCGGCATGATTGGTCTTCGGTGCAGTTTCAGTCACTCGAGGGAACTCCCTGGCCAAAACGGTCGGTCTAAGTGGTCCGAGGCATTGTGACCGATGACACCGGCGCTCGTCGAGTTGAGAAAGAGAAAGTGTGACGATCGTTACGAAAGCGTCACTGACGGGCTTCGCTAATCAGTTGTGGCCGAACCTCGATTCTCCAGTCAGCAAGCCGATCCTGAGATTCGATCGCATACGCCTCGGTCTCGGGCCAATGCGAAATCGACACGCAGAATTTTTTTGACACGAGTCCCCTAAACGGGGCTGATGGCTCTCACAGGCGCCAGTTTTAGTCAAACGGAGGCCCAATGCTACGGTGTAAGACTTCTGGCGGGGACGACCCTCGCCTGCACATCAGGAGCACGACATGAAGAGCCGCGCCGCAGTTCTATGGGGACAAGACCAGGCATGGAAAGTCCAAGAGGTCGACATCGATCCGCCGAACGCTGGTGAAGTACTCGTCAAGATGGCATATGCCGGGCTTTGTCACTCGGATGAGCACCTCGTTACTGGCGACATGGTTCCGCCTCCCGAGCTACTTGAGATGCTCGAGATGCCAGACATTTTCCCGATGCTCGGCGGCCACGAAGGCTCGGGCGTTGTTGTCGAAGTTGGCCCTGGCGTCACCGATTTCGTCGTCGGCGATCACGTCGCCGCTTCGTTTGTTCCCGCCTGCGGCCGTTGCCACTACTGCGCAACCGGACGCCAGAACCTTTGCGACCTCACCGCCCACACACTCGTTGGTCCAATGATTAGCGACGGCACCTACCGGTACCACACCGACGGCAAGCCCCTCAATCGGATGGCGCAGCTTGGCACGTTCTCTGAACACATGGTCGTGAGCGAGCAATCGCTCGTAAAGGTCGACGGCGACCTTCCACTACAGAACGTCGCCCTTGTGAGCTGCGGCGTCGCTACTGGCGTCGGGTCAGCGCGTAATCGGGCCGGGGTCAAGTCGGGCGACACCGTCGTTGTTGTTGGCATCGGCGGCATCGGGGCCAATGCGGTCCAAGGGGCTCGAATGGCCGGTGCCACGAACATCGTCGCCATTGACACCAATCCGAGCAAGCAAGAAAAGGCCGAAGAGTTCGGCGCCACCCATTTCTTCACTTCGCTCGAAGAAGCAACCATGACCGTCATGGAACTCACTCGAGGCCGCATGGCCGACTCGGCCATCCTCGCTCCTGGCATCGTGCCGGGCGAGATGCTCGAACCGGCGCTCGCAATCATCGGCAAGGGCGGAACCATCGTTGTCACCGGCCTCGCGCCAATGATGGCACGCGATGTGACGCTCGATCTTTTTAACCTCTCCATGTACAACAAGGAGATCAAAGGCACGATCTTCGGATCGGGCAGTCCGCGAGCCGAGATCCCGGCGCTCCTTGAGGCGTGGCGCGCAGGTGCACTGAAGCTCGACGAACTCATTACCAAGGAATACACCCTCGACGAGATCAACGAGGGCTACCAAGACATGCGAGATGGCAAGAACATTCGCGGCATCATTCGTTTTGACTGAGTCAGCAAACTCGGGCGCCAACCAACTGGCCGAGCTCCAAAGCCAAGTTGTTGGCCGAGAGAGAGAAACCGAACTCATCATTGCATCGCTCCGATCGGGCACCCACCTTCTTTTGGAGGGCCCGCCCGGCACGGGTAAGTCGACCCTGCTCAGGGCGGCGGCCAACGCTTCGGCGCTCGACTTTCACTTCGTCGAGGGAAACGCAGAGCTCACCCCGGCTCGACTCATCGGCCACTTTGACCCCTCACAAGTTCTCGCCTCCGGCTACACCCCCGACGTGTGGGTCGATGGCCCACTACTTGCTGCCCTTCGGGGCGGAGGCCTGCTCTACCTGGAGGAGATCAACCGGATCCCCGAGGAGACGCTCAACGTTCTCGTCACCGTGATGTCAGAAGGCGAACTGACCGTTCCCCGCCTCGGCCACATCGCGGCGGCCCCGAACTTCCGTCTTGTCGCCGCAATGAATCCTTTCGACGCAGTCGGAACGGCCAGAATTTCGGGTGCTCTGTATGACCGCGTCTGCCGACTCGGCATCGACTACCAAGATGAACGAGATGAGGCAGCCATCGTTTCGTCGCAAGTTCCCGGCTTCGAGAGCGACTACGTTGCCAAGATCGTCGAGGTCGTTCGGGCCACAAGATCTCATCCCGAGGTCCGAATCGGATCGTCAGTCCGGGGGGCACTTGATCTACTCCGCCTCTCAACCGACCTCGCCGAGCTGCGTGGCACTTCGAGTGACAACTACGCCGTTGGCCTCGACGCAGCGCAAGCCGCGCTGTCAGGCCGGATGCGTCTCCACGACGCGGCATCGACCAAGCCAGAGTCGATCGTGGCTGAGCTATGGCGCCGTGTCATGGGACGACCACCCACACATGACGACGCCGACGACGGGGCCGACGAGCCGGAGGGAAAAGCGTAGAGCCACCCTCGGGTGGCGCTGCTCCCGACCCAAAGATGCTCAGGGGAGCAGAAGCTCAGCAAGCGCTCGCCGATCAGCAACGACGGACAACGTCTCGCCGCGACCTTCAACGACTCGAACAATTCGAGCGAGTCTCGCCGGAGTTAGGCGAGCTCGACGAGTCAGCGTTCGGCGAGCTCATGACCGAAGACCCTGACGAGGCCCTAGAGCTGCTCGCCAAGATGGCCCAAGCAACCGACCGAGATCTCGCAAAGCTAGCAAAGCGGCTTGCAGGGCGGCTCCTCATCGACGTCTGTCGTCAAGGACAAGCGCCGAGGGCTGGCATCGGCAAACTCACACGTACTCGATCCGCTCAGCCAACTGGCGATATCGATATCGACGCGAGCATCGACGCCATCGTCGAAGCGGCTGGGCAAGGACGTCCGCCTGCGATTGACGAACTGACAACGCTCGACTGGCGACGGCCGACAACCGCCTTGTGTCTATTAATTGACCGCTCGGGATCGATGAGCGGCGAGCGTTTGGCCAGCGCTGCGCTTGCCGCCGCCATGTGCTCGCTCCGTGCACCCACCGACTTTGCGGTCGTCGCTTTTGGCGATCGAAGCTACGAGATCAAGTCAATGAGCGAGACGAAGTCCATCGAGCTCATACTCAAGGACGTGCTCTCGCTTAAGGGCCATGGCACTACTGATGTGCGTCTCGCTCTACAGTCCGCATCGACTCAGCTCGCTGAGTCAAAGGCGAAGCGCAAGATCACACTCCTTCTTTCCGACGCAGAGGTCACCGCAGGCGGCGACCCGGTGCCAATTGCCGCAAGCCTTGATGAACTCCTTGTGCTCGCCCCCGACGATGAACTTCAGCACGCCAAGCGGCTCATCGACCAAGCGGGCGGACGGCTTTCTCCCGTCGCAGGGCCGCACTCCGTAGTCGCAGCGCTGGCGCAACTCCTTGACCATGTCTGAAGTTGCACCGCTCCCCTACGGTTGGCAACTCACTCCGACACCGCAGCTTCGTACGTTTAACCGGTGGTCGACGCTGCTGAGCTGGTCGCCTTCGACGATGCTTCGGTTGACGAACCAGGGCGCGCTTGCGGCGAAACGTATTCTGGCCGGCGAACCCCTCACCGAATCGGCGAGCGAACGGCTCCTCGCTCGTCGACTCGAGCGGGCCGGAATGGCGACTGCAGATCCACCGGACGACTCCCCACCGCTTCGGTGTAGCGTCGTGATCCCTTCGTACAACGACTCGGCAGAAGTCGAACGCACCATCGCCGCTCTCGGGCCGCCGGTGTGTGGAGCCGACTACGAGATCGTTGTCGTTGACGATGGGGGCTCACCGGCACTGACGCTCGACCAGAGCGAAGTAACCACAATTCGCCTCACGAACAACCGTGGTCCATCGGCGGCGCGCAACGCAGGAGCGCAAGTCGCAACTGCCGCCGTGATTGTCTTCATCGATGCCGGCGTCGAGATATCAAGCCCCGCGCTCGTCCGGCTCGTCTCGTACTTGAACGATTCCGAGACCGTTGCGGTCGCGCCCCGAATCGAATCGTCGGGCGCGTCCCGTGGCCGTATCGCAGCGTACGAAAAGCTTTCGTCACCCCTCGACCTCGGCGATCGACCCGCAATAGTTCAGTCCCGATCGAGCGTCGCGTACGTGCCGAGCACCTGCCTGGCGGTAGACAGCGCAGTATTCCAATCACTCGGCGGTTTCGACGAGCAGCTGCGATTTGGCGAAGATGTAGACCTCGTGTGGCGAATGACTTCACGGGGGGTCGTGCGCTACGTCAGCGGTGTAAAAGCGGTCCACCAGCCACGAAAAAGCATCGCTGCGTTTGTGCGCCAGCGGCACTCCTATGGCACCTCGGCCGCCGACCTGGCAGCGCGTCATCCCGATGCGTTCGTTCCACTTGTCGTCGAGAAGTGGGGCACGGTTTCGCTGCTTCTCTTGCTCGCCGGACACCCCCTGCTCGCAGCCGTGCCATTGGCCTACCGATCCAAGGCTCTGGCTGACACCCTGCCAAAAGATCTAACTAGCCGTTCGGCACTCGCCGTGTCGCTCGTCGGCCGCGGCCAACTCGCCCTCATGCGAGGGATGGTCGAATCGCTCCTCCGGCCGTACGGTCCACTCACTTTGTTGGCACTCACTATGAAGCGATCGCTCTGGGGCCCAGTCGTTCTTGGTGTTGCGCTACGAGCAAAACGCCACTTTGGATCGCCCATCGGAATCGCGCTCAGCGTTATTGACGACCTGGCCTACACCGCCGGTGTGTGGCAGGGCGCGATCAAACACCGCTCGATCCGCTGCCTGATCCCAAAGGGTTTGTAGTCCTCGCTTACTGGGCGATGAACAGATCGAGCAACTGGCTGTTGCTGAGTTGAATAGCGCCCCGGCTTGCTGCCTCGGACGCAAGGAAACCTTCGTCGCTCACGACAGCAACTGGCCATTCGACCGGATAATCGTCGATGAGTTCGGCGAGTGCAACCACAGGTGTGATCTGCGCAGCGGTCAGCCGGACTCGAACGCCAAGCGAGGAGGGCAGCGAGTCTTCGCCGCCGATATTGCCGTCGAAGACGACGTCGGCGGCAGCGCCCGTTGAGGCAGCAAGGCCTTCGAGGTATTCAACGATGGCACCCCGACGATCGACGAGAGTCAGCGTTGGCCAACCCATCTCGGCTACCGCGTCACCGTCGACAAGGACGACGATGTCAATTGTCTGCACGACTTCCCTGGCGGCGGCGCTTGGATCTGACTGTGCTTCTGGGGAGATCTGGACTTGGGCTCGAGCGCTCGTCACCTGCGCTGGCGGCGCTGGCATCGGGGGAATCGTCGCGGCCGCAGGCTCTACTTCGAAGACAGGAAAATCTGGCATCGGGGGTTCTGGCATCGGCGGCACCGGCATGGGAGGAATGTTGCCGGTCGCGAATTGGTCAGCGCCGAATGATGGTGGGGCCGGGATTGTGGGCACGTCACCAGGAGGAGGTGGCATCGGGGGCAGGTCGGCAGGTGTAGCTTCGACCGATTCGGGACCGTCAAAGGCCGCTACGGCTGCGGCTGACTCGGCCGCCATGTCGGCGGCATCGGCCACAAGGGCCTCGACATCTCGACCGGTCTCGCCGAGCTGGTCTAGGTTCACGCCGAGATTCTTGGTGATTTCATTTAGGTCGCCGAAGGCTTCTTCGACTGCACCGCACTCCGACTCAAGAGATCGTGTCGCCTGCTCGAGAGCCGAGCGAGTGCCGGAGAGGCGTGCATGCGCCTTCTCAAGCTGTCCGGCGAGCAGATTCCGCTCTGCGTCAAGGCGTCCGAGCTGTTCTGCAAGGCGATTGAACAAGGCCGCGTTGTCGTGGACCGAGACGACTCGCGCCATGCTGAGGCGGTCAAGTTCGGCCTCAACTTGCACCCGCTGTTCGGTGATGTCTTGCAACTCCGCCTGCACGGTGCGCCACTGAGAGCTGAGTTCGCTCATCTCAGAATCGAGATCGGCACGAGCCTGTTCGGCGCTGGTTACTCGATCAGTCAGCTCATCTCGCTCTGTCCTCAGCGATCCGGCCTCGCTCAACGCCTCATCGCGCTCGGCGGTGACCGTTTCGAGCTGGCTCGCGAGTTCGGCATTCTCAGCGGTGAGTTTGTCCAGCTGCGCCCTAGTCGTCGACATACTCTTCTCGGCCGAGGCGAGGCTCGACTGCACGAGCGAGCGCTCGTGTTCGAAACTTGCGCGTTCGTCCTCAAGAACCGAGATGCGAGTTGCCGCATCGGCCTGAGCCATGAGCGCTGCTTCTTTCTCGGCCAACGCAGCGTCGCGTTCGCTTCGAGCAGTTGCCAGATCTCGACCAAAGACGTCAATCTGGGTCGCGAGCGTTGACGACTCGGCTCGTCGTTCCTCGACGTCGTTCTCGAGCACGTTGGACGACTCGTCTACCATTTTCCGCTCATCGGCTAGGCGATCTACAAGCCCACGCAAACTGGCCAATTCTTCATCAATGGCCGACTTGCTGGTCTCTCGGTCTGGCGTTTGGCTCATCTCGACTGGGGGCCCAACGGGCGCTTGCGGGATCGGAGCTACCACTGCTGGAGGAGCCGGGGCTGACATTGGTGGGGTCGGAATCGGGGGCGTCGGAATCGGAGCGGGAGCGGCAGGAGGAGGCACCACAATGCTCTCTGCTCCAGAAGAACCGCCGGTGAGGGAGGCGAACTCGGCATCCCACCCCCCGGGTCGAGTCAGCCAAAGATAGCCGGCTCTACCAACTTGGGATTCTGTTGCTTGCGCCGCGACCCTTGATCGAAACTCAGGATCACTCGAAATGACTCGCTGGGCGACAGAAATGGCGCGCGGCGGAAGCTGGGCCACCCACAAGAAGCTCCGCATGGCGGCTGGCGACTCGATCGGCGGTACGGCCTCCCGGCCCTGGCGGGCAACGGCGAAAGCAAGCTCGCACGCTGCTGTCAGTGTTTCTGCACCCATGGTTTGTTACTCCTCTTGGTCTATGCGAACCACGTCTCTTCCGTGGCCACACCAACGACACAAGATCAAGTCGGCAGTTTCGCTCAAGATTTCAAGAACTTTGACCCTTCTTTCTCCCCCAACGCTGAAATCGTGGGATTCCTTGCTCGTTCGACTCACTTGGACATCGAACCGTGTGAGATTGCCGCAGGCGACACAGCGATATCGGGGAATAGATGGGGTATCGGCCATCCGGCAAGCCTAGATCGGTAGCGCTAATGCTTGACACAGAACGTTTGTTCGTATTTCCTAGGAGGATGACATCGTCGGAATCGACCAACCAGGCCAGCCTTTTCGAACCCCAGCCGCGCCTCCCTCGTAGCGCGGCGTTTGCGCTGCAACCGGCGACCCCCCGCGTCACCACTGCGTCGCAGCGGTCGTTCGACGAACTTGGCACGCCTCTGGCCGAAGTCACATTCTGTGTACTTGACCTTGAAACAACAGGCGGCTCAGCTGACACCTGCTACATAACCGAAATTGGAGCCGTGAAGGTCAAAGGGGGCGAGGTGCTCGGAACGTTCCAGACGATGGTGAATCCAGGGGTCGCTATCCCTCCGACGATCACCATGCTCACTGGCATCACCGACCAACTCGTGTGCCGCGCACCGGCCATCGATCAAGTGCTGCCAACCTTCCTCGAGTTCATCGGCGGAGCAGTCATCGTTGGCCACAACGTGCGATTCGACATGAGCTTCATCCAGGCGGCGATTCAGCGTTGCGGCGGTCCGCTTCTTGGCAACCAGCGGCTTGACACGCTCGCTCTTGCTCGACGGCTTCTTGCGGGCGAGACACCCAAGTTCAACCTCGGGGTACTCGCCACAAGGCTCAGACTCCCCCACCAACCGAGCCACCGGGCGCTCGACGATGCTCTCGCAACTGTCGACCTGCTCCACTATCTCGTCGAGCGAGCAAGCTCATGGGGCGTTACCGGTCTAGATGATCTCATCAATCTGCCAACAATCGCCGGCCACCCACAGGCGAGGAAGCTCAAACTAACCACCAACCTTCCGAGAACACCTGGTGTCTACCAGTTCGTCGACGCTGACGGGAGAGTGCTCTACGTTGGCAAAGCGACCAACCTGCGGGCACGGGTTCGCAGCTACTTTTCAACCGATACGAGAGCCAAAATCGGTCAACTCCTGCGGCAGACTGCGACCGTGCGCTACGAAGAAAGCCCAACCCCGCTGAGCGCGGAGCTGACTGAGATTCGGCTGATCCAAGAGCACCAGCCCATCTTCAACAAAGCGGGCAAGCGAGCAAAAACCGCGGTCTACGTAAAACTCACTACGGCTGAAGCATTCCCCCGCCTCGCCATCACCAAGTCGACCGACTCCCCGGGTCTGTACTTCGGCCCAATGGTCTCGCGCCGCGAGGCCAACAACGTCGTCGATGCAATCCATAGCGCCTTGCCGATTCGGCGTTGCTCACGCCGGCTGCGTAAGGGTCAGCTCGCGCCGACCGACGCCATGTGCACAGCCGGACAGCTCGGCGTAGCCCTCTGCCCCTGCAGCGGGGCGGTAACCGAGACCGAATACCAGCGAGTCGTCGACTCGGTAGCGCGTGCGATCATGGGCGAATCTGAGTTGGTACTCGAACCGCTTGACCAGAAGATGATGAATCTCGCCGCCGCAGAACGCTTCGAAGAAGCGGCCGAGATGCGAAACCGAGCAGCAGCTTTCGCCAATGTCATGCAGCGAAAGCGAAAACTGGCGATGCTCGACCACGTCGCCACCCTCACCCTCGAGACACAGACCGGCGCGCAGATACGTTTCGAAGCCGGCGGACAATTAGTTGGCCATCCGCCTGCGTCGCTTGACGAGGCGCTGTGCATCAGCTCATGGCTTACCCGAAACGCAAGCAAGCTGACGCTCATCGACCTCGACGGCGAACTCTCAAGCCCACTGCCTGGAATACCGAGTTACACGCCAAGAGAGACGTAGCTTGCCTGCTAATCAGACAATGCGGTCAGCACCCGGCGCATCGCATTGAGCGAGTGCCCACTTAGCAGTTCATCGACAAAGGGCAGCGCTGCTGCCATCCCCCCAACAATTGGCTCGAATCCAGTCCCCGCAGCTCGGGGGTTGATCCATACCACCCGGTACGCCATCCGATGCAGCCGGTTCATGTGGTACTCGAGTTGGGCCGGGTCGTCCGTGTCCCAGCCATCGGACGCAACGATGACCAGCGATCCTCGAACCGTGTTTGACCACACTGGACTCGTGACCAACTCACCGATACTGGAAGCGATCCGGGTACCGCTGAAGCGATCGGCTACCTCGTCAGACAAGCGATCGATTGCGGCCTTCGGGTCGCTCTCCCGCAGCGGCACCGTGACTCGCCGGAGCGACGTAGCGAACGTGAACACCTCCGCGTCACCATGGGCAACGAAACTCCGCATCAGGTGCAAATACATCCGGGCGAACGACTCCATCGAGCCGCTCACATCGGTGAGCACAACGATGCCTCGGGGCTTGAGACGCTGCCGACGGCGCTGCAGGCGTACCGGCTCGCCCGCCGTTGCTCTCGCTGCGAGCAGAGTCGCTCGCATGTCGATCGCGCCACCGGAGTTCGAGCTTCGGGAGCGACGGCTGCGCCGGTGAGGAAAGTCAACCAACGCGTTCTCGAGCCATGTGCCCAGGACAGTGAGCTCGGTGTCGCTCAACTGATCGAACGGGGTGTCGGCTAGCTCGGCGATTGCGACTGGCAGTAACTCGGGAATGACAGAGTCATCAATTGGTTCAGGGCCGTCTTCATCATCAACAATTTCTGGCGCCACCGATCGTGTCGTGCGCCCAGCCATGATTTCAAGACCATCGCGAGGCACCGATTGGCGGATAACCGACCCCGTCGATTTCACGGTCGCCCGGCCCTGGTTGTTGCGCCCTGGTGGAATCGGCAGGCTTTCATCATTGAACAGCGCGTTGAAGACCTCATTGAACACTTCGAAGTCGTCTCGATCACCGATCAGACAAGTTTTTGCCACCCAATACAGCGTCCTCACGTCAGTTGGCGGGCACGTGCCTAACGCAGCACCGAAGCGACCGGTTTCCGACATGCCGACGCTGAGACCAGCGGCGCGCAGCTTCGCAGTGAACGCAGCGGCGAAGACGCCGGTATCAACTGATCGAAAGAGCGTCGCGTTGCCCACAAACGGGACCTATCGATCCTTCAATCTGCGCGTAAGAAAGTAGAGGACGATCGCCATGACCACTGCCCCGACGAGGGGAAGCGCACGCTTTGCGACCGCGCCACCGGCGTAGTCCATGAGGTCAAGGGCCTCGACCTCCTCGTCATCGTCAGGCTTGGCCGCCGGGCCTGCACTAGCTGCTCCCGCCGCCGCGACCTCGTCGACAACCGTGCCTTGCATATCCTCGATCTTCTGCTCGAGGCACGCCACGAACTGCCCAATCAGCTTCTGGGAGACCTCGACCATGACCCCCTTGCCAAACTGGGCGACCTTGCCGCTCACTTTGAGGTCGGTATCGATCGACACCTTCGTACCTTCACCGTCTGCGACCAACTGGGCCACGATCAACGCGTCGGCGTTGCCGGATCCGCGCGAGTCTTTGCCCTTTGCGGACAACTCGGCTCGGTGGGCAGCATCGTCTTTCGACAAGAACTCTGCGGTCCCCGAATACTCAGCGGTAACCGGGCCAACTTTGATCTTGACATTGCCGGCGTAGACGCCGTCTTCTGACCCGGTGAGTTTTGCTCCGGGCATACAGGGGGCGATGACCGGGATGTCGGTCAATACCTCCCACGCTTCCTCAAGCGCCATATTGACTCTGAATTCGTTTTCGATCTTCATGACTTCGGCGTCTCCTGTGCTTGATAGTTGACGATCACGTTGGTTGACCGACGGTAATCTCTTGTGCCGCAATTGCCTTGCGTACCCGCGCCAAATCGTCTGGCGTCTTCACCACTGCAAGAAGTGTGGATTGTGCATTTGGTGCGTCAAGGTTCGTCACGCCAAGGGCGTGGAGCGCTCCAACCCAATCAATGGCCTCGGCAACACCAGGTGGCTTGTCGAGGTCCAGCTGGCGAGCGTGCTGGACAAATGCGGTTGCCGCAGAAACCAACGGTTCGGCCGCAGCGGGAACGTTGCGGCGCACAATCTGTGCGGCCCGTTCAAGAGAGGGAAATTCGATCCAGTGGTAGAGACAACGGCGCTTCAACGCATCGTGCAGTTCGCGGCTTCGATTGGATGTAAGAATGACAACTGGATCGGTGACGGCACGAAATGTGCCGAGTTCAGGGACAGTGACTGACTGTTCGCCAAGGAACTCAAACAACAACGCTTCGAACTCGTCGTCGGCTCGGTCAATTTCATCAATGAGCAGCACTGCGGGGACCGGCCCGGGATGCCGAACAGCTTTGAGCAGCGGACGATCGAGAAGGAAATCCTCGGTAAACAAATCGGTCGCTCTCACTTGGCTGCTGGAAGCCTCTGCAAGTCGGATCTCGAGCAGCTGCCTTGAATAGTTCCATTCGTACAGGGCCTCGGACGCGTTGATGCCCTCGTAACACTGGAGCCGGATGAATGGGCCGCCGAGCACCGCCGCCATTGCCTTGGCGGCCGTCGTTTTGCCGACCCCTGGCTCGCCTTCTAGCAGCAGCGGCTGGCGAATAGCTTGGGCCAAAAAGAGCGCCGTCGCCAGGCCCTCGTCGACCAGATAGTCAACGTCATCAAGGGCAGCTGAAAGGCCATCACGATTGGGAAACAACTTCACGCAACAACACCGGCTTCCTCTGCGTAACGAGTGCGGCAACCCGGATTGCAGAACCAATAGTCGACGCCGTCAATCGCGAGATGAGCGGTGTCTGGCGCAACCATAACCGTCATGCCACACACTGGATCTATAGCGGACTCGGGACGTTCAGGTGCCACCACCTGTGGCGCCCGCAGCCCATCAACTCTGACCGCCTGTACGAGCTCAGCCAGAATCGACAACGCGATCTCCTCCGCCGTTTTTGCTCCAATGTTGATGCCAACCGGCGACTTGATGACAGCTCGCTCGTCTGGCGTGAGTGCGAGCTCATTGAGAACCTCAGCGCCTCGCGTGAAACTGGCAACCAGACCGATGTACCCGACTTCAGCGTCAAGCGCCGCTCGGATTGCCTCGGGTTCGTATCTCCCATGACTTGAGATGATGACGGCAAGATTGCCAGCTACGTCGGGGACGTCGTTCGCCGAGCGGTGAACGCTAAACCCGAGGCTGCCTGCGAACAGTTCGAGCGCCTCAGCAATTGGTGTGCTGCCGACGATCGCTACTCGCGGCGCGGGCAACTTTGGTTCTAGGAAGACTTCAATGGCTCCGCCAGACAAGCAAGGGTTAACAACTGTCATCGCACCCTGTGTTTCCGGGAAATCTTCGTCGCCTTCAGGAAGGATCCTCAACAGCAGTGACTCTCCTGATTCAAGGAGCGAGACTGCGGCGAGCCGAACGGAACCTTCGGCGCATTGCCCACCGACGAAACCTTCAATGGTCCCG
>JBBKWJ010000061.1:0-2948 GCA_037968895.1 Acidimicrobiales bacterium
CTACACACGAGACGAGCGAGGAGGCGGGGCAACAGGCCTCACGCTCGCCAGGAATACATAATCCCTGGCCACAGCCGTGCAGGGATTCGCCTCGAAAACGACAAAACCCTGAACGCTGCGCTTGCAGTGTGTTGACCAGGTTTTACGCTAATCGTGTCGGAGGGGCGAGTACAGCGCATAACCCTCGCCCTTCTTGCTCCGGTTGGTTGGAGATCACGGCTGCCTGAGAGCCCGATTTCCCTGTACGAGGTGCCGCATCAAGCTTTCCGGCCCCAGAGAAGCAGATCCTGATTGTCACGACCTTCGCCCATCAATCAGCAACTTGACCGTGGCCGCTCCGAGTCGAGACACCCCGGCCTCATCGACGAGCGAGGACAACAGTTTTCGTTCGCCCCGCGACAGATCGGCGGACTCTCGATCTGGCACACCGAGGAGTTTCGCGAGGGAGTCGAAGTCTCGAAGGTGTTTTGCCCGCCCTGCCGAGGTCTGTGAAGAGATCTTCATGACCGCCGCGGCCTTGCCAAGCAATGCGCCTACGAGATCGGGACGCCGGATCTCAGCCGACGAGCCCCCGAGGTGAACCGTGACTACACCGCTCCGACCAAAGGCTTGTGTCGTGCCAGGGGCTTCGATTGTCCGACCGAACCCCAGATCGAGCGATGCCTTGGCCCCGACGTTGTCCGGTGCGAGCACATCGATGACAGCAGCGCCCCTGCTGTATCGGTGCGCCGTGCCTTCCGGACTTGGATCGTGTTGTCCGAAACCCGCAGTCGTTAAGGCGACGTGGATCTTGCGTAGACCATCAGGTTCGGTCCGAATGTCGATGACCACATCTATGTCGTCGGTCGGGCGGAGCTCGCTGGCCTGCCGTTCGATCTCGTGCAAGAACACCATTTGACCGCCAACGAGTATCCAGTTGTCACCGAAGGCGGGAGCAAGCTCAACCAGAGCGATCCACGAGTCGGCCTGCCCTCCAGACAAGGGCGGCAACCTAATGGCTAGTTGGTTATTCACGAGCTTCGATCAGGTGCTCGGCGGCGACCCAATGCCGAGGATCACCAGATTCAGCGAGGTCAAGCGCAACCGCAGCAGAAGGAGCGAAACGTCGGGCAGAATCGTCGCGACCCAGCCGCTCGAGGTAGGGCCAGAGCTCGTCGCCCACTAGACGGACAACAACGTTGCCGAGTTGGTCAGGGATCGCTGCGATCAGCGCCCGTAGTTCGTTGAACAATGAAACCGACAGGTAAAGGTCGGCTCCCGCTCCGGCCTCTTGCAGTAATTCTCCGTAGGCAATAGCGGCTGCGACACCACTAACCAGAACCTGGTCGTGTTCGGCCAGGTATTGAAGGTCGGCGGGACTCATCTCTAAACGCTGGACCTCTCCCCTGTTCCGATACCGACTGACGTTCGAAAGATCAACATCGCCAGCCACAATCGACTCCCATGCTCGTCGATCGCCCAGCGGGCGGCCTTGACGATTCGAGACGTGACGTCGGGCGTCGATCGAGTCACGCGGTACCGCCCAAGCATTGCCGAACCTCACACCGGGCAGGTCCCCGGCAACGACAAGCTGGCGGACGCGCTCGGACGACACGCCAAGAAGCGCTGACGCATCCGCAAGAGAAAGCAGGTCTGAAGCCATACGGATGAATATATAGGAGTATTCCAATATTTACAAGCCCGAGCCGCGCGGCAACGTGCAAACACGTGGATAGAGAAGTCGAGAACGACGAAACCCCAAACCAAGGTCCGGGGCCGCAAATCGTGTCGGAGGGGCGAGTTTAACCCAAGTACACGCGCCCCTTGGCGCGTCGAACTGGTTGCTGCGTGACGCGAAATGCCTGGTCACAGGCTCACGACGGAGTTTCAGGCACCCACAGAGCCGCCTGGACCACTGGAATCGTCGCATCGTAGGTGTTTGGCCAGGTTAGAGGTGTCTCTATGGGCAAGCGACGCTCCGGTCCAGTCACAACTGCGACTGCCGGGAACCGCAGTGGGTCAATGAACAAGACCGGCAAACCCTGAATTTGGTTGCAGGATCTGGCGGCTTCTTCCGAGAACGCTCGGATGTCTGCCTATACGGGGAAGACGTGGGCGAAGAAGCCTGAGAACACTCCGAGAGCGATGAACCAGACCCCGACGGTTAGGAGGATCCGTCCGCCCCAGCGTTTGACGGTGGGTGCTCCTGCTTTGAGAGCGTCGACGGTGCGCTGTTGAGCGGCGCCGACTATCAGCGCGAGCCCAAACATCAAGATGACGATCATCAACGCGGCAACCCCGAACGCGATGAATGCCGCACTGGCTCCGCCGACGAGGAGGGACTGTCCAGCCAGACCGGCCAGGATCGGACCCGTTCAACCGAAGCCGGCAGCGAGGTAGGCGAACCCGAACAGACCGAATCGCAGCAGCTGGGGTTGACCCTGCCCTCTGCCCTCTCGACGCTGACGCACCAAGAAGCCCTTCAACGCTGGCTCGAATCGCCGCAGAGGGACACTGATGCGGCCGAGCTGGACCAGCCCGACCAGGATCAGAAACGTACCGACGGTGATGCGCAGAATCCGACCGGTTGTGCTGGTGAACGTGACGTCTTTGATGATGGCGTCGCCTCCCAGGGCGATCGCTGTCCCGAGCAGCGCCAAGAACGCGACCACACCCAGCGACAACGCGGACGCGAATGCGAGAGAGTTCCGGGTTGGCTGGCGTCGCTCACCGGTCTGGGCTCTCTCCGCCACGGGGCGGCCCAACATCCCCCCTAGCAGCGGAAACGCGCACGGCGAAAAGAACGACGCAACACCTGCGGCCGCCGCGAGCACGATCAGACCGGCGCCAACGCCAGCTGATTGATCGAGCCTGGGGTAGATGACGAAGCCGAGGTAGCCGACAAGGCCAGCGACGACGCCACGCACTGCCACATCCTCGACAGAGCGCCAACTTCCACCAGATCGAGC
>JBBKWJ010000062.1:0-5204 GCA_037968895.1 Acidimicrobiales bacterium
TGCTTCGAGCGCTCGAAGTTCGGTGCTGCCGGTATAGGTGGTGGTGATGACTCTCAGCGGCTTGCCCGCCTCCACATGACGGCGGAGTGGTTCGAGCAGGCCACGGATGCCGGTCCATCGGATGAAGGCGAGCACCAGATCGATGCGGTCGGCTGAGTCGATTTCGGCTGCGATCTCTCGGCCAACGGCTGGTTGGCTGCGATCGTTTGTCATTAACACCGTGTCTCGCAACGGGGTGATCGGGCGAATGATTGGAATAGGCCGGTTAGTCGGGTCGACCTTCTCGATAGCAGTCAGTCGCTGAACTGGCTCTGCGAGCCGGCTCTGATCATCGGCAATGTCTGGCCACGTGTCGTCGATGAGTTCGTGGATATCGCTGACCAGCTGTAATGCAGCATCGGCCCGGTTGTCGTCGCTAACGCTGCTCAGCGCTCGGCGGGTCAGAGTGGCCACGACTTCCGAGATTCGGTCTGGAAGGTCGGCTGGGTCTACCTCGCTGATGGCTGCGACGAGGCGGGCCGGGTCGAGACCGTCGATGGTCGACTGAAGCCGCCGGTCGATCAAGCGGTCGTAGAGCCCTGGTACTACTTCGTCAGTCACGCCGTTTGCCTCCGTCCGCCATTGTGGCCGGCTCGGCGTGGCTGGCGGGGGATACAACAACCCGGGCGCTAGATGCGTTCAGTTCCGGGTGTGGCCACGGTGGGCGTTAGTGAATGGTGAGTGACACTCCGTCGGCTGCTGCTTGGACCGAGTCGGTGAACGCGTTTGTGGAGTGCAGGTACCCTTCGGTCGCATCGCCGCTGTCCCAGGGCACTGCGAAAGTCCATCGCCAGCAGAGGCTTAACACCGCAATCAACGCGTCGATGTTGCCGTTGGTGGTGAAGCGACGGAGGCTCATGATGTATTCGTCGCGGATGACCGTTGGGATGACGATTCGACAGAGCCCCTGCGCGGAGAGTTCGGCGTTCATCATCAGGCGGGCGGCCCGACCGTTGCCGTCTAAGAACGGATGGATTTCCGAGGAGATGAGCATCATGTAGACCGCTCTTGGGAAGCCAGCGGGCACAGTGGCGGCTTGTTGTATGGCGCGGGTGATGGTGCCGTGCGCATACCGCCAGTCGACGAACGCTATTTGTCCGACATAGTTGTTGGTGGTCTTGAACTCGCCCGGCGTTAGCTCGGGCCGGCCAGCCATGATTGTGCGGTGCCGATTCTTCATCGTGGCGATGACAACGTCGGGCTCGGGGCTGGTGAGTGACCGACCTGCGCGGTCAACGACGCAGTAGTAAGTGCCGAGGATGTCGTGTCCGTCAGCGGGCCGGTCGTCTGGAGTTTGGTTGGTGGCGACGATGTGGCGTGCTTGTTCGAGGCTGAACTTGGTGCCTTCGATGTAGTTCGAGAAGTACGCCTCGTAGAACGGAAGCTCTCCGTCTTGTTGGTGTTCGGGCAGAGACGGCTGGTCCTGCAGCCGGTTCAGCTGTGTCGCAGCGTCAGCGAACAAGGCGAGGCGCGCATCGTCGTACAAGTCGTTGCGTGCCGAGGCCTGGGTGAGTGCCCCGCTCGGTTTGCGTGCACCTGGCTGATTGCTGACGGTGGCGAACAGGCCGTCGATGCGGTCATGGAGGAAACCGAGACTGACGTCGTTGGCGTAGTCGTGCGATTCTTGACGGAGTCGGTCGAAACGTTCTGGCAGATAGGACAGGCGCTTCATGGTGAGCCAGTCTTCCAGCTCGGAGTTCGTGAGATAGCGTGCGCTTCTTGAGGACCCCGCCAAGTTGTCGACCAGGGTGCGGGGCGCCGCGGCGAGGGTAATGCCTTCCATAAAGGGCAGATCGCTCTGATGGGGGGCGTGTGGGCGGACGACAATTGTGACGCCAGGCAACTTCAGATCCGACGTGCGTGCGTTGGTTGAGATCGCAAACACGCCGTTGTCGATCCCGCCGTTCGCGGCCGCTGTCCGGTCGACGATCAGAGATGGGCCGACTCGCTGGTCGATGATGGCCATCAGATTCTTCGCAACGATTGCCGCCACGGGCGATGTCATATCTGCTGTCCACACCCCTGTAGCGATCCGGCGGATTCGGCCATCTTGCACGGCTTTCGCTCGCGTTGGGATGGTTGATGTGTCAGCAAAAAAAACAGTCAGGGCTTGGGTAGGCCACGGAATGGAAGGCGAACGAGTCATGGGCTTTCTTTTATCGGCGGTATCAGCACATAACTTTATCAAAAATAGCGGTTGGTACCTTGATGAGGTTCTCTTTTCCGGAGTTTCGATCGATAGCTTTCGTTTTTCCTGCCCATGCGGTGGATTGGCGGTGGCATAGGATTCGCGCTGACGTACGGCAGCTTGTCCGACAGTGAATTCGTGGCCCTGCTGTACGTCAACGTGCTTTGCCGGGAGCCCGATGTTGGGGGCTTCGATTATGGCCTGGGCTGCTTCAGTCGGGAACGATCACTCGTTTCGAAGCAGTGCGCCGCAGCCCAGCTTTAGGCCAGTCCCGCCAGGCGGTACGCGACCAGTGAGCCAGCAACAGCGACGTTGAGGCTCTTGCCGCTGCCGAGCATGGGGATCGACACGTACTCGTCGACGAGCGGCCACGCGTCATCGGGAACGCCTCTGCCCTCGTTCCCCAGCAGGATGACCGTTGTCGGCTGCTGTGACGAGTCGTTCGGGCCACGCGTGGCTGGCTGCGCCGGCTCACGAGGCCCGAGGGATCAACCCTTCCGCTGCGTCGAGGGGAACTGAAACGTGGTTCATGTTGGTGACGCACGTTCGCGGCGGCGCCTGTCCATCGATGGCGCCCGCAATAGCAGGGCAGCACGAGAGTAGCAACCAGTACACGTACCTGGTACGTGTACTGTCTCACCATGGCAGAGGAAGAGAGTGTGATGACTGACTCGGCACGCGTTCGGGCGCTTGTGGTTGAAGCCGTCGAGGCGGCAGCAGATCTGATGGCTCGACCGTCTGTCGCTGCGCAATGGGATGAGCCATCGGCGCTTGATGGTATGACGGTCGGGGCACTCTCGGCCCATCTCGTTCGAGCCGCTGGAGCCACCATCGCCTACCTCGATCGCACGCCAGCAGACACGCCAGACGACGGCGACCTGCTTACGCCCATCACCTACTTCCATGCCGCGCTCGACTCTCCGATTCACGAACAAATCAAGACAGTCTCGGCCAAGGAGTCGACGATTGGTTACGAGGCCACGTTGGCGAAGTGTCGGACGCTGGCGATTGAAATGAAGTCGAGGCTGGCGGTCGAACCAGAGAGCCGTTTGGTCGGCGCCCTCGGCGGTCGGCTTCTCACCCTCGACGACTTTTGCCGCACCCGTCTGATCGAAGTGCTGCTTCATATGGACGACCTCGCCGTCAGTGTCGACGAAGTCCGCCCAGAAACGGACCCGGCCGGCCCCGCCATCGTCGTCGACATTTGTGTTGGCATCGCCCGTCGAGTCCATGGCGACTGGAGCACGCTCTACGCACTCGCACGGGCTGAGCGCGCTAGTGGCACGCCTGTCTTCCCTGTGTTCTGATCGCTATTTGCTGTCGTCGAATAAGCCGACATCGGCGTGGACTGCTGGCAGTGCCCATTGAGCGGTCAACCGGACCGATTCCTGACCTGCTGAGTGGTGCACCCGGACTCAGCTGTGTGACAAGTTTTGGCAGGCGGGATGCGTCCGAGGACGGTGTTACGGTCAAGACCAAACAAGTAGGTAACGAATGACCAGAAGCTTCCAGACCATAGGACTCAGTTACGGCCCGAAGTCGCTCAGGCTCGCGGGCCGCACCGTCGCAGTCCTAGCTGCAATTCTTTTGGGCTCGGCGTGCAGCAGCGAGAGCTCGCCCAGCGAGCCATCGGCGGTTTCCGAAGCCGCAATAGTCTCTTCGTCCACACCAACAGCTGACACCACAGCCATCACCCAACCGACGACGGAGCCAGCCACGCCGACGACGGAACCAGCAACAACGACGACGGAGCCAGCCACAACGACGAGCGAAACCCGCGATGTGAACGTCGAAAGCGATGCTGAAGAAGGTCTGGTCTACGACGTGGGCCAGATCGTCGCGAAATCCAGCATCGACGGGCAACGCATCATAGAGTTTGATCGATTTCAGCTCGACGGCAAGTCAGGAACCGACTTCGCTGAGGAGCCAGTAATCGCGGGCTACACCGACTCAGGCTGGATCAACGAGAACTCTCGGCTGCGCGTTTTCCCCCTGGCCGATGACGTTGACCTTCTCGGCATCAACCCGGACTGGGAGGACGGCCAAGATGGATGCGGAGACGGATCGCGCCTCGGTGAACCAGTTGTGTATGACTCTGTCAAGCTGGACTTCTTTATCGGGACGAATCGCTTCGTTGCCCTGACGTTTGATGCGTCGGGCCTGGTAACTCGAGTCCGAGACATCAGCGGATGTTGATCGTCGTCGTGATGGAAACCCTGCATCGGACTCGCCGTATGCAAGCTTGGGTCTAGATGCCGTAGACCCGCTCGGCGGTGCCGGCGAACATGGCGGCTCGCTCGTCTGCCGAGAAGCTGACCGTGAGCTTCTTGCAGGCGTTCCAGAACACACCGTATGACAGCGAGAATCGGTCGACCGGGAAGTTCGACTCGAACATGCACCGCTGCGGGCCGAAGACCTCAATGCCATGCAGGTAATACCGGGACTGCGCTGCGAGGAACTCGTCTGACGTCGGCGGCTTCGCTGCGGTGTGCCAGCCAAAGCCGTTGTCTGGCATGGCCAAACCGCCAAGCTTCAATACGACGTTCTCGCATTCTGCGATCGCGCAGAGGTCGAGTTTCCACTGCTCGAAGATTGCTTCGCGCTCTGACTCGTACGGGCCAACGCCGAGTGGTGTGCCGAAGTGGTCGAGCACCATCGTGGTCTCTGGCGCCGAACGGGCGAGCTCGAGAAACTCGGGGTTCTGATAGTGGTAGTGCCAAGAGTCGTACGTGAACCCTCGCTCGCCAAGCCGGCGAACACCAGCTTGAAATGCCGGATCGCTCGCCAGACCCCTTGGTGCCATCGCTGGGATTGTCAAAACCTCGGGGTGCTCGGCGCTCGCTAGCGCGTCTCTGATGCCGACGAAGAGTCCTCCCGATGCTTCGACGTGGGCGTCGAGAACCTCATCAAGATTGGCTGACCGCAAGTCGGCCTTGGCCACAATGCCCTTGATCATCGAAGCAGCCTCTGTCTTCGC
>JBBKWJ010000063.1:0-25799 GCA_037968895.1 Acidimicrobiales bacterium
TCACTGCTCAGACCGCATGACCTGAAACTGATCGAGAACCGCATCAACACGATGCCGCGCCGTGTGCTCGGCTGGGCTACTGCGAGGCAGGTGTATGATCAGGCTGTCGCGATGATCATTTGAATTCGCCCTTTTCTAGTGTAGAACATATGTTCGTTAGACTGTCAATATGTCAGGCGGACACGAGCACAGCGAACTCCATACTCTCGAACAAGCTGTTGCGGCACTCGTCAACGACTCTTGCCTCGGAATGGGTTCCGAAGCCCTCACGGAACGTTCCTGCCGGATCCAACGCATCACCAACCAAATCGATGCCTTGCGAGTTATCACGCTGCGCCAAACCGAACGGGCGCTTTCAATCGAGCAGCCAGGACAGCGATCAGCCACGATCATCGCCGGCGAAACCAAAGTCGAAACCGCTGTCGTGCGCGAAGATCAACGACTCGGCCGTTGGTTGGATGATTTCCCGATCTTTACCGACGCACACCTTGCGGGTGTCATGTCGCGAAGCCACATCAAACTCCTTCGCAGAATCTGCAACCACAGAAACGAACTGCAACTTCAAGACGACCAACAGAACTTCGTTTCCCACGCCGAGCGCCTCGACTTCGCCGACTTCGAGAAAGTCGTCAAATACTGGTTGAACGCGTCGGATCCTGACGGTGAGCTCCCGCGAGAACCAGCACGCAAAACCGGTGTGTCGTATAGAGAAAACGCGGACGGTTCAGTTTCTGGGAAGTTTTATCTGGATCCGCTATCAGGGAACGCCTTCACCACGTCGATCGGTATGGAAGCCCAGAAATTGTTCCGCGAAGACTCCGAAAACAATGTGATCTCATCGCATTACATGCGAGCAGGGCGTGCCCTCACGAACCTTGCGATTCGCGGCGCCTCTCGCCCCGACGGCACCTTCCCGACACCGCTCGTCAATATCGTGCTCGGCGAGAAACTCGCAGAAGAACTCTTGAACGACTTGGCCGTTGAGTCTTCAAAACCACCAACACCTGATTACAACGACGTCGACTATCGCTGCGAATTCCTAAATGGAACGCCCTTGCACCCGTATTGGGCGGCGATCGCACTCGCTGCAGGCACATTCCGACGAGTAGTCATGGATGCGAAGTCGAAACCAATCGAGATGTCGGTGAAATCACGTGGTTTCCCACCTTGGATGAAACACCTGCTGCTTCTCCGAGCAAGAGGACGATGTTCGACGATCGGTTGCGACGCACCACTCAGTTGGCTGCAAGCAGACCACGTCAAGCCACACTCGAAGAATGGTCCAACTTCACTGGCGAACGGTCAGATCCTTTGCGACCCAGAGAACAAGAGCAAGCGAGATACCGACCCCACCGACCAGGGTTGAGGCGTGTGTGCGCGCCCGCCCTATTCGAGCAGGCCTGCGGGGATCTCTTCACTCGGACCGACGTGCGTATCGAGCCAGGCATTCATTTCGGCAGCTGCGTCCCACACGTCTCGGACCCGTTTGACGACCTCGCGCTTGTGAAGCCAGCCGTGTGCACCAAGGTCCTTCGACGCTATGAGTCCCTTGCGCCTCAATAGTTCGATGTGTCGGTGGTCTTTCGGGTAGCCGCGTGGGGCCGTCTTCAGCTCCGAGATAGCGCCGATCGTATATTTCTTGGCAAGGCGTTCGACGATCTCCGCAATCTCGTCGCCGGTTGCGGCGCTGTCGACGGCAGTCCGGAACCGCTCGAGCTGGTCTTTGGCCATGCCGTAGTAACCCGAACCGCACATGAGGCCTTCAGCCGACAAGCTGAGGAAGAAGCCAGCACCACCCTGCGACTCGGTGTACGCACCCTGGTGAGTCTTGTACGCCGGACGATTCTTTGAGAAACGCTGATCGTTGTATGGCCGAAAAAGGTGGAACTGGCCGTAGTCAGCCAACTCTTCGCACAAGGCCGACATCGGCTCTTTGACCACATCGGTGAACCGGTCCTTGTTCTCCAACCAGAACGGTCGACTGTTGTTGGCCTCGAGCTCGTCGTAAAACGTCAGGGCGTCGGCGGGGAATCCGGAGAAGGTCACGCCGCGACTTTAACGCGGGTTGTTAGATGAGTGCTTCGATGAGGTTTGGGCCTGGCGTTGCGAGCGCAGCGGCGATGGCGTCGGCGGCGCCAGCAACCGAGTCGACTCGTATAGCCGGCACACCGAACCCCTTGGCCAAATCAGTGAAGTTGATCGCGGGCGACCCGAGATCGACGAGCGAATGGGCCACACCCTCGTTATGGCTCACCCCAGCACGGTCGAGCTCAACCTCGAGGATGTGGTAGCGCTGGTTGGCACAGATAACGACGGTGACGTCGAGCTGCTCCCTCGCCATTGTCCACAGCGACTGCATTGTGTAGAGCGCAGCACCATCGGCTTGGAGGGCAAGCACCGGCCGATCAGGGCAGGCGACGGCGGCGCCTACTGCTGACGGCAGACCGCCGCCAATCGCACCCCCCATGATTGAAAGCAAGGTGTGTGGGTTCGCCAGATGAGAATTGCGGCGATACGACGCACCCGAGGTGATGAACTCGCCGAGCACGATCGCGTGTTCCGGAATAGCGCTCGCGAACACCAGGCCGAGCGAGTCGGCGTTGAGTTCGGCGCCCGATGGCTGCGGTATCGAGTCGGTCGGCGTCACATCGTCGACGTTGGCAGCGAGCATGTCCGCCAGCGCTTCTAGCGCGTCCTCCAGCTGGCCGTCGACGTCACAAAGTTGGGTCGTCGTCGCCTCTGGGGGCAACGCTGTAGATGGAACCCCCTCGTAACCGAAAAATGTTACGGGTTGATCCCGACCAGCGAGGACGACGTTGCGCAGGGGAGCC
This sequence comes from Acidimicrobiales bacterium, assembly GCA_037968895.1. Lineage (GTDB taxonomy): Bacteria > Actinomycetota > Acidimicrobiia > Acidimicrobiales > SZUA-35 > JBBKWJ01. Next base: position 2,832 of record JBBKWJ010000063.1, read on the forward strand.
AGGGCCGCCAGAAGCGGTTCAGGAAAGTACGGCAGCTCGTCGAACCTCGGCAGGTGGCGACCGACGGCAACCTTGGCGGTCCTCGTGAGGAAGATTTGGCACCCCGTCGCTTTGCGAATTCGCCCGAGGAGCTTGGCCGCCGTCTCGGAAAGCTCCGCGCCGCCGACGATGATGGCTGGCGAATCTTTCTGAAGCGCTGCCCGCGCTCTATCGACAGCCTCGGAAGCGACGGGGTGACGTCGACCAAACCGAATGTCTGGAACCTTCGCATCCGTGCGGCCCCAGGCAGCATCGGCGCCGATGACGACGCTCGCCGTTCGACCCGCCCCAGTTGTGGCCGCGGCAATGGCGTCGGCCATTGTCGCGCCAGCCCCGTCGGCACCGTCGACGCGATGGGTCGAGCCAACCCAGCCAGTCAGAGCGTCAATGTCTGAGGTGAGCGGCGCATCGTGGGGCAGATGCCAACTTGCCTGGTCACCGATGATGTTGACCATTGGGGTTGAGTGGCGTCGAGCATTGTGCTGGTTGGCCAACGAGTTTGCGAAACCCGGCCCAAGGTGGAACACGCCAAGGGCGGGTTTGCCTGCCATTCGTGCGTAGCCGTCGGCCGCCCCTGAGCACACGCCCTCGAAGAGACCGAGAATGCTGCGCATCTTGGGTTGACCTGCGAGGCCAGAAACCAGGTCGATCTCGGTCGTACCCGGATTGGCGAAACAGACCTCGATCCCAGCGGCAACCGCCGTTTCAACGAGTAAATCGGCACCGATGCGAGGACGTTCAGAGGTCATCGCTCCACCGTAGTGTCGCTCCAGCCGCGATGCCTTTTGTCTTGAGCGAGCAACAATCAGCGCCGATGAAACCAGTGGAGTAGTGGCCAGTCCACTACCCTCTAGGGGATTCTATTTCTGAGGTGATTTCTTTGTACGAAGTTTGGCCCGGCGTGTCTTACCCATTAGGGGCGCATTGGGATGGTGCTGGCACCAATTTCTCAGTCTTCTCTGACAACGCAGACGCCATCGAGCTGTGCCTCTTTGACGAGGCTGGTGTTGAGACACGAATCCCGCTTCCTGAGCGGAAAGCGTCGTGCTTTCACTGCTATGTGCCTGACATTAGTCCAGGTCAACGGTATGGCTTCCGCGCCCACGGGCCCTGGGACCCCCAGAACGGGCACCGATTTAACCCGTTCAAGCTGTTGCTCGATCCATACGCGCTTGCCATCGATGGTGAGGTCGTGAATGATCGTGCGATCTATGACCACAAACCGGCTGCGCCAGACGAGCTAAGCACCACAGATAGTGCACCATTCGTGCCGCGCTCCGTAGTGGTGAGCCCGTTCTTCGACTGGGGCAACGATCGCCCACCGCAGCGGCCGCGGCGCGACACCATTCTGTACGAGACGCACGTCAAGGGTCTCACGGCTTTGCATCCCGACGTGCCAGAACGCCTCAGGGGCACGTACGCAGGCGTCGCCCACCCATCAGTCATCGACCATCTGCTGTCGCTGGGAATCACGGCAATCGAACTGATGCCGGTCCATCAGCACTTTCCCGAAACGTTTCTGATCGACAAAGGCCTCAGCAACTATTGGGGGTATTCGACGATCGGTTTCTTTGCGCCGCACGCCGCCTACTCATCTCGCGGCACAGCGGGCGAGCAAGTCCACGACTTCAAGCACATGGTGAGAACCCTCCACACGGCTGGTATCGAAGTCATTCTCGACGTGGTCTACAACCACACGTGTGAGGGCAACACTTTCGGCCCAACGTTCGCATTTAAGGGTCTCGACAACGCCAGCTACTACCGCCTCTCACCAGCAAACGGCAGGCACTACGTCGATTACACCGGCACTGGCAACACCGTCAACGTGCCACACCCCAATGTGCTGCAGCTCATCATGGACTCGCTGCGCTATTGGGTGACTGAGATGCATGTCGATGGTTTCCGCTTCGACCTGGCCTCAGTACTCGCTCGCGAAGATCACCACGTCGACCAGTTCTCGGCCTTCTTCGACATCATTCACCAAGACCCGGTCCTCCGGCAGGTCAAGCTCATCGCTGAGCCGTGGGATGTTGGTGAAGGCGGCTACCAAGTCGGTCGCTTCCCACCGTTGTGGTCGGAGTGGAACGGCAAATATCGAGACACCGTGCGCGACTTCTGGCGCGGTGAACCAGGAACGCTTGGCGAGATGGCCTACCGCTTCGCTGGATCATCTGATCTCTACGCCAGCAATGGCCGACGACCCTCGGCCAGCATCAACTTCATCACTGCGCACGACGGCTTCACTATGCGCGACCTTGTCTCTTACAACGACCGCCACAATGAGGCAAATGGCGAGAAGAACGCCGACGGAGAGCGACATAATCGATCTTGGAACTCCGGTGCTGAAGGCTTGACAGACGACCCAGACGTGATGCGGGTACGCAAGAGTCGCCGAAAATCACTCATGACGACTCTGCTTCTGTCACAGGGTGTGCCAATGATTCTCGGCGGCGACGAGCTTGGACGAACCCAAGACGGCAACAACAACACCTATTGCCAAGACAATGCTCTCAATTGGTACGACTGGGAGGGCGCTGATGAGAACTTCTTAGAGTTCACGCGTCGGATCATTGAGATCCGCACGGCGCATCCCGTATTCCGTCGCCGCCGATTCTTCGAAGGTGGCGAGGTTCTTGAAGGAGATCTCGCCGATATCGGCTGGTTCCGCCCATCGGGCGAGCTCATGACAAACGACATGTGGGACGACAGCAAGCTAAGGGCGTTAAGCGTGTTCCTCAACGGGCACGATCTGCCGTCGCAAGACAATCACGGGAACCCCGTCGATGACGACAGTTTCCTCGTGTTGTTCAACACTTCGCATGAGCCAAAGACCTTTGTTGTACCCGAGCCGCTGAAACGCTCTGACTGGGTCGTCGAGTTCGATACATTTACCTCCAAAACAAGGGATGAACTCGTGCTGCTCGACATCGAGGTGGCACCATGGTCAATCGTGCTTCTACGTGAGGACAAGTCGAATGCGAATCCTATTTCCAACCGCTGAACTCGCTCCGCTAGCCAGAGTTGGTGGACTGGCCGAGGCAACCGCCGGTCTACTCAAGATGTTGCGGATGCAAGGCGCCGAGGTAACACCCGTCCTTCCTGACTACGGCAATATCGAGCTAACTGACGAAGAATCGTTTGATCTAGACGTTCCTTCATGGTGTGGCCCAGTCCGTGCTCGCTGCGGCCGAGCCGGCGATACGGGCGAGGTCATCCTGATTGATGCCGCTGGGCTCGCCCGCCCTCATCCATACGTCGATCCGAATACCGGCGACGGTTGGCCAGACAACGACGCTCGGTTCTTCACCTTCTCGGCTGCGATTGCGGCGTTGGCGGGAGTGCTCAAACCCGACGTCCTCCACCTCAACGACTGGCACACTGCGGCGTCAATCGGCTTCATGGCCGATCCGCCGCCGACCGTCCTCACCATCCACACGCTGGGCTACCAGGGAGTCTGCGACGCCAATTGGCTGCAACGAATTCCGTTCGATCCATGGCGTTTCTCCTGGTACGACGTAGCCAATCCACTCGTAGGTGCGATTAGATCGGTCGACAAGATCATTGCCGTGAGCCCCAACTACGCCCGTGAGATGCTCACCCAAGAGCAGGGGATGGGGATGCACCTCGAGCTGGAACGCCGCGGCGACGCTCTCGTTGGTATTCGCAACGGCATCGACACTTCAATCTGGAATCCAGAGACCGACCCGCACGTCGCGCATCCATACACAGCCGCCGATGTAGAAGAGGGAAGCAAGATTGCGAAGGCTGCCCTCCTCGAAGAGGCTGGATGGGATGACGACGGAAGCCTGATCCTCGGTGTGGTTTCCCGCCTCGTTGACCAGAAGGGAATCGACCTCGTCGCAGGACTAGTTCCTTATCTTGAAACTATTCCGGCCAAACTCCTTCTGCTTGGCTCTGGCCTGCAACACATCGCTGATGAGATTCGCGCTGCCGCCGACGAACGTCCAGATCTCGTATGGGCGGTCACTGATCGCTTCGATGAGCCGCTCGCACACCGGATCTTCGCCGGTGCCGATCTGTTCCTGATGCCGAGCCGGTTTGAACCGTGTGGCCTCGCTCAGATGCAAGCAATGGCATACGGCACTGTCCCAGTCGCCACCCGAGTTGGCGGCCTCGTCGACACGATCATCGACACCGACGAGAACCGTGATGACGGCACTGGGTTCCTCACCATCACCACCGATCTCCCTGGCCTTGTCGATGCAGTGCACCGCGCCGCCCGCTCGTATCGACTCGCGGCGCGGCGCAAAGCAATGCGCAAACGTGGCATGTCAATCGATTGGTCGTGGGACGAACCGGCTAGGGCTCACCTCGAGCTCTACCACGAACTCGCCGACTAGCAGCTTTGCGCTACTCGAACTTGTAGTTCTTTGGCACGGTGACGACACCCGCTTCGCTGACGATCCAGCCACGGGCCAAATCGTCTTCCTTGTCGATTCCAATTTCGCATCCTGCAGGTACGACAACGTTTTTGTCGATGATCGCTCGCTTAATGTGGGCGCCTTCACCGATCTGCACGTTGTCAAGAATTACGACGCCCTCTAGCTTTGCGTCTTTCGCGATACGGACACCAGGCGAGATAATCGCCTCGGTGACATCGCACCCGCTGAGAATGGCGCCATCAGAAACGATGCTGTTGACCACCTTGGGATCGGTGTCACCGTCACGCACAAACTTCGCAGGTGGAAGGGACCGACCAGCAGTGAAGATCGGCCAGTGTTCGTTGTAGAGCGAGAACCGGGGGAGTGGCTGGACCAGATCCATGTTGGCATCGAAGTAGGCATCGAGCGTTCCGACGTCTCGCCAGTAGCCACGCTGCAACTCGGTGTCGCCTGGAACCACGTTGGTCGTGTAGTCGTAGACATGGGCCTTACCTTCGCCGACTAGCCGAGGGATCAGATCGCCGCCGATGTCGTTGCGAGAGTCTTCGTCGAGGTTGTCTGCCTTCAGCGCCTCGACGAGCACGTCAGCGTCGAAAACGTAGTTGCCCATCGACACAAAACACTCGTCCGGGCTGTCGCTGAGGCCAGGCGGGTCTTCGGGCTTCTCCAGGAACCGTTCGATCTGGGTGTCGTCGCCACAGTCGATCACACCGAAGGCTGAGGCCTCCGATCGAGGCACTCGTAGTGCGGCAACTGTGACACCGGCGCCGCTCTTGATGTGTGCATCGAGCATTTGTCGCGGATCCATCCGATAGATGTGATCGGCACCGAAGACGAAGATGTACTCCGGGCGCTCGTCTGACACCAGATTGAGATTCTGAAACAGCGCGTCGGCGGAGCCCAAGAACCAGCGCGGGCCTTGCCGCATCTGTGCTGGCACCGAGGTGACGTAGCTACCAAGCAGTGTCGACAAGCGCCAGGTCAGCGACAAGTGCACGTCAAGGGAGTGGCTCTTGTATTGGGTGAGAACCACGATCTTTCGATAGCCACCGTTGACAAGATTGGAGAGCGCAAAGTCGATCAGCCGGTATGGGCCGCCAAACGGTACGGCCGGCTTGGCTCGATCGCTGGTGAGCGGCATCAAACGTTTGCCTTCACCTCCGGCCAATACGACAGAGAGGACCTTTGGACGGCTTCCAGGCTCGTTCATTCGACTATTCTCCATGATTCTCGGTGTCCGGACAGCTTATTACAGCAGAAAATTGCTACTCGGCCCAGGCCTTGACCTTCTCGATTACCTCTAACGGGTTCTCACCAACAGGAGCAATACTAAGTCGAGTAATTCCCGCCTCGCGGTATGCCTCGATACGTTCGCGGACAAAACCTTCGTCGCCCGCCAGTGTTGTCGCCTTGAGATACTCGTCGGGGATGAGTGCTGCTGCTTCGCCCCGATGGCCAGCGAGGTAGAGCTCTTGGATCTTCTCGGCCTGTTCCTCGTAGCCATAACGACAGAAGAGCTGGTTGTAGAAGTTGGTCGACTTCGATCCCATGCCGCCGACATACAACGCCGTCATGGCTCTGCTTGCGTCTCGAATCTCTTTCGCTTCGGCCTCTGAGCAAATACTCACCGGACCGCCAGCAACAATTTCGAGATCGGGAAGTCCTTCTTCTCGCTTTGCCAGCCCTTTGTTAACGTCAGGCCACCACACCTCTTTCGCCTTGTCTGGATGGAAGAAGATTGGCAGCCAGCCTTCGGCTTTCTCGGCCGTAAGCTCGACGTTCTTTGGTCCAAGAGCCGCAACGTAGATAGGGATTTCGGATCGAACTGGCCGATTGATGAGCTTCAGCGGTTTTCCCTGCCCGGTCCCTTGATCGGCAGGCAATGGAATCTGGTATGACTTCCCCACGTGCTCGACTTTCTCGCGGCGCCACACCTGGCGGCAGATGTCGATGATCTCTCGGGTGCGGCCGAGCGGGCGGTCGTATGGGACTCCATGCCAGCCTTCGATGACCTGAGGACCCGAGGCACCGAGGCCGAGGACACAACGACCGCCAGAGAGAGCGTCGACGCCGGCCGCAGTCATGCCGATAAGCGTCGGCGTTCGTGAATAGAGAGGCAGAATCCCGGCGGCTATTTCCATCGTCTCTGTAACAGCAGCGAGGTAACCCATTAGCGAGACTGCATCGAAGCTATAGAGCTCTGCAACCCACACCATGTCGACGCCGGCGCGCTCGTAGTCACGGGCAGTTTGGGCAACCTGTTTTGGGTCGCCTCCGTAGTTGAGGCTCATTGAGAGTTTCATGAACGACATCATGGCAGATCGTCCATGGGCAGTTCGAATTTCTCTCCACACCAATCGCGGTTAGTGAAGGTGGTTTGCTTCGTTGTCAGCCACACGCTCGGCGAGGGAGTGGAGGACTCGACGGGCTAGGCCGGGTACGTCTTCGAGCAGCGCTTCGAAGCTACGGCGCTCGCCGACGAGAATCTCAGAGCCGCTAGTCGCTGTCACGGTGGCGGTTCGAGGACGGTCCATGAGGATAGCCATCTCTCCTATCATGGCGCCCGGACCGAGATCGGCAACGTGTTTCCCATCCCGGGTTACCTCTGCGGATCCTGCAACCAGCACGACGAACGACGATGCGCTCTCGCCTTCTCTCATCAGCACCGTGCCGGCCTTGACGTCGATGTCGGTCATCGCCTTCTCAATAGTCAGCAGGTCCTTCTTCGAACACTGCGTGAACAATGGGATTGCCGCAATATGGTCAAGGTAGCTGTCACGGGCCATGAGATGTCTCCTCGGGTGACGTCCTGGATCGGACGAACGACTGATCTTCGAAACATAGTGGAGATCGCCGTGGCAGGTGGTATTCCTGCTCAGGCCGTTCCAATGCGACGAGTTGTGGCTAGCGTCGCTGTCGGTGGGAACACAGACACGAAGCACTGGCTGGTCGATGACGTTTGCAGGCCTTTTCGCGGCCGCCGTCGCGTTCGTCGTGGCCTCGTGTTCGCCAGGGCCAACTGAGGTTTCCATTTCGATACCGGCTCCGACAACCGAAACAACCGCTCCAGCGGTAGCCACCGATTCCAAAGGGCGCACGCCGGGCGGATCACTGGTGTATGCCTTGGAATCGAATGCCGATGGTCTGCTGCCGACCGAGTCGGGGTGCGATGTTCCCTGTCGACAAATCCTTTCTGCAGTTGCCGACCCGCTAGTCACCGTCGACGAAACCGGTCGAACAGTGCCATTCCTGCTCGACTCGATTGAGCCCGATGACGACTTCTTCACTTGGCGGCTCACACTGCGCTCGGGAGTCACTTTTCACGATGGCGCCGAGCTCGACGGCAATATTCTTGCTGACCACATCGATCGCTGCCGGTTTAGCCCGCTCACTAGCGCCTGGTTTGCCCCGATTCGAGCCATAGAGGCCAACGGGCTCGTTGTCACCCTGCACCTTGAGGAACCTTGGCTTTCATTCCCGCAGATGTTGGCAACCCACCCGTGCGCATTTGTCGTCAGCGGCACCAGTGCTCACCCGGTCGGAACTGGTCCATTCGCGGTCGACCAACCATCAGTGTCAGGCGATGGATTGCGGGTCAGTCGGTTCGACGCGTATTGGCGAGGCGCTCAAGGCACCGGCGAGGGACTGCCGCTGCTCGACAGCGTTGAATTCATCGTGCAACCCGACCTGGCCGATCGCGAGCGTTTGCTGGCTCAGGGCTCGATTGGCGTATTCCATTCGTCAACCTCGTCCGCCGACTCGCCAGCCACAGTCCGGTCAACCCTCGGAACAGACACTTATCAGCTCGTTTTCAACACCGATGATTCATTGGCGGCCCCCTCGTTGGCTGGCGCCGCGCCTCTTGGGTCGATCAGGGCTTGCCGCACCGCGCTCGCTGCGACTACACGCCTCGACCAGCTTGGGGCGAGCTCAGGGCTCGTCACCACAGGGCCGTTTGGTCCAGACCAGCTTGGCTACCTTGCGCCAGAGGCGCTGCCAACCGATCTAGACCCGGACCAACCTTTGGCTGAGTGTCTCCGCTCCAACCCAGACGGAGCGATGCTCAGCATTCTCACGACGGCAGACCCATCGGCCGAACGGTTGGCGACGGCGATATCGAAACAATGGGAATTGGCGACTGATGGCCAGATTTCCGTCACGGTCGAACTCACCGATGCCGCAGCGCTCGGCCAGCGAGCGCTCAGTGGCGATTTCGATGCGGTGGTGTGGCGAAACGGGGGAGGAGTCCACCCAGACGCCAGCTTCCCGTGGTGGCACTCGTCTTCCGTCATGTCGATCGGTGAACCATCGCTAAACGTTGGCCGATTCGCTGATCCCATCATCGATGCATCACTCAAGAAGTTACGAGTCGACGAGCTTCCCCTTGCTCAACAACTCGCGGCGGAAGAAATCACGCGAGCGTTTCGGCGTGAGTCGTATGTGCTGTGGCTCGAGTGGACACAGTGGTCGATAACAGCCGCTCAGCCGGTCCAGGATCTTGCCGTGGCTGAATCGCCAGAGGGACTGGACCTGAGTCCTGTCGTGGCTGGGGCCCACGCTGTCAGCCAAATCTGGTGTCAAGACGCAATTTGTCAGGGCGAAGAGTAAGCGATTACTCCTCCGGTTTCGCCTGGTTGAATTATGTAAGACCAACTTGACCAGCCGGTGGGAATAGTCGATGGTGGCGACTTGTGATAACCGGAAGAAGCGGGGCGGATTGTCGCATCTTGGTCCTAGGACCGGCAGCGGTTCGCCCCGGAGACGAACTTCATCCGCTCCGTGGGCAACAGGGCGAGGTGTTATGCGCCCTTGCGGCGCGGTTTCCCGATCCGGTCCCAGCTGACCAACTCATCGATCTCCTCTGGCCCGAAGGCGCACCTCGAACGGCGCGCACTGGCCTCGGCGTCGTCGTCCATCGCCTCCGAGACCGTTGGGACGACACTGACTTCATTGTGAATGAAGCCGGTTGCTACCGTCTCGCCGTCGCACCCGACGACATCGATTCGATGCGCTTCGAAAAGGCCGTTCGCGACGCTATGGGCGGCAATCTGGATCCGGCATTGGCCGCGCAACAGCTCAGTGCCGCACTCGAGCTTTGGCGAGGAGACGCATTCCAGCCATTCGACCAGCTCCCACCGCTAACCAGCCCCGCAGCTCAACTGCACGAACTACGCCGTGATGCTGAGGAAGTCCTCGTCGACTGCCTCCTCAATGCGGGCGAGCCAGACGACGCCGCGATGCTCGCGTCACGATTCGTCGACACCGAGCCGTATCGCGAACGGCGCTGGCAACAGCTCATGCTTGCCCTGTACCGAACCGGTCGACAAGCCGAAGCGCTACGCACCGGGCAGCGGGCAGCCAATCTCCTTCGCGACGAACTCGGAATTGAGCCTGGCGCCGGAATCCGCGAGTTGGAGTCGGCGATTCTCGACCAATCCCCAAGCCTCGCCGGACCAAAAACGCCCGAGCTCTCAGTGGCCCAGTTCGTCGCCTCGATTCGTCAGGCTCCCGACGTCGTGCCCAAATCGAGTAACTCATTTATCGGGCGACTCGACGAGCTCACTCTGGTCGGCAAACACCTCGACGAAGGATCGCAGGTGACAATCATCGGGCCCGCAGGGTCGGGAAAGTCACGTCTCGCCGCGGAATTTGCACGAGGGGCCGCTGACCGACGCGTTTTGTGGCTCGACCTCGTGCCACTCACAGGCGATGGCATGATCGTCGAGCTCGCCTCAGCCCTTGGAGTACGGGCGACCGACGCCGACCCAACGAACGCCATCGCCCACGCCCTTCGAGCCGAGCCAACCCTTCTCGTCTTCGACAATTGTGAACACCTCGTCAACGCAGCGGCAGCAGTGAGCTCAGCGCTACTCGCCAGCTGCCCAGAGCTGCGCATTTTGGCCACAAGCCGAGTGGCGCTGTCGGCGCAACATGAGGTTCGGATCGAACTGGCACCGCTCACGCCAGACGAGAGCCGGCAGCTTCTGCTCGATCGCGCATACGGCGGCATGATGCCGAGCGACCAGATAGACGTCAGCCGTGTCGTGCAACTTGTCGACGGAATTCCCCTTTTCCTCGAACTTGTCGCTCCCGCTTTGGCCACGGTTTCACCAAGCCAAGTTGCCGACGAGCTTGTCACCTCGCTTAGCAGTGCGGGAGGCCAAGATCGGCACGACGAGCGCCATCGCACTCTCTCTCGAGCGCTTGACTGGTCGATCGATCTGCTCGATGACGCGACCACGGCAACCTACGAGGCGCTTGGCGTGATGCGCGGGTTGTTTCGCGTGTCTGACGTGTGTGCGCTACTTGACAGTGATCCAGCAACAGTACGAGCCCAGCTCCACACTCTCACCGACCATTTCTTGCTCGTCGCTGACAAGCAGAGCACGGACGCAACTTTCCGACAGCTCGAATCGACCCGGGCGCACGCACGGTCACGCCTCGTTGCCCAAGGGCGCTTCGATGAACTCGAACGGCACCACGCACATATCTATAGCGACCTCGCTGCAACGCTTCGTCCTTCGCTCGAGGGGCCAGACGAAGAGGCCGCCGCGAATCGGCTCACCCAAGCCATAGACCAACTCTCGGCTGCGCATCGATACCTGGTAGCCGACCCCGCTGAGACGGAACGCGCCGCAGCACTCGTCAATGACCTGTTCGGGTTTAGCTTCATGCGCCAGCACTACAGCCATTACCGCTGGCCCGAGGACGTGCTTGCGATGTCAGGCATCGAGCAAGTCGGATGCTATGTCGAGCTGCTCTCGACCGCGTCACTGCTGGCGTGGGCTCGCGACGACTTCGATCGGGCCGAAGCCCTTGCCGACGACGCGCTCCAACTCGCAGCTGAGCGCGGCGATCAGCCTCCGCTGCTTGCGCTCCGCAGCCGCCTCAACGTGGTCAGCTTCCGAGGACAACTCTCCGAAGCCGTCACCAGCCTGATGACCCTTATCGGCGAGTCTGAACGACAAAACGACGATCGCGAGCTCGCAGTCACCCTTGTATCGCTCACGATCGGCCAAACGCAGGCCGGAATGCACGTCGAATCGCGGCAAGCCGCCAACCGCGGGCTCGCACTCGCCGAGGCCATCGGGAATCCGTCGACCCTCGCGTGGTCACATTATGCGGCTGGCGTTGCAGAGATGGTGCACCAGCCCCAGGACGCCCTGCGGCACTTCTCGACTGCTATTCGGCTTGCTCGACAAGTCAACAACCGCTTCGTCCAAGGCATGGCAATGGGGTCGCTTGCGGTTGCGCTAAGGCGTCAGGACCGATCGATCCAAGCCGTCGACATGCTCGCTGACGTCATTGCGTTCTGGGGGCGAGCCCAGGCCGCAGCACAGATCGGCTTCCTGGCCAAGGAAGCGGTGCTCGTTCTGTCTGACCTCGGCGAACGCGAGAACGCAGCGAAGGCACTGTCGTTTGCGGACCGTTTCGATCGAGTGCAACCGCTGCTTGGTGACGACTACGTCCGCTACGAGGCACTAGCTGGCGCCCTACGAAACGAGTTCGGGTTCGTCGACCTCGGTACGGAGGACGACGTGACCGGACCGCTAGTCGGACTTCTCCGACGGTCCTAGATCGCTACAGCCAAGTGGCCAAATCTCAAGGTCGGCGGTCCCAATCGGTGGACGGCGGCGAGCGTTCTTACGACGAGGCCGTCGGTATGGGCGTGATGCCCCCTCATCCATGAATGGCTCAAGCCATCGTTCGCCAGCCATTCGAATCGCTGCTCGCGTCGGCCGCCGCGTGACACGAGAACGAAGGCTAAACCGCATTGCCGATCCAATGAATTGTGATCGTTTGCGGCCTTCGCCTTGCCCCGCCAGCAGTATGCGCACCACGTCGGGGTCACCAACTGCCTGGATCAAGCCGGTCGCAAGCCAATCAAACGACTTCGGGAAGCCATCGCCAACCCCCTCAAGCAATGCCTCGGAGAGCCGGACGCCGTCGAATGATCGGGCGTGATGTCGACGACGAATCGCTTGGGCCACCGCCTGACCTTCGCGATACGTCAACGGAACCCGACCCCGCGCTCCTTCGCGAGTGACTGCTTCAAGCGGAGCTCCTAAGAGGTATCCGACGCCGAGCCAGAATTGGGTGTACGCATCTCGCTTCTCATCGTCGATGTCGAGTCCCATTTGCTCAAGCATCTCGAAGGCGGGAACGGCGAAACTCAATGCCGTTCCCAGCACATCTTCCTGGTTGAGCGGCAGACCGTATGACTGACTGTCCCAGCCGCGATCCAGCAGCTGGCTGGCCGCAATCCCATGGATCGCCCTAACTCCTTCGACCGACGAGTAGGCCGCGCCATTCTTCACCAGCGCACCGTTCTTCCAACCTTCGTCCGATTTGAGCAAGTCGTCGACAAATCGAGCAGTTTCGCTTGCTCTGCGGAACGGATCGGTGGCCAAGTCGGAAATGGCGCCGATGACTCGGACGCCACGAGCCGCGGCGTATGCATCCGGCAACGATCGGAAAAGGAGCGCCATGAAGAACAGCGTGTTCCAGTTTTCGAACATTCGCCTCGCAACACGCGCCGTCTTCGGGTCGAGTAAAAAACCGTGTTCGCGCATCGTGTCATAGCGGAAGCTGACATCGGCCCTGACGGTGTCGAGATACTCAGACCGGTAGCCCTTACGGTGCACCGCCCCAAACGAGAGCGACGCCGCTTCTTCGGCCAGGGGATAGGTCGGGCGCTGCCGGAGGGAGTCTAAGTAGGCGTCGGTCAACGGCGACGGAGTCCCGTTCGTTGCGGGAACTCCAGTAGGTGCTGTGGCAAGTCGGGTCGCCTGAGCCTTGAGCTCAGCGTCGTATGGCTCCCACACGGGCACCCTGACCGTTTTCCCCGCTGCGTCGAACCAGATCTTAGATCGTTGCGTCGAGGCGAAAAGAGCAATGATGTAGGACATCCGATCGGCCAGGTCATTCCAGCAGTCCACTGGCTCGCCGGTCACGTCAAACTTGTCGTAGAGAAGTCCTAGCAGGACGTCGTGATCTAGATTTTCGATCGAATCCTGTCGATACGAGGCTGGCGCACCCAGCGAGAGTCTCTCGATCATGATCGCATCTTCCGCCGGCGGCACCGGTTTCCCGACTTTCACGCTTGCGTTTGGTAGTTCGACTGCGATGAGATGCTTCGTCGCGAAACCAATCCACCAGTTTTCAAGCCGCAAACGCCAGCGGCCCGGATCCTGCAATGACCAATCGCGGTTCGTCTGCATCGGCCGCCATATTGTGGTGAGACGCCGAAGCCAATTGCGGAACCCCATGCTGATTGCGACCGAGAGGCGCTTCTGCTCGTGAAGCCCCATCATCGCGTTACCGAGCAGAATCAGGTGCGACTTCTCCTCGGCATCTGTCGTCTCGATCGCTTCCCGGTAGGCGCGAAACCCGAGAATGAGTAGCCGATTCGTCTTCGCCGCGCCCGGCTTTGCGAGGTCGTTCCAGAACTCATCCTCGCCGGCTCCAGGTCGGCCAGGGGGCTCAACTTCGATCCGTCCAAGCGCAGCCTCACATCGGACCCACGCTTCGTCGAGGTCAGCGGACGCGTGGTACGCCTCGCCGACGGTCTCAAGAAACGTGGTGTGAGCGCGGCCGATGTCGGCGAACACGTCACGGTTGCCGTGACCGAACGCCCTCGAGATCCGCTCGCCCATGCCAGGCACTGGGAGCGACAAGTACTGGCCGATCGTTCGGCTGGCCCAATGGCCGTATGTGGCCCACGTCGCGTTCTCGTGCCCCAACAACGAAGCCATGGCATCGGAAATGTCGGCGTAGCACTGGCTAATGAGCTCATTTCGCAGCCGCCGATCCATCGGCACGAACGCTACGGACTCGACTCGAGACCGGCTTGGTGCCGGATCGAAGAACGTTGGAGCCCACGAGGGGTCTTCAGCGACAGCAGTCATAGGCGGTTGTTACCACAGGTCGGCGCAAACGGGAGACATGGAGCGATGATGCGCTGAGTTCGTTAACGCCAAATAAACGTTGCGCGCAACGCCGAGCAGCACTCGGTTTAGGCCGTGTTTAACCGGCCAAGCAATACTCGAGGGCAAGTAACCATTGGAGGGAACATGAGAAAGACAACAGGTCAGCGCGACGCGACTCGGCTGCTACGAGTGATGAGCCTGCTTTTTGCGGCCGCACTCATCGCATCGGCGTGCGGGAGCAGCGAATCAGAAACCGCAATAGAAGCATCGTCGTCCGGTTCGGGCGATGGAATCGGCAACGGCGTTGGTAGCAGTGGCGGCAGCGACGAGGCCGAGCCGACCGAAGTTGATGAAGAGGCGAGCGACGACGCATCAGCCGAAGGCACTGAGTCAGCGAACTCCGATCCTGCGTCTTCGGCGGTTGGCCGGACCGGGCCGATCCGCGAACTCGAAGCCTTTGGTGCGCTCGGAGATTTGGACCTGCAACCATTCCTTGTCGAGGTGATGACCTTCCCTTCGGAGGTTCCGTTGCCCGATGGTCTCGTGCTCACCTATATGGATTCCAGCCAAAACTTCTGGGATGAGGGTTCAGAATCGTCCTTCTCTGTGACAACAGAATTCCTGCCGTCGTTCGACCGTGACTGGTTCCGCGAAGGAATCCCGGCGATGCTCGGCGATACGGATTGGGTGGCGTCAGGCATCGACGAAGACCTTGAAGACAACGCGACAAGCCTTTCGTTCACTCCCGCGGCTGAGGGCGGAACAATTAGTGAGATGACCTTCCGGTACTCAGATGGAGATTCAAGCCGGCAGCCCGAGATGCGGCTCTACATCTATGGCGAGTACATCGCTGGTCAAACAGAGTTGCTTTTTAACCAAGCAATTTGGGGATGGCTGAGCAACCCTGTTGTCGAGCCATCGTTGTACCGCGACTACGCAAGCATCTCCGTCGATGACTACGGCGAAGACGTCTACTACACCCTTAGCTGGGATGGACCGGTCAATGGGTATGACCAGATGGTCGCCTACTTCACGGCCAATGAGCTCGGCGTCGAATTGGTCAAGGGCGAAATCTCGGTCTCGGATGATCCGTGGCCAGAGACCGAGATCCTGCTCACACGAGCAGCCGATGGTTTCGACGGAGACCTCGAGATCGATCAGTACGACCCAGAGTCTGAGACCGGCGTACGCCTGAGCGGTAGCTCTCCGCTACAAACGTCGGGTTGACCGCGACCGACGGGGTGTGGAATTACGGATTCGTCAACAAGTCAATGAGGCTCGACGTATCCCACCGGTTCCCACCCCTGGCTTGCACTTTGGCGTAGAACTGATCAACTTGGGCGGCAACGGGAAGGCTCGCTCCGAGCGACTTGCCCTCGGCCAACGCAATCCCGAGATCTTTTCGCATCCAATCAACAGCGAAGCCGAACTCGAATTCGCCGTTCGCCATCGTGGTTCCCCGATTTGCCATCTGCCAGGAGCCGGCGGCTCCCTTTGAGATCACATCAACCACAGCGGCAATGTCGAGCCCGGCAAGCATGCCAAGATGGATCCCTTCGGCCAGCCCTTGCAGCAAGCCGGCGATGCAGAGTTGGTTCACCATCTTGGTGAGCTGACCGCTGCCCGCGTCGCCGAGCAAGGTGACAGCCACGGCATAACAATCGGCCACAGGAGCCATTGCGTCGAATGCCTCGGCCGTGCCGCCGCACATGATCGTGAGCGTGCCGTTCTCGGCCCCGCTCTGACCGCCAGACACCGGCCCATCAACAAAACCGACACCGACCGCCGAACATCGCTCGCTCAGTTCGCGGGCGAGACCTGCTGAGGCCGTGGTGTGGTCGACCAGAACCGAACCGGCCTTCATGGCCGTCAGTGCTCCCTCGTCGCCGTACACAACGCTTCGCACATCGTCGTCGGCGCCCACAATCGTGAACACGATGTCGGCCCCCTCGGCTGCGAGTCGTGGAGTGGGAGCAGCCGACCCGCCATATTCGCCCATCTCTTTCACCCATGCGTCGGCTTTCGACGCCGTCCGGTTGTACACGGTGACGTCGTGTCCACCTTGTTGTAAGTGCCGGGCCATCGGGTAACCCATCACACCAAGACCAATAAAGCCAATCTTCGTCATTTCGACCTCCGTCGGGCAGGATAGGGGACATGGCCAGCCCTGAGAAACGAAGCAGCGTCGGGCACTCGCAGCCGAGTGCGATTCAACCCTCAAAGCGAAGTGCGGTTGCACCATTCCTGGTCATGGAAATGATGAGGGCTGCGGCCGCCCGTGAAGCGGCGGGCCATGGGGTGCTTCATCTCGAGGTTGGCCAACCGTCGACTGGGGCCCCACGAGCAGCGCTTGACGCAGTTGCCACTGCGATTGAGAGCGACCCGCTTGGCTACACGGCTGCGCTCGGCATGCCCGAGCTTCGATTGAGGGTGAGCCAGTGGTACGACGAGTGCTACGGGCTCGACGTCCCGGCCGAACGGATCGCAATTACCACCGGCGCTTCAGGCAGCTGTGTCCTCGCGTTTCTTGCCTTGTTCGACGTCGGCGACCGGGTTGGGGTCTTGTCACCCGGCTACCCGTGTTATCGCAACGACCTTGAAGCCTTCGGAATCGAGGTTGTCAACATTCCCGTTGGCTTCGATACCGGGTTTCGTCCCACCGTCGAGCAACTCGACGCGGTTGGACCGCTCGACGGTCTCGTTCTAGCCAGCCCAAGTAATCCGACCGGAACTGTCCTGTTCGACTCAGATCTGGCCCTGCTCACCGCTTGGGCCCGGGAGCACACAGTGGCGCTCGTCGTCGACGAGATCTACCACGGCATCACGTTCGATCAGCCAGCCCCAAGCGTCCTGTCGCATGACAACGAGGTCGTCGTCTTCAACAGCTTCAGCAAGTACTTCTCAATGACCGGCTGGCGACTCGGTTGGCTCGTCGTGCCGCCCCAGCTCATCGGGGCGATCGAGCGTCTCGCCCAAAACCTCACCATCGCGGCGCCCGCGGTCAGCCAGATCGCAGGACTGGCGGCGTTCGACGCAACCGAGGAGCTCGACGCCAACGTCGCTCGCTACCAGCAGAACCGACGGGTTCTTCTTGACGGTTTGGCTGCGGCCGGCTTCGATCGCGTTGCACCCGCTGATGGGGCGTTTTACGTCTGGGTCGATATTTCGCACACCGGACAGACCGCGACGGCGTTGGCCGCGACTTGGCTCGAGCAGCTCGGGATCGCAGCCACACCTGGCCTCGACTTCGACCGCGAGCGTGGCGATGACTTCATCCGCTTCTCCTACGCTGGATCAACCGCCGACATGACCGAAGCCATGCACCGCCTGGGACTTGCTAGTTAACTGGCTCGATTCGAATGGCGCTGAGAAGCGAGGCTTCGTACTCGTCGACCTGCACCCATCCATCAGGAATCTGTGCCTCAACCCATGAGAGGGCGAAGCCTGAGCCGATCAGCCATACCTCGTCGTCTGTGTGACCTTCAAGGAACGGCCCGGTCGTCTTCTCGGTGGTCATCACCATTCTGATGGGGTGTTGGTCCCACACGATCCTGCCACTTCTGATCTCGGGCGCTACGAGCAACGCTTCGGGGTGGTCAGCGGCGAATACCGCTACCTCCTCGGCGACTGTCGACGACGCGGCATGACTGTTGTTAAGAAGCTGCCAGGCTCCGTAACCCTGAGCGCCAACGAGAACGGCGAGAGCGAGAATGGCGGTCTGTCCGTATCGTTTCACCAGGTCGACAACAGGGCCAGCGGCCACGACCACAAGGGCGGGCAGCGAGAGAAGAATCAGGCGACCCCCGAAGTCGAGGCCAGCTGTCGTCGAATAGACAGTTGCGGCGACTCCAAGCCAGTACAGCACTGAAATACGCAATAGGGAGTTTTCAGTAGCAGTGCGAACGGCGGCAACGACGCCGAAGGTAACAATGGGGGCAGCGATGAGCAGCCCTGTGTTCTCGGGCCGGTCAAGACAAGCTGCCGCGCCGAGAGCGGCGAAGAGCGGGATCGCCCACACTGGAAGCTTGTGACCCCGCTGTACGGCGATGCCGCCGAGAATTGCGAGCACCAAGACAACGAGACGCACCAATTGTATAACGGGCGGTCGACCCAGTGCAATCGTCGCAATGAAGAAGGCCTCGACCCGCTCGATCGGCGTAATCCGGCTCAAGTCGGTCGTCGAACTGGAGACCAGTCGGCCCGCCATCACTGAGGTTCGCCACAGCGTGTCAATGCCGAAACCGACCACCAGGCCGATTCCTGCTGCAGCCGGGCGCGAAATCATTGCCCAGGAGCGTCCACTTCGAAGCCAGTCATAGGTGAGGCCGAGTACGACGGCGACGCCGAAGATCAGGCCTTCGCCCCGAACCAAAACGACAACGATGAGGCCAGCCGCAATCTCAGCGAGCGCCGACACTCGAACCGACGTTTGGGATGTCGAGCGGACGATGCCGTTAACCACGAGGGCCGCGGCCGCAACACCAACCGAATGGGCCCACACGACTTGCGCGTGAAACAGCAGGGGAGTGGCGATACCACAGAGCCAGAACGCAGCAACGTGGTTGGACCGAACGCTTGCGCCCACCAATGCCGAAGCACACACTGCGGCAAAGATGCTCACAAGCGGTGCGCCCCAACCGCCAAAGATCGTGCTGGAGACCGCGAGCAACGCAGGGAAACCAGGGTGCTTGACGTACGGCGCCCACACATCGCCCGAAATCTCCGTGCCGTTTTGGACGGGAAGGGCAACTAGCGAACCGTCGGCTCCGCCCAACGACGACTCCGGTATCGGCTCGGTCCAGTAACCATCCTGAATCCATTTGCTTTGCATCTGGTACGCACCCTCGTCAACGGTCCAAATGCCAGAGCCGATCGAGACCTGGAAAAGCACGTGAAGGAGAAGGAGGAGGATGGATTGTGCGCCAAGGCGACGCAGCGGTACTGAATTGGTCTTCACGTAGCGACGACTCCTCTGGCGGTGGAAGACAGCGAGGCCCCATTGCAGGCACCACTTCACAATCGGCAGTTCGCGTATCTTACTGAGCCGCCGTAGATTGACTCGGTGCGGACTTCGCCTGATTTCGTCCCGACTCCTCCCCGCAAGATGGTGCTGCTGAAACGCGGCCTGCTCGTGCAGTGCCCCGCTTGCGGGAGCCGGGACAACTTCTCACGCTGGTTCTCGATGCGCGAGAACTGCGGTTCGTGCGGTCTGGTCTTCGAGCGAATTGCTGGGCACTGGACCGGGGCAATAGGCATCAGCATCATCCTGAGTTTTCCCCTGCTCGCTATCGTCCTACTCGGTGGGCTCATTGCGACTTCCCCCGACTTCAAAGTTTGGCCGATCATCATCGCTGGCGTCGCCGTCGCTGTCCTGTTCCCGATACTTATCTTCCCGCTGACACGGACCCTCTGGACCGCCCTCGACATCATGATGCGACCACTTCGGGCCGACGAGGTCGACTGGACTGTTGCGGGAGGAACCCCTGGCAAGTCCGACTAGCGCGTAGGCTTGACCCTTTCGTCACCGCTGGCGACCAATACGCCAGATTCACAACGAGATCGGACCGCGCACCTTGCCCACCCCCACGTACGACGCAGATCTCATCATTATCGGCAGTGGTAGTGGCAACTCGATCCCTGACTACTTGAGTGACAAACGAATAATTCTCATCGAGAAGGGCACGTTTGGCGGCACGTGCCTCAACGTTGGTTGCATCCCATCAAAGATGTTCGTTCTGCCTGCAGACGCTGCGGTCTCGCCCCGAGAGGCGGCCCGAATCAATGTTGATCTGACCCTCAATGGGTCTGACTTTGAGGCCATTCGCGATCGGGTCTTCGGGCTCATCGACCCAATCGCATCTGGGGGCGAGGAGTATCGGGCAACCGGTACGCCGAACGTCGAATACATCCACGGGCTCGCCCGGTTTGTTGGCCCAAAGACACTAGAAGTCAACGGTCGAACGATCTCCGCCCCGACGATCCTTGTCGGCGTAGGATCCCGTCCAACGATTCTGCCCATTCCCGGTCTCGCCGACGTTCGACACCACACCTCGGACACCATCATGCGGCTGGAGACGCTCCCCAAGCGGCTCGGCATCATTGGTGGAGGCTTCATCGCAGTCGAAATGGGCCACGTGTTCAGCGGCCTTGGCTCGGATGTCACCATGTTCAATAGGAGTGACAAGCTGCTTGGCGTCCACGATGCCGATATCTCGTCACGATTCACCGAGCTGTTCCGTGAGCGGGCAACGCTGCGTCTCGGCTGCGTCCCCGACCTGATCGAGGAGATCAACGGTGAGATTGTCGTACACGTGCGGGGCGAAACGTTCGAGTTTGACGAGATCCTCGTCGCCACCGGCCGCACTTCAAATGCCGACCTTGTCGAGGCCGAAGCGGGCGGCCTCACGTGCGACTACTACAACCGGATCGAAGTCGACGCCCACATGGAATCCGTGGTCCCAGGCGTCTATGCGATCGGTGATGTCGCTAACCGCTTCCAGCTAAAGCACGTGGCGAACGCCGAGGCAAAAGTTGCGTTCTGGAACATCGCGCACCCCGAGCAACGGCGCCAGATCGACTACCGAGCAGTTCCTGCTGCCGTATTCAGCCATCCCCAGATCGCCAGCGTCGGGCTCACCGAGGAAGACGCAATTGCTGAAGGTGTCGCGTACGTGGTTGGAATGCGTGACTACGGAAGCACTGCATATGGATGGGCGCTCAACGATTCTGAGTCGTTCGCGAAGGTACTCGTAAGCCCCGAAACTGGGCTCATTCTTGGCTGCCACATCCTCGGTCCACAGGCTGCGTCCCTCATCCAACCGGTAATTCAGGCCATGCAGTTTAGTCAAACGGCTCAGGCCGTCGCCGAGCAGGTGTTCTACATTCATCCTGCACTGACCGAAGTTGTCGAAAACGCTTTACTGGCAGCAGTTGAAGCGATTCAGGAGTACATATGACCATCGAGTCTCAAAAACTCGTTGATCTTCTTCGCATGATGCCGGCTGCAGCCGTGATCATCGATGAGGGAAATATCATTGGGACCAACCCGGAGTGCATTGAGCTCACTGGGATTCCTCGCAACCGTCTGGTTGGTACGCCCCTCGCTGATCTTGTGGTGACCGAGCACCAGCGCGATGTAGAGATTTTGCTCAACGTCGACGAACACTTGCTAGTTCACCGTTCAGTTCGCCTCGCTAACGGTCTCAACCCGCTTGAGTTCTCAGGCAAGCGCCTGACCGACCGCCTGGTCATCGTCAGCATGCGATCGATGGCGTCGGAGCACATGCTCTCGGCCCAGGCCGGCGGCATGCTTACTCACGACTCGGTCACCGGGCTCCCAAACCGCTATCACTTGCTCGAACAGCTACATCAGCGGCTCGCGGCAGTGCCAGCGAAGCCGATTGCAATCATCGCCATTTGGATCGACGACCTCGACGGACTCAAATCTGAGCGTGGTTCTCGTGTTGTCGAGCGTGTCAGCCGTCAGGTGGGCGAACGTATCCAGAATCGGCTCAGGGGACCCGACCTTCTTGGCCGGTTCGACGACTCGGCTTTCCTAGCCCTTCTCGCCACCGACTCCGAGCCCGATCAACTCACCATCATCGCCGACCGTCTCCGTCACGAGGTTGCGTTCCCTGTCGAATTCGATGGCCAACTCATCTCGTTCACGGCATCAGTAACTGTCGCCGCTATCGGCAGCAAGCGCCCGTCGATGGAGCTAATCCTTTCCCGACTCGACACGTTCGGTCGCCAGACGAATTCACGCCAAGGAAACAGGACTGATATTCTCACGTTCTGATGTCTTCATACACCAAGGGCCTGCACGAAGTCGCTGACGGAATCCACGCGTACCTTCAACCTGATGGCGGTTGGGGCTGGAGCAACGCCGGCCTCGTCGTTGGCGACGGAAGCTCGCTCCTCGTCGACACCTTGTTCGACTTGGCTCTTACCCAGCAGATGCTCGATGCAATGGCTTCTGTGGTTGACACCGTGCCGATCGAGACGCTGGTGAACACCCATGCCAATGGCGACCATTGCTATGGGAACCAGCTGATCACAGGGGCAGAAATCATTGCCTCGGCGGCGTCGGCGGCCGAGATGGAGAACCTGCCACCTTCTGGATTGGCCAAGCTCCTCGAGATCGATCTTGGGCCTCAGGTCACTCAGTATCTACAAGATTCCTTCGGTGCATTTCGGTTCGACAACATCGATCTACGCGCTCCCGACCGAACGTTCACCGGAGAGCTAACTGTCCAAGCTGGCGGCCGGTCGGTCGAGCTTGTTGAGGTCGGCCCCGCCCACACCGCGGGCGATGTGCTCGTGTATGTACCAGACGCCAAGACGATCTTCACCGGTGACATTCTGTTCATCGAAGGAACACCGATCGTCTGGGATGGACCGGTGAGTAATTGGCTCGCCGCCTGTGACCGCATACTCGATCTCGATTGCGACGTCATAGTTCCTGGCCACGGCCCGCTTACCGATGCCGCTGGTGTCCAGGCGGTAAAGGACTACCTCGAGTTCGTTGTCCGTGAGGCGACGTCGCGACACGAGATCGGCATGAGCGCGGCAGACGCCGCTCGCGATATCTCGCTCGG
>JBBKWJ010000064.1:0-3336 GCA_037968895.1 Acidimicrobiales bacterium
TCGATGCAGCACGTGTTGGTGAACTCGACCGTGGTCGAGAACTCGCCGTCGGTTACGTCGATCGTGCCTTCGGCCAGCACCAGGTCGCCTGCTGACAGCACGTAGTCCACCGTGGGGGAGGAGGACTCGCCACTGATGGCGGATGGACTCGGGAACACAGCACCGATCTCCGGCGTGGCTACCGTTAGCAACGATTCTACCGATGCGGCCTCGGTGGTAGCCGTCTCGCTCTGATCGACAACGTCGGTCCCCGTGCTCTCGAGCTCGTCGGTCGATGAGGAGGAGCACGCTCCCAGGAGCAGCACAAGCGCTCCGGCCGCGACGCAGTTACGGATCACGCTCATACTTGGCTGCATGCCGTCTCTTCGATCCCGATTGCGGCGAGACACGTGTCCATTGCCCAGTTCGACTGACATTCGTTGTCACGCCTTTTGTCGTTTCGACTGTTTTTGGTATTCGTGGATGTTAGTCGCAGCAGGTGTCGCCATTCCAGGCTTCCCGACCTTCACGTATGGCGAGAGCGGCGATGATCAGTGCCGCGATCGGGTCAGCCCACCACCAGCCGACGGTCGCATTCAGAACAAGCCCGACGAGCAGGATGGCTGACAGGTAGGTGCATAGCCATGTCTGCTGGCTGTCGGCGGTGACGGTGGCCGATCCGAGCTGTTGTCCGGTCCGCCGCTTCGCCACAGCGAGAGCCGGCATCACGACCAACGACGCGAATGCCAAGGCAATCCCGATAGTGCTCGTATCGGCCTCGTTCCCGCTTGTCAGGTCGAATACGGCCCGAGCTGAGACGTATGCGGCAAGAGCGAAGAAGCTGATCGCGATCATTCGCAAGGCTCGTTGCTCTCGTTGCTCGTCGAGTCCGGAGAACTGCCAGATGATGACGAGCGCCGAGGCAACTTCGATGGTTGAGTCGAGACCGAAACCGACTAGGGCCGCGGAGCCCGCCGCGGTGCCTGCGATGATTGCGACGAGCGCCTCGACGACGTTCCACACCACCGTGGCCCACGCGAGCTGCCGGGCTCGGGTGCGGAGGCGCGTGCCCTCGACGGGTGAGATCGGTGTGCTGATGTTTGGAGTGTTCACCACGTGACCTCGTGACAGCCGTTGTGCGTGTCTGGTTCGACCTGGAAGGTGCCGTGCACGATGCCATACGAGTCGGTTAGGACCTGGCGGGCTTGGTCGAGTACCGCATGGCTGTCGGTGCCAACGCTGGTCATCAGATGCGCCGATGCGCTTTCCATCTCGGAAGTGAGTGTCCACACGTGTAGGTCGTGAACGTCGACAACACCAGGGATCGAGTTGAGGTCATGGGCAAGTGCGTCGAGGTCGACGTGTTTCGGTGCGGCCTGCAAAAGGATTCGAACGGCTCGCCCGCCGAGGCGCCAGGTTCGAGGCAGGATCCACAAACCGATGCCTGCGCCGATGACAGGATCGATCCATGCCCACCCAAACACCTCTAGCAGAATCGCGGCGACGATAACCCCGACTGAGCCGATCGTGTCAGCGAGCACCTCAAGGTAGGCGCCTTCGACATTGAGGGATTCTTTCGCTCCCTCTCGTAACAGTGCGAAGGCGACAAGGTTGGCGAGCAGGCCGAGGATGGCGACAATCAACATCGGTATGCCGAGCACCTCGGGCTCACCGAACAACCGTCGAACCGCTTCGATCAGAACCCAAATTGCTACACCAAAAAGCAGTAGAGCGTTGACGAAAGCGGCGAGGATTTCCAAGCGATAGAGCCCGAACGTATGGCTGGATCGTTGCTGAGCACGGTTTCGTTCGAATCGGGAAGCCAACTGGATCGCAGCGAGAGCCATGCCGAGGCCGATGACGTCGGTGAGCATGTGGCCCGCATCGGAAAGCAAGGCCAGGGAGTTTGTTAAGAACCCAGCGATGGCCTCGACAATGAAGAAGGCGAAGATAATCGCAAACGCGATGAGCAGTCGACCGCGATGGCGCTCACCGGCGCGAGCTAGACCGGCGCCGTGGTTGTGATCGCCGCCCATCAGTCGCCAACTCGGTGGTTGAGACTAATCATTACTAACACCTGCATAGATGTGAATATATAACGATAGTCACTTCGACGCAACCAAAACATGACAGCGGTGAGTTGACAGTAAGCACTGGCGCAGGCCCTCGGGATCGAAGTCAGTCAGCTCCTCGGGGTGAGGTTCACGGCCGGCTGAAACGGGTTCCGCTGTTAGCCATGAGCGCGGCAAGACGCTTGGCCGATCGTCGAGCGTTCGTGGCAAAGAAGATGCCGAATAGTGGTCCGCTAGCTTGCCGCAATGGACCATCCCACTCATACGCGTAGCTCCACACGAGTTCGCATTTGTCTGGGCCAAGCGATTCGATGAGGTAGTCCTCGGCGAACGCAGTGACGGGGAGCGTCGTCCGGTCGAATCGGAAGTTCATCTGGCGGCCCGGTTCCCAGGCGAGGAAGTATTCGTCGATTCGCATTTTGGGCCCCGTGACCGTGCGAGTAGTGCCGATTCCGAACGGCTTATCCGAAGTCCATTCGATGTCGATGTTGAGCCACTCGTTCCAGGCCGGACCGTCTTCGAGACAACGGAATAGATCGTCGGCCGAAGCGTCGATCTGTTGCCGGATCGTATTCTGGTTGGGGCCAGCTAAGGCAAACGTGACGTCAACCGGTCGGAGATCTCGCAACTTTGGCATCCGTGGAGTCTCTCACACGTCGGGTAGTGGTTCGGGGCGAAGGTCGAGGCGGCGCAGGAGTTGGGCGTTGGCGGCCACGATCATGGTCGATGCGCTCATGGCAACTGCGGCAGCCGCAGGCGGAAGGTTGATTCCGGCGAAGGCGAATGCGCCTGCCGCGACCGGGATCGCCAACAGGTTGTACCCAGTGGCCCACACCAGGTTCTGGACCATCTTCTTGTAGGTGGCCTTTGAAAGGTCGATGATGCCGATTACGGCCCGTGGGTCGCTGGAGGCCAAGACGACACCGGCGGATTCGATTGCGACGTCTGTTCCAGCGCCGATGGCAATACCGACGTCAGCACGAGCCAGCGCGGGGGCGTCGTTAACCCCGTCGCCGACCATGGCCACCCTCAAGCCTCGGCCCTGAAGCTCGGCCACTTTGGAGTCCTTGTCGTGGGGGAGCACTTCGGCGAAGACCTCGTCGATACCGAGCTGCTCAGCAACGGCGTCGGCGACCTGTTTGGCGTCGCCGGTAATCAACACCACCCTCTTGCCCCGAGCGTGCAGGGCGTCGACTGCGATTCTGGATTCAGGGCGAATTTCATCGGCCAACGTCAGCGCACCGGCCACGGCGCCGTCACTGAGTACGAACAGGACCGAACCGCC
>JBBKWJ010000065.1:0-3527 GCA_037968895.1 Acidimicrobiales bacterium
CGGTTGGTGTGCTGGATATGCGTAAACTGGTCCGTGCGCTGGTCCCCTCGGAACAATCTAACGATCCCGAAAGTGCCCGTCTCAGCGGATGACCGGGCAACCCACTTGAGGGTAGGCGTGTTTCCGATTACGTATTTCCGCGGTTATTCGCCGCTGTCCTGGATTGAGCACACCGTCGGAGACTCAACGACGGTGACTCTGCTGAATTTCAGAACGGTGGGTCGTCGAGATCCAATGGCTGCTGTTGCTCACTGAGCGCCGTCAGGCGTTCGGTGTCGTGCCGGCGTCGCTCAATCTGCTCGCCATAGCGAACCCAGATGTCGTTCCGGAGTCCATCCAGAAAGGCCAGCACCTGTTCGGCCTCGTCGGTACTCCAGCATGTGGTAACGCCGATCGTGCGAAAGCCAAAGGGGTCGTTGTCACTCATGCCGGAGTCCCCTTCTTGTTATTGTCGTCGACCTTCTTCTTCGTTGCCGTGCGGCCAGGTTTCTTCTGCGAGGCGCGCGTGGTGGCTTCATGCATTCGGTAGGACTCACCTTTGATGACGAGGATCTCGGAGTGGTGGATCAGCCGATCGACGATCGAGACCACACAGGGGGCATTGGGGAAGACCTCGTTCCATTCGCTGAACGGGCGGTTGGTGGTGATCACAATCGGCTTTTTCTCATAACGTCTGTTGACCACCTCGAACAGCAGATCCGCGTGACGGTTGCTGTAGGCGAGATAGCCCAGTTCATCGATCGCGAGCAGTTCGGGGCGGGCGTAGTAACGAAGCCGTCGCTCAAGCGCGCTCGCTCCGTCCTGACTGGCCAGGTCCCCGAGCATCTTCGCGGCGGTGATGAAGCGGGCGGAGTGCCCGGCGAGCACGGCGCGATGAATGATGTTCTGCGCCAGCGTGGACTTGCCAACGCCATTGGGGCCGACGAGCAGGACGTTGGTGCCGGAGTCAATGAACTCGAGTGTCATCAGCTGGTTCAGCGTGGCCCGGTCGATCTGCTCGGGCCAGGCCCAGTCGAAATCAGCCAGTGGCTTGAACTTACCCAGATGAGCCGAGCCGAGACGCCGTTCCAGCCCGCGCTGGCGACGAACCTGCTCCTCCCACGTGAGCAGCGTGTTCACGAGCCTCAGCCGAGTCTCGTCAAGTTCGTCCCAGTGCGCGAGCAGTCCATGCAGACTCAGCGCTTCGGCGCGTTCGAGGAGCCGTTGTCGATCGATGGTATCAGTCTCTGGTGGGTTCATTGTCATGTTCTCCAGGTTCTGTGGTGTGCGTGTCGGGGACAGGGTTGATGTGATCGTAGTCGGCGAGGGACGCGGTGCGTACGACGATGTCGCGAGCGCGCGAGTCCTCGGGCAATGCGATTGTCATCGGCGGAGCAAGTCCACGTGCTTCGCGTCGTCGTTCGAGGCTCTGGCGCACGGCGTTCGAATGCGGCACGCCGCGTTCGATGGCCTCCTGACAACCGGCTTCGACTTCCGCGCCGCCGTACTCGTCGAGCAGTCGCATCAGCTCGCGCACCAGTGTGCGGATCGGCGTGCCGCGTGAGGCGGCCTGCTCGAGTAGCATGGTGGCAGACGGGGCGGCATGATGAAGTCGGTTCTGTCCGCGGTGCTCGGTGGCAGCACGCTTCTCGGCCACCAGGGCGTCGATATGGGCAGCGTTCTCGATCTGCTCACCACGACTCCAGCAGCGAGCATGCCGAGCAACTTCATCGGCACCGTCGAGTACACGGACCATCGTGGTACTGGCCATCGCTGTCAGCGTGCGCTGCACATAGGTGTGGGGGACCGAATAGTCGTTCAGATCAACACGGATGTAAGGCGTCTTGGGCACGCGAACCTCGATCCGCTGCTCCGTGGGCCAAGGGTTATCGGGAAGCGCAAGAAGGTGTTCACGCTCGAGCTCGAACGCCTCGCGAACCGTCATCGTCGAGTCTTGCGGACAGGGTCTGTCGGCAGCGATGCCGTCGCACCACGCATCGGCCTGCGCGTTCAGATCATTCAGATCCGTCCACTCACGTGCAGCGAAGAAGCTCGTTCTTATATAGCTGATTGTCCGCTCGACGCGACCTTTTTCATTTCCTCGAGCCACCGCTACCGGGCGCGGTTCGAAGTGGTAGTGCGAGGCAAGGGACAGCAAAGCAGGATTGAAGCGGATGGCCTTGCCCCGGCGTTCGGTCACGGCCGACTTCAGGTTGTCATACAGCAGGGTTCTGGGTAATCCATTCCAGCGTGAGAATGCCTCGACGTGGCCAGCGGCGAAGGTGTCGCCCACGGCGTTGAGATAGAAGCGAAGGAACACCTGACGGCTCCAGCTGAGCACGATGACAAAGGCCATTAGCGGGCGCTTTGCTCGTCCGATCTGGATGTGCCCGAAGTGACCCCAGTCGACCTGGGCCTGTTCTCCTGGCAGGGTCCTGAGGCGCAGGTACGCCTCGGGCTGACGTCGTGGACGCAGTCCTGCTATACGAGAACGGAAGTGGCTCTCGCTACCGCGATAGCCGCGCTCACGGGCCATGTGAAACAATCGCGCAGCCGTCAATCTCGGCTTCGGATACTTATCCAGCGTCTCGATGATGAACGGCAGATAGGGATCGATCATGGAGGCGTGGGTCGCCCGCTCGATCTTTGGCAACCCCGCTTGCGATAGCACGCGATCGACCACGCTGTGATGCACGTTGAGCTGTCGAGCGATGGTGTGCGGTCCCCAGCGTTCGACATGGTGCAAGCGAATGATATCTACCTCGAGTTCGGAATCGATCGTCATGGGTCTCTGCCATTGTGTCGTTGTGGGCGGGGGCTTCGACCCCGCTGGTAAGGCGCCAGAAACCCGGATCTCAGAAACGGGTCACAGACACACCGACACCGGCGACAACGAATCGTAGCGTCGAGGACACCAGGATGCGTGTCGACGCTCGCTATCACTGTATCCGGCGCGTTGTCAGACGATGAACGCCGAGGCGTCACGCCGGAACCCTGATCCGTTACTTTCTGATGGTTTTGTGACGCCTGGCGCGTGCGATGGCGTCGTTGGCGTTCGGCATTGTTAAGCCGTCCTCGGCGCGTATTGGCGTGACGTTGTCTGCTCTCGCGTTGTGCCTGTATCCGTGCGGCACCGGAGCAGTATTTACTGCAATACCAGTTACCACGATCGCAACGGCGACACAGGAGCACCTGAGAATTGCAACGGGCGCACAGAAAGAGGCGAGCACTGGGAAGCATCGGCTGAAAATGCCAACGAGTGCTGGATAGGCACCCCGCTTTCTGTCGATACTATGGGGGCTGTGCGAATGCACGGTGAACTCGGACACGGTGTCGGGTCGGACCGTGAAATCAGGACCGACGCCGTGCTCCTCTCTTCGGCAAGCCCTGTTTAACGGGACGCCAGGCCCCATGTCGCTCGACCACTACACAACGGTGAAATCTCCCGTCAGTCGATCACCCGTTTGCGAACTCTTCGAGGTTCAATGGCTCGGTGGTGGTTACAGGCTCAGCGGCGAATGAGCGCGCTTTTTGGCAGTCGCATACAG
>JBBKWJ010000066.1:0-8724 GCA_037968895.1 Acidimicrobiales bacterium
GGTCGAGGGTCGGCCACGGCATCGAGAGCGGAAAGGTCTCGAGCACAACCTCAGTTTTGGTCGGCTGTTCCATTGATGGCTCCATTCGCGTTGCTGCATACAACTAGTTCTAATTTGAACCACTACATCACGGCGTCTATTCCAGCTCCGCATGTGCATCGAGGTGGGCGATGATGTGAGGGAACACGTCGACCGATGCGTTGCGCCCCACGATGCCATCGAGGTGGGCGTAGCCGTCGAGGTATAGCAGTTCGAATAGAGCAGGATCGTGGTTCTTTCGAAGCCATGACAAGGTCTTCGCCGTTCCCTTCGGCTTGAAGATGTAGTTTTCCGAACCCTGGATGAATAGCAGCGGGAGGTTGAGGCGTTCGACATTTGGCAGGTAGGTGTTTCGGCCTTCGTGGTCGACGGCCTTCCGCTTCCGTGTCATTTTCGAAAGCTGGCGCATCGGCGTGACCTCGCCGGTGCCAAAGGTTGTCGTGAATGCGGCGTGGGTCTCGGCATTGAGTTGGGCGTGTGTGTGGGTCAGCCCGAAGACGGCGTTGAGCCAGCGACAGACAGGCAATTGGCACGCCTCGCCCCTTGGAATCGGAAGGAGACCTGCGGCAAGATCGATGGCCCATCCCTTGGCACCGCGACCAATGTCAGGGTCGAGTCGCTTGATTCCAGCAATGTGGAAGAGGTCGACAACGTGGAAAGCGTTCTTGGCTCTATTGAGGAGGCTGGTGCGGGGATGGACTGAGAACTGCGAACACACCGCAGAGCGAACCCCATCGAGACCAGCCAAGATCGCCATCAGAATGGTGACTGAGCCGACGCAGTGGCCGATCACCTGCACGCTGTCTGCGCCGGTACGGCGTTTTACCTCGGCTACTGCCGCTGGCCAATCGAGTTTGGCGATGTCGTCGATCGTGAACTCCTTGACCGATGAGGGCAGCGCGATGCTTGCCCGATAGTCGAACAGCCACACGTCGTAGTCAGCCTCAACCAGCGCCTCGGCCATCGTGGTGGCGATAGTCGGTTGGGCGTACGAATTGGCACGCATGCTGAACCCAGCAGCAAGCAGTACCGGTCCTTTCGTGCCCCCCTCGTAGCGAGTGAGCATCAGTTCGGCGTCGTCGCCGACGCAATCAAGGATGGGATCGGCGTGGATGCTGTCGACGAGCTCAGATGCCGAGAGCGCCCCATGGACGAGCGAGTCGTCTTCGAGATCGTGCCAGCCGCTAGAAGGTGAGTACCACGCGACCTCAGGATCAGGAAGGCGCAGAACCCGCGACGGCGGCATTGGCTCATTCGCCAGACGACCATCCTCGTCGAGGATGCCGCCATAGACCGGAAGGAGGTTGCCCGTGAACGCTTTCGCGAAACGGAACTTGACCCTGAGCTTTGAGAATCGGCCAGCGTTGGTTGGGGTCATGGAGGCCAGTTGCTTTAGCAAATCTCGAACCGAGATTGTCAGGATCCCGCGGCCAATCGGCCGGCCTTCAGCATCGGAGAGAGTTGTGTAGAGCGTCGTTGTCGCTTTCCAGCCCTTCCATATCGGCCCCGTCTCAATTACCTTGTGTCCATCTAACCAGTACGTTTTCCCCGCGACATCGGTGAGGCGCATGTGGTACTTCATGTTCCACTCTTCGGCCCGATCGTCGACCCTCTCCATTAACCGAAAGTCGCTGTCGGTAATCATTAATGGGCTAGCCGATAGGGCGGGGGCTTCGACGGTGCCGGTGAAGCGCTGGACCGATGCTGGGTCGTTCTCGAGCGCCCCGAGGTCTGGTACGTCTATTGTCACCACGAATGACAAAGGACTGGCGTCGACTTGGCCGAGTTCTACGCCGTCCTCGAACGTCGCTGCGCCGAGACCAAACCAGCCAGCCATTCGTTCGGTGAATCGAACCCCGGGCTGGTCGGAAGATGGTACGTCTCCGGGGAGGCAGATTGAAGAATTGGGATTGAGGTCAAGCGACCAACCACGTTCATCGCAGATGAGCTGGGTTGCTCGCTCAGCTAGAGCAGAGATAGTGAGGGACGGGTTGGTATCGACGGGGCGTGGAACAATCGAACCATCCAGCACGTGGAGGCCATGATGGGTCGCTTTTCCTTCAGATCCAGCGAACACCTCACCCCGGTCATTCACAACGCCAGTGTTTGCGTCGTCGGCCATGACGCAACCCCCAAGAGGGTGGACGGTGATGAGTTGGTGCCCCATCGCCTCGGTCCAGAGGGGTGCGGGAGCGTATTCGGCGCCTATGGCCGAGCACACCGAATTCAGCATTTCGTTGCTCTTGATGATGTCTGCATCGTCGTCGGCATCGGGCCAGACCACGACAGCCTTATTATTCTGGAGCTCAAGGCTGCCGGTAGTTGTCTCATCACTCATGACAAGAAAGGTGAGCGTTCTGGCGACCGCTTCGCGCCATGATCGAAATACCATGCCGATCCGCTGGCGAAGCGGCGCATCGCTTCCGGTAAACGCCGTTACCAGTAGGAGCGTGGGAAGGAGGCGCCGGAGAATGCCAGGAATCGCGCCTTCTTCAATGACGAGGCCGTCACCGGGTTTGGTACCGGGCAGCTCGACCGGAACGACGCCCGTTATACAAGGCCCGACCTGAGGGTCCGACTGGCCCCGGGCCCAGCCAACGCCATTGGTGTTTCGGTTCGACCCGTAGCCGAACCCGAGTACGTCACCGTTGCCACTGAATCGCTGGCCGAGATGTGGTGACATCGCTAGCCCGTCATTGCGGGACCGGAAGAGAATCTCGGTCGAACCGATGGTCCCTGCTGCGAGCACGACGATGTCGGCCGTGACGAACTCATTGCGTGCTCTGAAGCGTCGTCGCTGACCCTCCGTCGGACTGAAGCTGACCTCCCACCGGCCGCCAGCAGCTTTCCGCACGATGTCGACGGTGCGCTCGGTAAAGACAGACGCGCCGTGGTGCACGGCATCGGGAAGGTAGTTCATGAGGACCGTGTTTTTGGCGCCAACATTGCAGCCGGCGACGCAGTTGCCACAGTTGTTGCAAGCTGGTTGCACAACGCCAGCAAGATTTTGGCCGGGTTGGAACGTCACGTTGATTGGGGCGCGATGGAGCGGTGCGTCTAACGCGTTGGCCACATCACCGAGCGCTTCGAGCTTGGCGAGCGCTGGTGAGGCATTGGGGTATGCGTTCGAACCGAGCCAGGCTTCGGCCCGTTCGAAGAACGGATCAAGCTTCACCCCGTTCGCACCCCGAATACATTCGGGCCAGCGTGCATCGGCGAACACGGCAGGGTCAGGACGGAGGGCGACATTGGCATTGATGAGCGATGTCCCCCCAAGTCCACAACCAACGAGCACGTTGACTTCATCGTCGCGGTGGAAGTCGTACAGGGCCTTGGCCGAGCCGTAGCGGCGCTTCAAAGTATTGACTTGGGTTTGTCGAAACGCTCCGATGGCTGTCTCGGGATAGTCGCCTGGCCATTTCTCGCTGCCGCGTTCGAGAACACAAACAGTCTTGCCCGCTCGCGCGAATCTCGAGGCTGCGATCGCTCCGCCATAACCGGAACCAACGATCACGACGTCGTAGTGGCTCGCCATTGAGTTGGCCGGTGATGACAGCTTCAGGTGTGGCTTCTCAGGTTGCGGGGCGGCTGGTGCGACGGGCGCAGGAACAGCGACCTTCACGAAGAGTGGATGTCCCATCGGATCGACTGACCCTTCTTCGCCCCATAGTCCGTGGCCGGATCGGCTCTGAAACGGCTCAGTGCTGTGGCAACGATTAGGGAGGAGCCCGGTCGGGCAACTGGCTTGAATCTCGACGGTGCGTTGGCCGGCTCGGTAGGTCACCTTTCCGTCTGATCCATACAAACCAAGGTCGTCCTGGATCCAGATCCGGGCCACAGCGTGAGGTTCAATGCGATCGGGTGGCTCGTTCACGAACCGTCCGCGTTCGACGCTGGCGCTGTCGAGCACAAGTGTTTCGCTGTTAAGGCTGTTGTCGATCTCGATGTAGCAAGAGAAGTCCATCGTGCCCCACTTAGTGATCTTCTCCTTGTGGGCGTCGGCGGGTCGGCAGGTGTAGCTGCCTGCGACGTTGGCTACCTCCCACACCTGGCCTTCGATCTCAGCGATGTCAATTACGGCGAAGGTGAGCGCCCTGCTGTCGACATCGGGCGCCGCCGGACACTCGAAGCCAGTGTTCACATATCTCACGAGTGAATTGTCGAGGTCTGCGACCGGGGTATGGGTGTGTCCCATCACGACAAGCTCGGCGTTTTTCGCGAACGCTTCCTTCTGCGCGTACCATCCCAGCTCTTCAGTGAAATCAGCGATGGCCGAACGACCCGCCTCGATCTCGCCCTGTTTCCCGCCACCCGCAGCTTCAGCCCATGATCGCCAGCGACCACGGAAGGCATTCCTCGCCTCGGCCAGAGTCGTTGACTCGCCACTCGCCAGAGCGATGTTGGCGTGCTCATCGATATTGAGGGCTCCAGACAAGTAGTCGAAGAGCAGGCTGATAACGCCAGTGCCATCAAGGTCGGCGAGGGACGATGCTAAGCCACTCAGGTCGAGGCCGTTTGGAGCTCCCTGTCCGGCAAGATCGGCGACGGTCTGCCCTGGGGCAAGAGTCTTGGACCAGTGTTCGGCCACTGCCCTGGTAACGAAGTGGCCACAAGGCAAGTTGTCCCACGGGCTCCCAGGATCGGGAGCGTTGAAGAGCGTGTATTCGTGGCCGTGGGCGAGTAGCAACCGGTCGTCGTCGGGCAGAGGCTGGTAGATGAGTTCGTCGTGCAGCTGTACGTGGTGGCCGCCAGGGCTAGTGATGGAGGCCACGTCAGCGGCTGAGATTCCCATGTCGTGGTTTCCCTCGACCCAGGTGACATTTCCGTCCAGCGCGTCGAGGACCCGGCCGAGAGCGCCGTTTGGTGCGAAGATCGCCGGGTGGTGAGCGACGACGTCGGCGAACGAGGGTGGTGCGGACGCAAACGGGTAGGTCCAAAGATCGACGACATCGCCGAGGAGTACCAACTCGCGAATTCGATGCTTGTTCGCAACCACCCAGTCGAGAACCTCGATGAGGTACGGCTCGTGCACCTTCGACTGGTACCAGCACGTCGGGGCGTCAGACCCAATATGGATGTCGCTCAACGCAACAATCCAGCTTCCGTTTTCCTGTGCCATGAGCCCTCCACTCGTGTTGTTGGCCAAACTAGTCGACGATTGTCGATGGGCCGGGACCGTAAAGTCAATGGGTTGCCGAGCGGCAAATGACGGCTTTGTGTGAGTCTTGCCTGTTCCCCTAGACTCTGGAACTTGGGTATGGCGGCCACCCTGGTTTTTCTTGGACTGTTGAGGGGGTGTGGTGGCTGATCTAACGATTCTCTTTGCTGATCAGGTTGGATCAACTCGTCAGCTGTCTGAGATTGGCGACGAAGCAGCCGTTGCGGTTCGCCAGCGCCTTAAGCGACTGTTGGTGAGCACTATTGAGGGCCAGGCCGGCCGCATCTTCTCCGACGACGGTGATGGCTGTGCTGCGGTCTTCGAGCGTCCCGAGGATGCCGCTCGCGCCGCGCTCCTGATGCTCGACGGCGCCGCCGAATCACGACACGTTGTCGATTCTAAGCTCGCGATTCATTTGCGGATCGGGATACACACCGGCAACGTCATCCCGAACGGCGACGGCTTCGTTGGCATGGCGGTACACCTGGGTGCTCGAATGTGCGAGGTTGCCCCGACTGACTTTGTTGCTGCCTCGCGGGTAACGTCCGAGCGGCTTGCGACGACCCCATGGCTTCGGGTCACTCCGTTCGGAAAACGAACGATGAAGGGTGTCGCTGAACCCGTCCAGGTCAACCTGCTCAGCGATTCGTCTCGCGCCGCGCCCACCCCAGAGGATCAGCTTGCCTCGAGTGGCGCAGAACAGGCTATGCCATCCTCGCCCTGGCTTCGGGAGCGGCCGCTTCCTGCTGTATGCGTAGATCGAGTTGCTGAGCGAAGCCGTCTTGAGGCATCACTTATTGCGTCAGAGCATCAGATCCAGATGGTTCTTCTCGGTGGTGAGCCGGGTGCCGGTAAGTCAACGTTGATTCATCAAGTGGCGACCGCCCACGCTGCAAATTCCGACGCAATATGTCTTGTCGGTCGGTGCGACGAGGTCGCTGACGGGCCCTATCGAGAAGTCGTTGAAGCGTTGCACCATCTGGTTGAAGTTGCTCCCATTGGGCTGCTCGCCCAGCACGTGCTGAAACATGGCAGTCTCTTGACTCGTTTGATCCCTGGCCTCGAACATCGGGTTGCTTCTGCGCCCGAGTACGAAGCCGGCCGCGATGTCGATCGCTTCCGGCTGTATGAGGCAATCGCTGATCTGTTGCGCGACGTGGCAAGAAACCAGCCAGTGCTGCTTGTTTTCGAAGACCTGCACTGGGCCTCGGAGCCATCGCTCGACCTCATCAGGCACCTTGTCCGCTCTGCTGGGCTTGCGTCGGTAGTCATCGCCGGTACCTATCGTTCGACTGAGGTTGACGCAGAACCGCACACGTTGCGGTTCCTCGAACGCGTTGGGGCAGAACCGAACACGGCGCGAGTCGAACTCAACCGTTTCGATGAGGCTCAGGCCCATGATCTTGTGGCGCAGGCTGCGTCCGCAGCGCAGGTCGCTGACGGGCTAATTCCTGGACTTGTTAGGCACCTCTATCGCCAGACGGCGGGTAGCCCGCTCTTCCTGACTGAAATGCTGCGATCGTTGGAAGAGGCTGGCACCCTACGACAGCTTCGTGATGCGGGCGACATCGCCGCGATCGAGATGCCAACGACAGTGCAAGAGCTGGCGACCACCCGAGTCGATCGGCTTGGCGCTGATATCGCGGCAGTGCTCGCTGATGCGGCGATTCTCGGCACTAGCTTCCGCATTCCCGAGCTTGAGCGGCTCGCGGAATCAAACGATTTCGACATTCTCGATGTGTTGGAAATTGCCGAACGGGCGGGGATCGTTCACGAAGAGCCTTCCTCGCTTGATGGTTCGTTCGTGTTTCGCCATGCCGTGATTCATCGGGCGCTTTACGACCGAATCGGAACGACCCGTCGTCGACGTCGTCACCGCGCCGCAGCCGACGCGGTAACGGCGGTCTCCGAACATGACCTGAAGGCGCGGTCAGCCGACATCCTCGTTCATCTTGAGCGTTGCGGCAATGCCGCGCGACCAGACGAGCTCGTTCGATTCGCCTCACTCGCAGCAGACGAGGCATCCGACCGAATAGCGCTTCTTGACGCGGTCAGATACAGCCAAGTCGCAGCCGATGCGGTACACCAAGACCCGTTAGCCGACCGGGCGCAGATTGCGGAGGTGCTTGGCGCACTCGGCGCTGCCCAAACCGCAGCCGGTCTTGCTGAAGGCCGCGCCTCGATGGTGGCGGCCGCTGACGCCGCCCGAACCGCCGAGCGTTGGGACCTCTTTGCCTCTGCTGCGTTCAGGTATGGAGGTGCACTGAAAGAGAATCAGGCAAGTCCTGTGAACGTTGCTACCGCGCTAGTAGATGAAGCACTTCTGCACTTCCCTGAACCGTCAGCAACGCGGGCCAAGTTGCTTGTGGTTGCTGCGTTATGGCGGCGGCAGACAACCGACTACGCGACACGACGTCCTCTGGCCGATGAAGCCCTCACCATTGCTCGCAGCCTCGACGATCCGCGCACACTCGCGTTGGTGATGGCCGAGTATCACCGGGCGCTCCACGGCCCAAACACGATGCCCGAAGCGCTTGAAATGGCGGACGAACTCGAGTCGCTGGCTGCGCAGCTAAAGGACGATGCCGTTGCCTTCCAAGCGCTAAACCTTCGACTGATTGCCACCGCGGAGCTTGGGATGTGGGAAGAGGCACAGCAAACCGCAGCGTCGCTCGAGCAGGTTGGCGATCGTCTGCGCCATATCGAGGGTCGCCGGATCACATTGAGTTGGAAGATCTCGACCTCGACCGCCCAGGGTCGATTCGACGACGGAGCAGCCCATATAGCTGAACTGAAGAAGCTCCTCTCGAAGTATCAGATCGAAGATTTCGGCCGGATGTTCGGTGCACTCAGTTTTGTGCCGCTGTGGTTGAAAGGCCACAGCGGGTTGCTCTACAAGGCTTCGCTCAAACCAGGTGTTGCTGCGGCCTACTCGTGTGCTTGGTTCGCCGCAGACGCTGGACTGCTTAACGAGGCCTCGTCGCACATCGCTGATCTCCCCGACCCGCGTGCAGTGTCCGAGCGTTTCGACTACATGTGGTGGAATGACGTCGTTGCCCAGACGCGGGTGGCGCTACGAACAGGCGATGCCGACTTGGCAAGAGTGGTCTACGACATCGCCCTTCCGTACGCCGACGGAAATGCAGTGATGGGTCTGATTAACTTCTTCGGCACCGGGCGACATCACCTTGGCTCGCTGTGCATGACCCTCGGCGACTACGACGCTGCAATCGCCAACTACGAAGCTTCACTTGAGCGAACCATGGTCATGGGGGCTCGACCGTTCCATGCTCTGACGCAGGCCGAGCTCGCACAGGCGCTCGATTCTCGCGGCAACGAGGGAGATCGCGAAAGGGCGAAGGAACTTCGAGAGCTTGCTCGGGCCGTCGCCGAAGAGCTAGAGCTTGGACTTGTGATCGAGACGCTGAACGAACCCGAGCATGTAATGGCCGTTCGCTTCGCTCACTAACCGCCTTTTCTTGATAGCGCTAGATCCGTTCGAAGTAGCGCGCCATTTCCCAATCAGT
>JBBKWJ010000067.1:0-4519 GCA_037968895.1 Acidimicrobiales bacterium
GCCGACAAGGTGACTATTACTTGGACGGCTCCGAACACGACCGGCGGCTCGATCGGCTCTTATGAGGTCGTTTTTGCCGGCAAGACAACGATCGTTAACGCGCCAACCACAACCCTGACGATCTCGGGTGTCGCTGCCGGCACCTACACGGCAACGGTGAAGGCTGTAAATACGGTGCCGCTCAAGTCTGCGGCTGCGAGCTCGAACAGCGTGACGGTGGTCGTGGCCGCCGATGCTCCAACAAATGTCAAAGGTGTGGCAACTGGACAGACCGTTGTTGTCACTTGGAATGCTCCCGCAAACTCCGGTGGCTCGCCGGTGGAGTCATACAAGGCGACGCTGAACGGAGTCAACAAAACCGTCACCGGAACAACGAAGAAGGCAACATTTACCAATGTTCCATTCGGCATGCATGTTGCCACGGTCGTGGCAACGACCGGAGTAGGCGCTGGTGCCACCGCCTCTTCGCCCGCCATCGACGTCAAGCGAGCCTTTGAGCCGTTTAACACCGATGAGAAGTTTGTCGAACAGCTTTATCGCGACATTCTTGGCCGAAACGCAGATGCGGGTGGCCGTGACTACTGGGCCGGTCTGATCAACGGTGACCCAAACAAGGTGTCAACGGTTGTCGAAGCGTTCTTGAACTCACCCGAGTTCGGACCGCGACGTCCCATCATTCGCCTTTACCTCGCCTACTTCAATCGTGCCCCCGATGCTGGCGGCTTCGACTATTGGACAAACCTCTACGTCGGCCGCACTGTCTCATTGCTTGACGCCTCTCATCTCTTCAGCACCTCGCCTGAGTTCTCGCAGACCTACGGGAATCTCAGCAACGGTCAGTTCGTCGTGCTGGTCTACAACAACGTGCTCGGTCGCTCGCCTGATGTGGAGGGGTACAACTGGTGGGTCAACAAGCTGAGTCAGGGCCTTTCACGGGCTGGCATGATGATCGAGTTCAGCGAGAGCGCTGAGTTCCTGAAGGTCAGCAAGAACTTCGTCGACATCACGATGGTCTACCGAGGAATGCTTATCCGCATTCCAAAGAACCCTGCGTCGACAAACGAGTTCAACGTCTGGCTTCCTCGCCTCGCCGGTAGCGCAACGATTGACGATCTCATCATGGACATATTTAACGGTGACGAGTATCAGGCCAGAGTTACGCCATAAGGGCCACTCCGTGAGGAGGTCCACCCATGACGCAGGCAGCTTGCTTGGCCAGACTCTGAGGGAGATCTAGTCACCCAGGGTGGAAATACATGGTTTGGAAATCTGTCGGCCGAACAACGCTCGCAGCATCTTTGCTTGGCGCTGGCCTCGTGGCGCAGCCCGCAGCGGCTGCAACGCCGTCACCGACGAACATCATGTTTGTCGGCGACTCGATAACTGAAGGTTTGTGCGGCGCGTATGAGACGTTCCGTGATGATGCGCTGAACAAACTCGATGCAGACGGCTACCTATTTGACGCCGTCGGATCCCGCTCTGCCAATCCCGGCCCATGCTTTGCCCATCCCGACAACGACCATCAAGGTTGGGCCGGATGGCGTGCAGACGAGGTCCATCGTGACCTTCCCGCGGACTTGGCCTTGGTTAAGACCCCCCACGTTGCGCTGGTCGCGCTCGGTACGAACGACATTTATGAGGGGCAGAGCGATGCCACCACCATCACTGACCTTGCTGATGTCGTCGCCGATCTTCGGGCCAGGAATTCGAAGATGGCAATCGTGCTGGCTCGAATACCCGATGTGCAGGGAGTGAGCTCGGCTCCGCTCAACGCTCAAATCGTGTCGCTTGCGGCGTCGCTGTCGACGTCGGCCTCGCCGGTTTCGACTGTCGACTTCAACACTGGGATCGGGCCAGCACAGCTCAACAACGACCTCATCCATCCAAACGCAGCAGGCGCCGCCATTCTGGGAAACAGGGCCGCCGTTGCGCTCGCGGCGACGGGACGGGTTTCGATCGCTCCGACCTTTGGTCCGTACTATGACGGCCAAGGCTTTGCCGACCAGACCTTCAACGACTTCATCGGACGACCGCCTACGCCAACCGAGCTTGCGAACCTCACTGCGAGCATCGGCAGCAATGAAGCGAATGTGGCCCCAACGGTGAGCGGTCTCATCAACTTCTCTGACGAATATCGATTCCGACACCCGATCACCCGGATGTATCAGGCGTACTTCAACCGAACCCCTGACGCTGGCGGCTTCGACTATTGGAACGACCGAATGATGGCACTACAGGCGTCGATTCCTGAGCTGTCCTACCTCTTCGCCACGTCAGACGAGTTTGTGCTGACGTACGGTTCGCTCACTGATGCTGAGTTCATCAACCTGGTGTACGTGAACGTGCTTGGCCGACCGGCCGATGCCGGAGGCTACGCGTACTGGCTAGGCCTGATGAACGCTGGTGTCGTGACTCGACCGGACATCATGGTTAACTTCAGCGAGTCGTCGGAGAACATCACGTTGACTTCTCGGCGCCACGTTGACACCGTCCTCGCCTACTACGGGATGCTGGATCGAATGCCATCGAAAGCTGAGCTTGCCGCCGCACCGAAACTCTCCTCACTCATCGTGAGTATCTTCAATGGTGACGAGTACGGCCAACGCATCGATCCGTAGGTCAATTCGGCAAAATCGCGCGATGCTTACAAGTTACAATCGTGTCATTTACCTGGGGGAACAGGCGTTTCGTCAGTAGTAGTGACCAAAGTCGGCAACGTCTCCTATATGCGCAATCTGGGCTGCTACTCTTTCCACGGTAAGCGTCACTAGGAGCACAAAGCGTGAGCAGCATCGAACACATCCTCGGCCGCGAAGTCCTCGATTCGAGAGGTAATCCCACCGTAGAAGTCGAGGTTACGCTCGACTCCGGCGCAACAGGTCGGGCCCTCGTTCCTTCCGGTGCCTCTACTGGTCAATTCGAAGCGGTCGAACTTCGCGATGGCGGCGACCGCTACGGCGGTAAGGGCGTGCTTACTGCGGTAGGCCACGTGAACACCACAATCGCCGACGCCCTCATTGGACTCGATGCCTGCTCTCAACGTGAGATCGACTCCGTTCTCAACTACCTCGATGGCACGCCGAACAAGGCTCACCTCGGGGCTAACGCAATCCTCGGCGTATCGCTTGCGGTCGCCTCGGCTGCGGCCGACGAACTTGAGTTGCCGCTCTACCGCTACATCGGTGGAACCAACGCGCACACACTTCCCGTCCCGATGATGAACGTGCTCAACGGTGGCGAGCATGCCGACAACAACATCGACTTCCAAGAATTCATGATCATGCCCGTCGGGGCGGCGTCATTTTCTGAAGGCTTGCGTTGGGGTGTCGAGACGTACCACGCACTCAAAAAGGTGCTAACTGATCGTGGCCTCTCAACGGCTATCGGCGACGAAGGCGGATTTGCCCCCAATCTCGCTTCAAACGAAGAAGCGCTCACGCTCCTTCTTGAAGCGATCGAGAAGGCTGGGTTGACGCCTGGCACCGACATGGCGCTCGCAATGGATGTCGCGTCCACCGAGTTCTTCAACGGCTCGGTCTACAACCTGGCTGGTGAGGGCCGAGAACTTGAGCCGACAGCATTCGCCGATCTGCTTGCCGATCTTGCCAACCGCTACCCAATCGTATCGATCGAAGATGGCATGGCTGAAGAAGATTGGGCCGGCTGGGCTGCCCATACCGCCACGCTTGGAGAGACCTGCCAGCTCGTTGGCGACGATCTCTTCGTGACCAACACCGAGCGCTTGCGTCGTGGCATTGACGAAGGCATTGCGAACTCAATCCTGATCAAGGTCAACCAGATTGGTTCTCTTACCGAGACCATGGAAGCCGTCAGGATGGCAACCAGCGCTCGCTACACCTCAGTAATGTCTCACCGATCGGGCGAGACCGAAGACACTTTCATCGCCGACCTTGCCGTAGCGACCAACTGCGGTCAGATCAAGACCGGTGCACCAGCGCGCAGCGACCGGGTCGCTAAATACAACCAACTTCTTCGCATCGAGCATGATCTCGGCGACGCCGCCAGCTACCCGGGTCTGTCGGCTCTGGCGCGAGGGGGTCGATGACCACGAAGGCCGTCAAGTCGACCAAGAAGGCGTCTACGACGACCAAGCTCGACCGGCTTCGCACATGGGGTCCGGTTGGATTCGGTGTGCTACTTGGGCTTGTCGTGATTGGCGGACTTGCAGTCCTGCCAGCACGTACTTGGATGACGCAACGGTCGGCTACCACCGACGCCGAGACTCAGCTGAGTCAGATCGACGGTCGAATTGCAGAGCTCGAGGCGCAACTGACCCTCCTTCAGACCGATTCTGAGGTTGAGCGGATGGCGAGAGAGAACTTCGACCTCGTGTATCCGGGCGAAGAGAGCTACCGGATTCTGCCAGCACCTACCGGTAACTGACAGCTATTCCGGTGAGGACGGCAAAACGCTGTCGTGGCCCCGAAGGCAAAACGCTGTCGTGGCCCCGAAGGCAAAACGCTGTCGTGGCCCCGAAGGCAAAACGCTGTCGTGGGGG
>JBBKWJ010000068.1:0-4351 GCA_037968895.1 Acidimicrobiales bacterium
GGGGCTGGCGCTCACGGCAACGACTGCTTGGTTCATCTTGTCAGCGTACTGCGCACCGCGCTTGTGGTCGATCAGCCGTTCGATACCCAACGTTGGACCAGGAGCACTCTTAGAGTGCATCGGCGATTCGTTGGAAATGTTTGAGTGAGAGATGAATGGGTAACAAACCTGACAACGCATATTGCGATCAGTCCCCAACGAAAGGATCCACTGTGATTTACGGAAGCATTCTTGTCACTGTCCTGGTCATCTTGGCCATCATCTACCTCGCCAAGCGAGTCTGATCAACAACTCGTCATCGATGACGATTCCCTCATACAAACCAACAACGAAAGGCATGCATATGAACGACAAACTCAACACTGACGAAATCAAGGGTCGGCTCAAGCAGGCTGCCGGCGATCTTACTGATAACGACGACCTCAAGAACGAGGGTGAAGTCGACGAAGCAGCAGGCAAAGCCAAGAGCGTGATTGACAAGGTGGCCGACAAGGCTGACGAGGCAATCGACAAACTCACAGGTCGGGACAAGTGATGCGTAAGTATCTCATGACGACGTTGTTCACGTCTCTCGCCGGTTTCGCTTGGCGCAATCGCCACAAAGTGCTCGACCGCAACTCCAAACCAGAGCCGTCGGCAAACGCGACCGCTAGTTCACAACCCATAGGAGCAACTGCATGACTAGTACAACTGATCACACCCACGCCGTCGACGTCGAAGCTCCAGTGCGCGTCGTCTATAACCAGTGGACCCAGTTCGAGGAATTTCCGCTGTTCATGGATGGAGTCGAATCGGTGGTTCAACTCGCCGATGATCGCCTGCACTGGACGGTCAAGATCGCGGGCGTAGAACGAGAATTCGACACGACCATCACCGAGCAAACGCCAGACCATCGGATTGCATGGACGACCGAGTCTGGGCCTAGCCATGCCGGCGTCGTTACGTTTCACAAAATTGATGACAACACGACCAGAGTCACGCTCCAGATGGACTATGAACCTGACGGGTTCTTTGAGAACGTGGCCGACAAGCTCGGCATAGTTTCTGCTCGCCTGAAGGGCGACATGGACAATTTCAAGACCCTTATCGAAGACCATGTTGAAGCCGGTGCGTGGCGCGGGACAATAACGAACGACTGACTATCATCGGATGATGATCGCTCAAACCGACGTACTCGCGAAATCGCTAGACAGCGGCCTGAGCGGGTGGGACTACGGGCAAGCGGCAGTCGTGCTGCTGGCAGCTTTGGTAATCGCACGGATCGCTCGTGTGGTAATCAGACGCCTCTTTGCCCGTAGTCCCGCCGATGATTTTCTCGGCGACCTCTTTGGTCGAATCGCCAGCTACGTCATTGTTTCGGTAGGGCTGATCTACGCGCTTGAAGGTCTTGGTGTCGCGATCGCTCCACTACTTGGTGCACTTGGAATCGCCGGCATCGCGATTGCTTTCGCGCTGCAAGACATCCTCGAGAACTTTGTGGCCGGAATCATGCTGCAACTCCGACGCCCATTCACT
This sequence comes from Acidimicrobiales bacterium, assembly GCA_037968895.1. Taxonomy (GTDB): domain Bacteria; phylum Actinomycetota; class Acidimicrobiia; order Acidimicrobiales; family SZUA-35; genus JBBKWJ01. The sequence goes on from JBBKWJ010000068.1 coordinate 1,516, forward strand.
TCCGGCGACGAGATCGAGTCAGGGGATCACGAAGGAACCGTTGTTGCCGTTGACGCACGCACCGTAACGGTGCTCACGCCTGATGGTGAGACCATTCGGTTACCGAGCGCTGAGGTGATCAAGAATCCCATTATTAACCACACTACGAACGGTCAGCGCCGCACCACCGTTGATGTTGGGGTCGCCTATGACACTGACCTCGACCAGGCGGCGCAGATTGCGATCGATGCGGCGAGCGCAGTGGACGGTGTTGCCGCCGACCCGGCGCCAGAAGCGCTCGTGCACACATTCGGACCTTCGAGCATCGACATAGCTATTCGTTTCTGGCACGCGCCCTCAATCGCAGCTCGATGGCGGACTCGTGATGAGGTCGCACGTTCTGTCGCTCGCGCGTTCGACGCCAACAGCATCAGCATCCCGTTTCCACAGCGCGTGGTCCATCTTCCCGCCGGGGAGCACGATCCGAGCTGACCTCGTGCTCGGGGCGAGTTTGCCGATCGGCGGTTGTCCTAAATGTCTCCGGCTTGAATGGCAACGTCGGTCATGTCGAAATCTTAGGGCTTCTTGTAAGGAACCGGCTCGGTACGAAGACCCAGTTGGAGTTGTGAGGAGTTCGCTTTACTGCGAAGGTACTCCACGATGACTGCGACGAAGGATTCAGACTCCGAAAGGCCGCGGCGGATGCCAACCCGCCTCTCCTTTCTCGACGATGAGGTCGACGCCGTCTCGGTCGTATGGGGCCTGGTCGCGGTCTCGATCTTGTTGGTTGGGGTGTACTTCGGATCGGGAGGCTTGCGTTGGTTTGACGCTGCCCTCTCGGGCTATCTCCTCGGGGTGTTGCTGGCCACGTTTGCGGTGGTGTATCGCTACCGGGTCTGGCTCCAGCGACCGCCGACCAAGCTGCTGAACCAACGGGGCTGGCAGGCACTCAGTCGCCGAGGAAAGCGGGCCCGGAATACGGCTCAGCTCGGGGGTCTTGTCGTAACCAATATTGCGGGCCAAGGTTTCATTCGTAAACGCTCGACGAGTCGCTGGATGGCTCACCAGTTGGTGTTCTGGGGCTGCATCCTGGCGGGGCTCGTCACATTTCCGCTCACGTTCGGGTGGTTGCATTTCGAGTCGGTGGGACAGGACTCCGAGCAGTACCGGGCATACGTATTTGATATTGGCACCATTGATTTTGGCTCGCGTAGTCTGATCGGCTTCCTGGTATTTCACACACTTAACATCTCAGCGGTGCTTGTCATCGCAGGAGTTGTCGTGTTTCTCTATCGACGCCTCAACGACCCAGGTGCGATCGCGGTGGAGCGAGCGGGTGACTTTGCGGCACTCGCCGGGCTGTTCGCCGTGTCGGTCACCGGACTCTTCCTGACCGCGTCAAGTCTTTGGTTAGAGGGCCGCGGTTACGTCTTCCTGAATACGGTGCACGCTCTGACCGTGATCCTGGGTCTCATGTACATCCCGTTCGGCAAGCTGTTCCACATCTTCCAACGCCCCGCGACCCTCGGTGTGCACTTCTACCGACGCGAGGCGGAAGAGGGCGAACCACAGACGTGCCGTGCATGTGGTGGACCTTTTGCCTCGCTAATGCAGATCGATGATTTAAAGATCGTGTTGCCTCAAGTTGGGTTCGACTACTCGATACCTGATGCAAACGGCGGCGGAAACTGGCAGGACACCTGCCCGCAGTGTCGCCGCAAACAAGTGGCGCTCGCGCAGGTACGACGAGTCGGAGGATTCGGCTGATGGCACAACCACCGCTCACAGAAGAACAACTGATCGAACGCTATGGACCCCACCTCAACCAGGCGCCGCCGGGTGGGTGGGACACCGGTCTTCGGGTCGACAAGGTCGTCGACACCCATTGCTGCTTCTGTGGCCAGCAGTGTGGCATCAAGCTCAAGGTCGCAGACAACAAGGTCGTCGGGTTCGAACCGCGCTACGACTTCCCGTTCAACGAGGGCAAGCTTTGCCCAAAGGGCGTCAAGCGCTACTTGCAAGGAAGCCACCCCGATCGGCTGCTCGAGCCGCTTGAACGTGATCCTTCGGCTGCTGCCGGGTTCAGGCCAGTTACCTGGGACCACGCGCTCGATCGCACGGTCGCAGAAATACGCCGGATTGGAGAACAATTCGGCCCTGACGCGTTCGCCATGTTGTCGGGCGTGTCGCTCACGAACGAGAAGTCGTATCTCAATGGCAAGTTTGCGCGGCTGGCCTTGGGCACGGCAAACCTGGACTACAACGGCCGGCTCTGCATGGTGTCGGCGGGCGCCGCTTCCAAGCGGGCACTTGGTGTCGACCGAGCCCCGAACCCGTGGAGCGATATCCCGCTAGCCGATGTCATCATCGTGGCCGGTGCCAACGTGGCCGAGTGTGCGCCGATCACCACGAGTTACATCTGGCGAGCCCGCGACCGCGGGGCGAAGCTCATCGTTGCTGACCCACGCGTCACTCCTCTTGCCCGCACTGCCGATGTCTTCTTGGGATTGCGGCCAGGAACAGACTCCGCTTTATTTGGTGCGATATTGCATGTGCTGATCGAGAACGACTGGCTCGATCACGCATACATCGATGCCCACACAAGCGGCTTCGCCGAAGCCGCAGCCGCGGTCGCCGACCACACCCCAAACTGGGCGGCAGGCGTCACCGGAGTCCCGGCCGACCGGATCATCGAGGCGGCTCGTCTTTGGGGCACCTCGGCGACAGGCATGCTGCTGCACGCCCGGGGAATTGAGCACCAATCCAAGGGTGTCGAGAACGTCAACTCGTGCATCAACCTTGGCCTCGCAACCGGCAAGTACGGCCGGCCTGGCTGTGGCGTGTGCACCATCACCGG
>JBBKWJ010000069.1:0-51370 GCA_037968895.1 Acidimicrobiales bacterium
GAGTGGCATCGTTACCCCGACAGGGAAGCGACGAAGCTTCGTGAAGCGATTGCATCGTTGCACAGTGCTGACGCCGCTCAAATCTTCGTTGCGAACGGTTCAAACGAGGTGTTGCAGACGATTCTGCTGACCTTCGCCGGGCCAGGACGCAAGGTGCTCACTTTCGAGCCGACCTACGCGCTCCACAGTCACCTGGCCAAGATCTCGGGGGCCGAGGTCATACGAGAACACCGCAACGAAGAGTTCGAACTCGATGTCGAGATTGCTGTCGCCGCAGTCAAACGTGAACGACCAGCCGTGACCTTCCTCTGTTCGCCGAACAATCCGACCGGCATCGTCGAGCGGCGTGAAACTGTGATGGCTGTGCTCGACGCCGTCAACGAGGTTGACGGTTTGCTCGTCATGGACGAGGCCTACGGCCAGTTCGCCGACTGGTCGGCCATCCCGCTTTTGTCAGATGATCTGCCACTTGTTGTATCGCGCACGTTCTCGAAGACATGGGCGATGGCGGCGGCCCGGCTCGGCTACCTCGTGGCCCCAGAGTGGATCGTGGACGAACTCGAGAAAGTTGTGCTGCCGTATCACCTCGACTCTCTCAAGCAGGCAGCTGGTTTGGCCGCGCTCGACTTTGTTGGCGACATGGATCAACGAGTCTCAACGATCGTCGAAGAGCGAGGTCGCATCGTGGCCCACCTCAACGATCTGGGAGCGAAGGTCTGGCCATCGGGGGCCAACTTCATTCTCTTCCGGCCGCCCGCTGGCGATGGCGAGCGCGTCTGGCAAGAACTGTTGGATCGATCAATTCTGGTCCGCAACACCGCAAGTTGGGAGCACCTCGACGGGTGTCTCCGCGTCACTGTCGGCCAGCCTGACGAGAACACCGCGTTCTGTACTGCACTATCTGAGATCCTTGGAGCAACGCTATGACTTCGAACCCTATGACCTCATCGGCAGCCCGAACTGCCACCGCCAGTCGCTCGACCAAGGAGACGTCCATCGAGGCGTCGCTCAACATCGATGGCTCTGGCAAGACTGACATCTCGACCGGCGTGCCGTTCTACGACCACATGCTTGACCAGATTGGCCGACACGCGTCGTTCGACCTGATGATCAAGACAGACGGCGATGTCCACACCGACGCGCACCACACGGTCGAAGACACGGCCATCGTGCTCGGCGAGCTCTTCCGCGACGCACTCGGCGACAAGGCCGGAGTACGCCGATTCGCATCAGGGCTGTATCCGCTCGACGAAGCGCTTATCGAGGTTGCGCTCGACCTGTCTGGCCGTCCATATTTCGTATGGAACGTCGTGATGCCAGAGTCGATCCCGCTTGGCACGCCCCCGTTCGACCCCTCGCTCGCCGAGCACGTGTTCCAGAGCTTTGCGACCGCGGCTGGCATCACGCTGCACATCACCCTGAAGGACGGCCGCAACGTGCATCACATCATCGAAGCCGCCTTCAAGGGCGTCGCTCGGTGCTTGAAAGATGCCGTGCGAATCGAAGGCACCGAAGTCCCGTCCACAAAAGGCTCATTGTGAGCAAGCTCAACATTGCTGTGCTCGACTACGGCATTGGCAATCTCCGCTCAGCTCAGAAAGCCCTTGAGCACCTCGGCGCTCATGCAGAGCTCACTGCCGACCCTGTCGTTATCGCAGCCGCTGATGGCGTGGTGTTGCCAGGAGTTGGTGCGTTCGGTGCGTGCGTCGATGCGATGGCGTCGACCGGTATCGACAAACTCGCGAAAGAAGCAGCGGCGAGCGGGCGGCCGTTTCTGGGGATCTGCGTCGGAATGCAGCTGTTGTTTGACGGTTCGGACGAGTCGCCCGACCACGAGGGCCTTGGCTTGCTCAGCGGCAGAATCGTGCGCCTGCCAAACACGGTCAAGGTTCCGCAAATGCAGTGGAACCAACTCACCGTCAACCAGCCGCATCCGCTGCTGACCAACCTTGATGGCTCGTGGATGTACTTCGTGCACAGCTACGCCGCGACGGCTTCGGCCGACGTCATCGCCACCTGCGAATACGGCGTGCCCGTTGCGGCCGTCGTCGCCAAAGACAATGTGTGGGCAACCCAGTTCCATCCTGAGAAGTCGGCCCGAGCTGGCCAGCAGCTGCTGCAGAACTGGCTCGACGCGGTCGCTGCCTATGGAGCGGCACAGGCAACAACTGAATCCCAAGAGGTAGCCAAGTGAGGCTGTATCCGGCAATCGACCTTCGCAACGGGAAGTGTGTTCGGCTTCACCAGGGTGACTACGGCCAAGAGACGATCTACGGCGATAGCCCGGTCGAGCAGGCCCAATCGTTCGTCGACGCCGGGGCCGACTGGCTCCACATGGTCGACCTCGACGCTGCGCTCACGGGTGAACCAACAAACCGTGACGCCATAGCGGCCGTCTGTGCCGCAGTCTCCGTGCCAGTGCAAGTTGGCGGCGGCGTACGGAGCGTCGACGCGGCCAAGGCGCTCTACGACATCGGAGTCACCAGAGTCGTCATCGGAACTGCGGCCCTTGAAACCCCTGAACTTGTCTCGGCAGTCGCGGCCAACAACCAGGTTGCCGTCGGCCTCGATGCTCGAGGCGGCGAGGTGGCAACTCACGGCTGGACTGAGCGGACCGGCAGAACAGTGGCCGACGTTGCCGCCCAGTTTGCCGACGCTGGTGTCGCGGCCCTTGTCGTGACCGAGATCTCCCGTGACGGCACACTGCTCGGCCCCGATGTCGATGGACTCACTGAGTTGCTCGCATCGACGTCTATCCCACTTATCGCGTCAGGTGGCGTTGGGGTTCTTGCCCATCTCGAAACACTTCGTTCAGTAACCGCCGAGGGTCGATCGTTTGAAGGAGTGATCGTCGGCAAAGCGCTGTACGAGAAGGCGTTCACTGTCCTCGAAGCGATCCACACGTTGTCGGGAGACCGGTCATGAGAGTCATTCGTGTAATCCCGTGTCTCGACGTCGACAACGGTCGAGTCGTCAAAGGCGTCAACTTTGTCGATCTGCGAGACGCCGGTGACCCGGTCGAACTCGCCAGAATCTACGACGAGCAAGGGGCGGATGAACTCGTCTTCCTCGATATCACGGCGTCATCAGACGACCGGGATACCACCGTTGCGATGGCCGCTGCTGTTGCCGAGCAGGTGTTCATTCCGTTCATGATCGGCGGTGGCATTCGCAGCGTCGACGACGCTCGGCGCCTGCTTCGGGCCGGTGCCGACAAGGTCTCCATCAATTCGGCGGCTGTCGCTCGTCCTGAGCTTGTGAGCGAGATCGCCGCTGAGTTCGGGTCGCAGTGCTGCGTTGTCTCGATCGACGCTCGCCGCACTGGCAGCGAGGCGACATCACTCGGAGAAGTGCCCTCTGGTTTTGAGGTGTACGTCAAGGGTGGTCGTGAGCCAACCGGCATCGATGCCGTCGACTGGGCCATTCGTGTCGCCGAGCTAGGTGCAGGCGAGATCATGCTGACCTCGATGGACCGTGATGGCACCCGCATTGGCTTCGACACACTCATGACCCGAGCCATCGCTGACGCCGTCAACATCCCGGTTATTGCCTCCGGGGGAGTGGGCGGGGTCGAACACCTTGCCCCTGGTGTCATCGAAGGTGGCGCCGACGCCGTGCTCGCAGCCAGCATCTTCCACTTCGGTGAGGCGACAATCGCTGACGCCAAGAAGTCACTTACCGACGCCGGCCTCACGGTCCGCCCCGCCGACTGACCAACTGCCGCTGGAAGAGCGGGGTTAGTGGAGCGAGGCGGCGAAACTGACGGCGAGGTCGACGATGTCGTCCACCTTGCCGGCGAGGAAGTGGTCGGTACCTTCGACGACGGTGACCTTGGATGCAGCCCACGACTCTGTGGTGGCTGACGCGATCTTCGGCGGATTGAATTGGTCGTGTTCGGGAACGACGAGAAGCTTCGGCCGCGGATCAGTAATCGCTCCCATGGCGTCAGCCGACACGGTTCGCAGCGGTGGGGCGATCAGGAACCACCCTGCGACTCCTTCGGTCGTGTTGGTGAGGCACATATCGGCCCCGAATGACCAGCCTGCGAGCAAGATTGGCACGCCAGGGGCAACGTCTTTGAGCGCCGCGATACCCGCCGCCACGTCGAGCTGTTCGTCTTCGCCGTAGCCGTGCATGCCTTCCGAACCCATGACCCCTCGGAAGTTAAACCGCAGACACCCGACTCCATGAGTTGGGAGAGTTTGGAATAGCCGATCGATGACATGCGCATTCATGTTTCCACCGTGCAATGGGTGGGGATGGCAGAGCAGAGCGACAAGCGTTGGCTCGGCCGGAATTGACAGCTCACCCCGGAGATCGATGTCGTCGATGGTCGTGAACGCCAGCCGCTCAGGCGTCGGGCTTTGGTCTTGTTGGCCTGCGTCGTTAGTGGTCATGTACATCGCACGGTACCGTTCGCCCCGTGACCGCTACGAACTCCGCCAACGAAAACGCCTCAAAACTGCCGATCAAGATGCTGAACGACCGAATCCTGGTGAAGCTTGAGGGCGCAGATGGCGATCGTCGCTCGAGCGGGGGCATTCTGATTCCCGCTACGGCCCAAGTCGGAAAGCGTCTGACCTGGGCCGTTGTCGTCGCAGCCGGCCCAAATGTGCGGACCATGGAGGTCGACGATCGGGTGCTCTTTAATCCAGAAGACCGCTACGAAGTTGAGGTAGGCGGATCTGACTTCATCATTCTGCGCGAGCGAGACATCCACGCAGTGGCGGCACAGCGACTCGACGACAGCCCGACTGGCCTATACCTCTAAAATCGCGCTTCACCTCTAGGATCGAACGTCACCTTAAGGACCGCTTTATGTCATCGGCCAATTCGTTCGGAGCCAATCCAGATCAGCTTGCCAAGATCGTCTACGACGACGCTGGTCTCGTGCCCGCAATCGTCCAAGACGACGACAGCGGTGATGTGCTGATGATGGCATGGATGACAGCCGAATCACTTCGGCTCACGCTGGCCGAGGGTCGGACCGTGTTCTGGAGCCGCTCTCGCAACGAGTTGTGGCGTAAGGGCGAGACGTCCGGCCACACTCAGGCGGTCCGGTCGATCCAATTTGACTGCGACGGCGACGCGATTCTCGTTAAGGTCGAACAGACCGGACCTGCGTGCCACACCGGCGCCACCTCATGTTTCTTTGGAGAGTTCACTTCATGACCAGCACTCGCGAGCAGTTTCGTGAACACGCCAAGGACTACCGCGCTATTCCTGTCACGCAAGAACTCCTGGCCGATCTGACCACTCCGATGGCGGCGTTCCTGAGGCTTCTTGGCGATGAGCCCGGCTTCCTTCTTGAGTCTGTTGAAAACGGCGAGCGTTGGAGCCGATTCAGCTTTGTTGGTCGTCGTCCCCACGCAACCCTCATCGCCCGTGACGGAAAGGTGTCGATCCGGGGAACCCTGCCAGACGACGACCTTCCACTCGACCAAGGCCTGCTTTCTACGCTTGAGGTGATGCTGGAGCGCTACCAGTCGCCTCGACTGCCTGACCTGCCCCCGCTCATTGCTGGCCTTGTTGGTCATATGGGGTTCGATGTCGTTCGCGAAGTTGAGCACCTGCCAAACGTGCCGAAGGACGACTCGGGTTATCCCGATGCGATGCTCGACGTTATTGGCGACATGGCGGTATTCGACCATTGGCGGCAACGCGTCACCCTGGTCGCAGTGGCGCTCCTGCCTGCGGATGCCGACGAGGCCACAATCGACGCCGCATACGACGACGCGATCGAACGACTCCGGGTATTGGCCGCCGATGGCGCCCGATCGATGGACGAACCGCTCCTTGTTCCACCAGGAGACTTCGGCATCCCCGAGGTCAAATCAACCATGGGTGGCGGCATGTATCAAGACGCCGTTGAAGTGGCCAAAGAGCACATCCGCGCTGGCGATATCTTCCAAGTTGTGCTCTCGCAACGGTTTGACTTCGAACTCGACGCTGACCCAACCGACGTCTACCGAGTCCTCCGTCAGATCAACCCAAGTCCCTACATGTATCTGCTCCGCCAGCCTGAGGTCACCCTCATCGGCTGTTCTCCAGAGCCGCTTGTGCAAGTGCGCGACCGTCGGGTGATTTCTCGCCCAATCGCAGGCACACGCCGGCGGGGCCGAACCGACGTCGATGACCGGCGCATGGCCGCCGAACTGGCCGAAGACCCGAAAGAGATTGCCGAGCACATCATGCTCGTCGACCTTGCTCGAAACGATCTCGGTCGCATCGTCGAATACGGATCACTCTCGGTCGAAGAGATGATGACCCTCGAGCGATTCAGCCACGTAATGCACCTGACTAGCCAGGTTGAGGGAGACCTCCGGCCAGACAAGACGGTGGTCGATGTGCTGCGGGCAACGATCCCAGCGGGAACCGTGTCTGGTGCCCCCAAGGTTCGAGCGATGGAGATTATCGACGAGCTCGAACCAGTGAAACGCGGCCCGTATTCAGGGCTTGTTGGTTACATCGACTTCTCGGGCAACCTCGATAGCGCCATCACGATCCGCACGATGGTCGTCGGCCCCGACCGGGCGTCGGTGCAGGCAGGCGCCGGCGTTGTTGCCGACAGCGATCCCGAACTTGAAGACCTCGAGTGCCAGAACAAGGCAAAGGCGCTCCTGCTCGCGATCGAACCGGCACGGCGGATGACCGCAGCTCGTCGTGCCATGCAGGCCGAGAACGCCGAATAGTTAAGGAGTAGTTGTGGTGGTCACTGCCGTTTGGGGCCAGTCGACGACCATCTGCTCCCATATCGCTTGCGCGATCCAGCGACTGGCTTGGCGTGTGATGTGTACGCCGTCTGGTGCTCTGGCTTTGCGGAGCTCGCCTTCTGGGCTGGTCGCGTAGAGCGAGTAGGTCTCGTCTCCTTCCAGAAGGAAGGGTGCAGGGTCGAAGTAGCTCGACCGGGCCCGGAACGTGGCCTCCTCGGCGACAACTCGGTTGATTTCAACGGCGATGGCCTGACGCCGAGCGTCTGCCATCGGCGGTAGCCCGATCCACACGATGTAGGTGCCGTGAGACTCAGCGATGTCCATGAGTAGGCCGGCTCGTTTGCGATACTCCTCGACCCACTCCGGGCTCGCAGTCGGAAGTCGTACGCCCTCAACGACCATTGGCTGGTCGTCGTTGCCACCAACCATGAAGAGCACGACATCGGCCGTGCGATCGACGGCGAGGCCCTCGTTGAGATGTGATGGCCAGTCGAAGTAGTCGGGGCGCGTGAGTCCAGTTGCGATGCTGTAATCGAGCACCACCTCGCCAATGGCCGCATCGGAGGCGATGACCTTCAGTTCTTGGCCGATGTATTCACCAAGCGAGTCGCCCGCGGCGAGAACCAGCAGTGGTTCCTGCGGGGAGACCGATCGGCGAGGGGCGACCGTTGTCGTTGGCTGCGTTGTCGTCGTAGTCGGACGGATCGTGGTGGTGCTTGGCGTTGTGGTGGTGCTCGCACCGGTCGTCGTGGTCGTCGGCGGTGCAGTGGTTGTGGTCGTCGGTGGAGGCTTGGTCGTTGTCGTGGTCAGCACGAATTCTGGCGGTGTAGATGAGCGCCCTAGCCACCCGTCGACGACCGACTCCGGCGTATCGAGCCTTGTCGCGCTGGCGAACGATTCGATTGGCCCAGCGACCGAGAGCCAACGGTCTCGTTCGTCACCGAGCGGTTTACGTTCGGCCATCGCCACGATCCGACCTGAGCTCAGCACTGCGCCGAGCGACAGCGCAATGAGGACCACAACAAAGCTCGCGCCCGACTTGGTACGCGGCCCAAGGGAGGGTCTGCCAAGAGCTGAAGGTGAGAAGGAGTCAGGCATGGGCGGGATTCGGGCTGAGGTACTAGAACTGGAAGTAGATAAAAGGTGCGACGCCGGCCGGGCCAAGGCTAATGACAAGCCACAACCAAGCGCCGGCAAGAACGCCTTGAGCTGCGGGAGCCAGCGCACTGAGCTTGTCCCTGAGCACAACCCCGAGCGTCTCGGGAAGTAGCTGAGCGACGAGGGCGGCGACAATCAATGCAAGTGCAGTGGTGTTGACTGGGCCACCGAAGGGAGCGGCAAGCAGCGAGCGGAGGAAGTCAGTCGCCTTGCCAAACGACTCGGCCCGGAACAATACCCAGGCCACAGCAACCAGGTGAAACGTCGCGAACCATGAGATCGCGGCCGGAATCTGGCGACCACGCAGCAATGGGCGCGCAAAACGCTCGACGACCAGGGCGAAGCCGTGCAGAAGACCCCACACCACCATGGTCCACGACGCCCCGTGCCACAGTCCGCCCAGGCCCATCGTGATGAGTAAATTCCGGGCAGTGAAGAGCTGTCCGCCCCTGCTCCCGCCGATTGGGATGAACAGATAATCGCGAAGCCATGTCGAGAGCGTGATGTGCCAGCGGCGCCAGAAGTCTTGCACTGACCGAGCAGCGTATGGCCGATTGAAGTTCTCCGGAAAGTTGAAGCCGAGCAATAGTGCAATACCGATCGCGATGTCGGTGTAGCCCGAGAAGTCAGCGTAGATCTGTATCGCATAGCCGTAGAAGCCGAGCAGTAGCTCCTCGCGGCTCGAGGCTGTTGGTGCACCGAACGCCGGGTCGACAACCGCCGAGCCGAGGTAGCTCGCGACCACGACCTTCTTGAATAGTCCCCGTCCAATGAGCCAAAGCGCCGACGACAGGTCGACACCTTCGAGGCGACGACGCGAGGCGAGCTGTGGGAGGAATTCCTTGGCCCTCACGATTGGTCCCGCTACCAGCTGGGGAAAGAACACGAGGTAGAACGAGAAATCGAGCAGCGAGGCCGGCTTGAGATCTCGCCTCGAGACATCGATGAGGTAGCTCAACGCCTGGAATGTGAAGAATGAGATGCCAACTGGCAGGGCGACTGCGAGCAGAGGCAGGTTGATTGCGCCGTTGGTTGAGTTAAACGTTGAGACGACGAAGAAGTCGTAGTATTTGAAAACGCCGAGCAGTGCGAGGTTGAGCACCACACCAAGAGCGGTGAGACGGCGCCGCCGCGACCCGCGAGCTTGGGACAATGCGTCGGCTAGCAGCCAGTTGAACGCGGTCGACAACGCAATGAGGGCGCAAAAACGCCAGTTCCACCATCCGTAGAACACGTATGATGCGGCGATCATGAACAGCTTCCACGCGTCGGTCCGAGACCGAAGCAGGAGATGTACGCCATACACGATGACGAAGAAGACAGCGAAGGTGAAGGTCGGGAACAGCATGAGGATTACAGCCGCGACGCGCATCGCTCCGGGGCAAGGCGCATACTAGACAGCGTGCTCCGTCTCACATCGTCGTCGTCCAACATCCAACCAGATGCCGTTTCGCCATCGCCGGTCTTCGAAGGTGCTCTCTTTGACACCATCAACCGATCCGGTGTCGGGTTCTCGGTCAATCGAGATGTCATTCGGGCGTCTGGCGCCGACGCGGCGACGTATTTACAGGGTCAAATGAGCCAAGATGTACAGTCGATGGCTGACGGTTCATCTGCTTGGTCGTTGCTCCTGCAGCCCCAAGGCAAGCTCACTGCGATGTTGCACGTCACTCGGCTCTCGGCCAACGAGTTTGTCCTTACGGCCGATGCAGGCGCAGGAGCCGAGGCGCTTTCTCGGCTTCAGCGGTTCAAGCTCCGCCTCGACTGCGAACTCACGCTCACGACCGAGCCTGTCATCTCTGTGAGAGGGGCCGTCGATGTGCCAGCCGATTTGCCAGAAAAAGTCGTTGTTGCCGAGTTTGCGTGGCAGGGCGTTACCGGTTTTGATCTTGTCGGCAGCGCCGCCACGATGCCCGAAGGTGTCGTGACACTTACCGCTGAGCAGGCCGAACTGTTGCGTGTCTCGATAGGTCTGCCAAAGATGGGCGCTGAGCTCACCGAGGCAACGATTCCGGCCGAAGCAGGCATCGTGCCGATGTCGGCCTCGTTCACCAAGGGCTGCTATACCGGCCAAGAGCTCGTCGCCCGTATCGATTCTCGGGCCAACAATACGCCGAGGCGTCTGGCGCGGCTGACCCTCGACGCCGGAATGCAGGTTGCAGCAAACGACGAGCTCACGCTCGACGGCGTGGTCGTCGGCCGGTTGACCTCAGTTGCATCCGAAGAAGGCAGAGCCACACTCGCCCTCGGATATCTGACCCGAAAAGCGGGCGACGCCACCGAGTTCGAGGTGGCCGAAAACACCGGTTCAGTTCGTTTGGCCGCAATCGTCTGAGCTAAGTTCCGTCGATGACAAAGATCTCACTCATCGCAAAGCTCCCAGTTGCCGAAGGCAAGATTGACGACATGAGGGTTGCGCTCGCTGCACTGATCGAGGCTGCGGCCGAAGAGCCAGGTCTTGAGGTGTACAGCGCCCATCAGGACGACAAGAACCCAAACGACTTCTACTTCTTCGAGCTCTACACCGACGCCGCAGCATTCGAAGTGCACGGCAAGGGCGACGCGATGAAGGCGGCCATGGGTGGTGTCGGCGGTTGCCTCGCCGGCCGACCAGAGATCACAATGCTCTCGCCGGTAGTGGCCAAAGGACTTGATCTCTAGAGTAAGCACCTTGCAACATTTGCGTAAGGAAATGCTCTGACGACCTATCTTGATCAGATTCTTGAATCACATCGACTCGCGGCTGCCGCCGACGAACGGCTGCTAAGCGCGCTTGTCGACCAGGTAGGAGAGCTTGAGCCGACGCGTGGGTTTCGTCAGGCCCTTTCTGACTGTGTCGGACTTGGCGTAATCAGCGAGATTAAGCGTCGCTCACCGTCAAAGGGCGACCTCAATCCTGGTATCGAACCAGGGGCATGGGCCGCGTCGTACGAAGCGGGAGGGGCGACCTGCCTCAGTGTGCTCACCGACGTTGAGTATTTCGGTGGGTCAGCAGAAGACCTCGCCATTGCGAGAGCCGCCGTGTCGTTGCCGGTGCTGCGCAAAGATTTCACGGTCAGTGCGAACGACGTTGTCGACGCCCGTCTCATGGGGGCCGACTGCGTTCTGCTCATCGTGGCTGCGCTTGACGACTTCGAGCTGCTCGATTTCCACCAACTTGCCGTCGAAATCGGGCTCGACGTATTGGTCGAGACCCACGACGAGTATGAGGTTGACCGGGCCTTATCGGTCGGAGCAACTCTCATCGGGGTAAATCAACGCGACCTTGTCACGTTCGAAGTCGACACTGAGCGTGCGGTTCGCGTCGGTGCCGTGTTGCCAGACACCGTGATTCGAGTCGCCGAGTCAGGCGTGACGGGTCCGGCCGATGCTGGTGTCTTGCACACAGCCGGATACGACGCGGTGCTCGTTGGCGAGACCCTCGTTCGGTCTGACGACCCGGCCGAGGCAGTTCGCCAGCTTCGAGCCAGCTAAAAATGAGTGTGCCAGCTCCACAAACACGAGTAGGTTGAAGCCAGTGTTTGTCAAGATCTGTGGCATTACAAGCGAAGAAGATGCGTTGCTGTGCGCCGGACTCGGTGCCGATGCAATCGGACTTGTCTTTGCTGCGTCTTCACGTCGAGTGAGTTCCGGTGTCGCCCGCGACATCGTCCGCCGCTTGCCGCCTGAGATTCTCACTGTCGGAGTGTTCCGAAACGAGCGCAAAGAGCGTGTCGTCGAGATGGCAAACAAGATCGGCTGCCGAGCTGTGCAACTCCACGGCCACGAGAGCCCTGAAGACACTCGTTGGGTTGCCGCCCGTGTTCCCGCTGTCGTGCGTGCGTTCGCTGCGGGCGACCCAGCACTAAAGCGAATTGACGAATACGGCGACGTCCGAGTGCTCATCGATTCGCCTGAGCCCGGCAGTGGGAAGGCGTTCGATTGGCGGGCCCTCCGCAATGCCCGCTACACAATGCCGTTCATCCTTGCGGGTGGCCTCACTCCAGAAAATGTTGGCTCCGCAATCTCGATTCTTAACCCGGCTGGCGTCGACGTCAGCAGCGGCGTAGAGGCTCGCCCCGGTGTGAAAGACCCAGTCAAAGTGGCACATTTCATCACTGCGGCTCGGAAGCTCGTTCCCTTCGAGGACGACCATCAAGAAACTCGCTCATCATCGGGCCACAACGGTCCATACAACTGGGAGGACGACGCCTGATGGCGCCAGATACCGATTCCACGACGCCGAGCAACAACGCGTCGTTCATGGGAGATCCAGACGCGAGAGGCCGCTTTGGTCGCTTCGGAGGGCGCTTCGTGCCCGAGACACTCGTTCCCGCCTGCGCCGAGCTAGAAGATGCGTTCCGTGAGGCGTGGCACGACGACGAGTTCAGGGCCGAACTCAATCGCCTTCTCAACGACTATGCGGGCCGGCCGTCGATGCTGACCGAGTGTTTCAACCTCTCCGAACAACTCGGGTGCCGCGTCTTGCTCAAGCGCGAAGATCTCAATCACACCGGCAGCCACAAGATCAACAATGTGCTTGGCCAGGTGCTTCTCGCCCAGCGCATGGGCAAGACCCGTATCGTGGCCGAAACCGGTGCTGGCCAACATGGCGTTGCCACCGCAACCGCAGCCGCGCTTCTTGGGCTCGAGTGCGTGGTCTACATGGGCGAAGTCGACATGGTTCGCCAATCGCTCAACGTGTTCCGCATGCAGCTTCTAGGCACCGAGGTGCGTCCGGCACTCACTGGCAGCCGCACGCTGAAAGACGCGGTCAACGAGGCGATGCGCGACTGGGTCGCCACCGTCGAGAACACTTACTACTGCCTCGGTTCTGTGATGGGCCCCCACCCATACCCTTGGATGGTTCGAGAATTCCACCGAGTAATTGGTGACGAGGCATACGCTCAGTGCGTCGAGCTGCTTGGCGCCGACAGTCCGACCGGCGGCGTGCCTGACGTGGTTGTTGCGTGTGTCGGTGGCGGGTCTAACGCGGCTGGCATTTTCTCCGGCTTTGCCGACACATCTGCTGAGCTGATTGGTGTCGAGCCCGCTGGGGGAGCGGCCGTATTGCGTGCCGTCCCAGGCGTTGTGCATGGCTCGCTTTCATATCTCATGCAGGATGAGTGGGGTCAGGTGCAAGAGGCCGAGTCGGTCTCGGCCGGCCTCGATTACCCAGGCATCGGCCCCGAGCACTCGCATCTTGCCGACATCGGACGGGCCCGCTACGAACCCGTGACCGATGGTGAAGTAATTGATGCATTCCAGCTTCTCGCTCGTTCAGAGGGGATCATTCCTGCGCTCGAGTCGGCTCACGGGTTGGCGTGGATCGTGCAGAAGAAGGATGAGCTGCAGGGAAAGACCGTGCTACTCAATCTGTCCGGTCGCGGCGACAAAGATGTTGCCCAGGTGCAAGCAATCCTTGACGGCGACCCCGAGGCACTGGAGACGATGCGCTCATGAACACCTACTCTGGATCGCTCGAAGACAGGCTCCGAGAGCGGCGTGCCGAGGGGCGTAAGCTTCTGGTCCCGTATGTCACGGGCGGTTACCCGGTTGACGAGTGGACTCGACTGATCGAGGGCATGGCTGCCGTCGGCGCCGACGCCATTGAAGTCGGCATGCCGTTCTCTGACCCGGTCATGGACGGTCCGACCATCCAGGAGTCATCTGCGCTCGCGCTCAAGCTTGGTGCGACGCCGGCCTCGATCCTCGCTGAGGTCGCAACGGTTGATGCTGGTATCCCGCTCGCTGTCATGACCTATTACAACATCGTCTACCACATGGGTCACAAGCGGTTCGCCACGTCGCTCAAGGAAGCGGGCATTGGCGCCGCGATCCTGCCCGATCTACCGCTTGAGGAATCTGATGAGTGGTGCGAAGAGGCGGCTGAAGCGGGCGTCGAGACCGTCATGCTCGCCGCCCCGACAGCGTCTGACGAGCGGCTTGTGCGGATCTGCGAGCGGTCGAGAGGCTTTGTCTACGGAGTTGGCCTGGTTGGCATCACGGGCGAGCGAGCCGAGCTCGCGGCCAGCGCAACCACAATGGCGACGCGCCTCAAAAACCTCACCGACAAGCCTGTTCTCATCGGCATCGGCGTATCCAACCCGCAGCAGGCGGCTGAGGTGTGTGAAGTCGCTGATGGTGTGGTTGTCGGATCGGCCGTCATTCGTCGAATCCTCGACACTGGCACGGTCGACGCAGCGATTGACTTTGTGGCCGAGCTTCGCGCTGGCCTCGACGCAAGCTAAGTCCACATGATGCGGGACACAACATGTGAGTTGTGTGCTGCTGACCGCTTTACTCACTGGTACTTCGAAGACGACATCTGCTGGGTCGCTGACTGCGAAGCGTGCAGCGTTCCGATGGTGGTGTGGCGCCACCACGGCGATTCGCCAAGCGATGCTGACATTGATCACATGATGGCCCGGCTCACGGCAGCGGCTGTCCTCCGATTTGGCCACAACAATTGGCAGATTGATGGGCACATGCGGCAAGTGCCAGACCACTTTCACGCACATGCCCGAGATGAACGTTGGTTGGAACAAAGGATGCAGCGTCCGTTGTCTCGTTTCACCAGCGTCGGTGGTCCCCGTGTCGAGGCTCAGCCATTCGGCCAATAGCAAAACGATAATGGCCCTGCGGTTAAACCGCAGGGCCATTGATCTTTTCGTTTTTCGAGATGCGCTACACGAGGTCTTTCGACCGGTTGATGCCAGAGACGATGGCCCGGAGTGACGAGGCCACGATGTCGCTGTGGAGGCCGACGCCGTAGATTTCGTTTTCGCCGATCTTGAGCTCCATATAGCAACAGGCCCTCGCGTCGGTGCCTGCTCCAATGGCGTGTTCGTCGTAGTCGAGAACTCGCATGTCGATACCAAAGCTGGTTGCCATCGCGTTAGCGAATGCCTCTACTGAGCCACCGCCCTCACCGTCAATCGTCACCTCGGTGCCGTCAACGCGGATTACTGCGCTCAGCGTGGTGCGGTCGTGGCCACCCGCATTCTGGCTCGTAGAGAACGAGACGAGCTCATAGGGCTTGGTGACTGCGATGTAGTGGGTATTGAACTGGGCCCAGATCTCTGGTCCGGTGATCTCTTTACCCGTTGTGTCGGTGATCTGCTGGATCACACGGGTGAACTCGATCTGAAGGCGACGCGGGAGGTCGAGTTCGTATTCGTTCTTCAGCAGATAGGCGACGCCGCCCTTGCCGCTCTGTGAGTTGACCCGAATCACGTCTTCATAGCTGCGGCCAACGTCGGCCGGATCGATTGGCAGGTATGGAACCTCCCACAGCACTTGGCCGGTCTTCTCCATCGCGTCGAAGCCCTTCTTAATGGCGTCTTGGTGCGAGCCCGAGAAGGCGGTGTAGACCAGATCGCCAACGTATGGGTGGCGGGGGTGCACCGGCAGCTGATTGCAGTATTCGGCGATCCGACGGCTCTCGTTGATGTCAGAGAAGTCAATGCCGGGGTCGACGCCTTGGCTCATGAGATTGAGGCCGAGGCTGACGAGGTCGACGTTGCCAGTGCGTTCGCCGTTGCCGAACAGTGTTCCCTCTACGCGATCGGCGCCAGCCATGACCCCGCACTCGGCCGCAGCGACGCCCGTGCCACGGTCGTTGTGTGGGTGGAGCGAAATGATGACCGAGTCGCGGTTCTTAATGTTGCGGCCGAACCACTCGATCATGTCGCCGTAGACATTGGCGGTGCTCATCTCGACCGTTGCGGGGAGATTGAGGATCAACGGATTGTCGGGAGCTGCGTCGAGCACGTCCATCACGGCTTCGCAGATCTCTTTGGCGAAGGGAAGTTCGGTGCCGGTGAATGATTCGGGGGAGTACTCATAGCGAATGTGGGTCTCGCCCGCATGAGCTTCAAGGGACTTGCAGAGCTTTGCACCTTCGACGGCGATGTCGATGATGCCAGCTTCGTCGAGGCCAAAGACGACACGACGCTGCACGGTCGACGTCGAGTTGTAAAGGTGGATAATCGCCTGCTTCGCGCCCTTCACACTCTCGAATGTGCGGGTGATCAGCTCGGGTCGGGCCTGGGTGAGGACCTGGATCGTGACGTTGTCAGGAATCTTGTCTTGCTCGATGATGGCTCGGACAAAGTCGAAATCGGTGTCTGACGCCGCAGGAAAGCCGACCTCGATCTCGGTGAAGCCGAGGGAAACGAGATGCTCAAACATCATCATCTTGCGTTCGGCGTCCATCGGTTCGATGAGGGCCTGGTTGCCGTCTCGAAGGTCGACTGAACACCAGAGGGGTGCCTCGACGATTGGTTTACTTGGCCAGGTGCGGTCGGCCAGATCGACCTGGGGAAACGGCTGATATTTCTGGATCGGCATGACACCGGGACGGGCGTTGGCCGAGATCAGCATTGGCTTCACTCCACCGTTAGTTGACGAGGAAGCTGGCGTAGTACTTGACATTTGATTCTCCGAATTTGCGTTGGTGATGCGCTCGGTTGCGGAGGAGGCGGCGGGTGGCCTCAGCTCAGACGCTCCGTGCTGCGATCGATGCTCGACATGACAAAACCCGACACGCCCTCTAGGCGGCCGGGTTTGGAAGTCGGAGGTCGAGTAGCAGTGTCATACTGGCGTCTACCTTAACTCAAAAAGTCAGTTCTGTGACGAATCGTTCAAATAGGGGTCGCTTGAGCTGAGTTCTTGTGCGTATGCGGTGAGGCGCTCGATGATTCTCGGGTCGATTTCGTCGGCCCGTTCGCGAACTGACGCCTGAATCCGTTTGAACAGGTCGACCTCGTGTGCACATTGAGAGCACATCTCAAGATGTTCGACGACATTGAGTGCGACCTGCTCGTCGACCTCGCCATCGATATAGGCCTGCATGACCTCAAGAACTTGATGGCACGAATAGCCTTTATTCCGCCGAAGCAGCCGCATAATCATGACTTCCTCCGAAGAAAGTTTCGTCCCTCTGGCCGTACAGAGTCGGAATCGGTGAGTTGTTCACGAATTCGTTTGCGTCCCCGATGAAGCCGGCTCATCACGGTGCCGGGTGGGATCTCGAGGAGGTCTGCGGCCTCCTGGTATGAAAGATCGCCGAGGTCGACAAGCTCAATCACCTGCTTAAACGGTTCAGGTAGGGCGTTAAAGGCCGCTGCGACCTCTTCATCGAAAACTGGTTCGACAATGTGGTTGGCCGTAGTGTCGGTGGTGGCGAACTTCATGCTGTGTTCGAATGTGGTGTCTGGGTCGTTGAGTAGCACCGCTGACTTTTTGCGAGCCTTGTTGATGTTGGCGTTGCGCATGATCGTGACGAGCCACGCTTTGGGATAGCGGCCGTCGAAACGGTCGTATGCCCGGAATGCCCGAAGCAACGTGTCTTGCACCAGATCGTCGGCTTCGGTGCCGTTCCTGGTCAACGAAAGGGCCACCCGGTACAAGTACGGGATAAGCGGAACGATCGTGTCGTTGAAGTCGTTTTCAGTCTTGGCTCGTTCGGCCATGGCCAGCACCATAGACCGACAAACCGGCGATCAGGGTCACGCATTCCCGCAACGCTGGCATGTCTGATGTTTCGGTGAGAGTCGCTACGTTGCAACGGTGACTTCTGAAGAGCAAGAACGCGTCATCACCGTGCACGAGGCCGTTGGCGGAGACCAGTACTTTTTCGATCTCGTCGACCGTTTCTATGAAAGGGTGAAGGTCGATCCGGTGCTCATGCCGATGTATCCACCCGACCTCGCCGAGGCGAGTCGAAAGACGGCGCTGTTCCTAATTCAATATTGGGGAGGACCTTCGAAATACAACGACGAGCGGGGTCATCCGCGCCTGCGAATGCGCCACAATCCGTTCGTCATCGGGCAGGTAGAACGTGACGCATGGCTCACTAACATGATGGCTGCGATCGACGATGCCCCACTCCAGAGTGAGATTTACGAGATGTTTTCGAGATATTTCGACCACGCCAGCACGGCGATGATCAACCAACCGCCAGTCACTGCGTGATTAGGTCTAAAGTTGCAGGTCAGCGCAGCTTGTCAAGGAAGGCGCCGACAAGTTGTAATTTGAAATAGCGCGCAAAATGTCGCTGAAAATCAAGGTTTTTCGGGGCTAAGTAAAAATGAAATGCTTGACATTGTGATTTGAACTTGCTCAAGTGTCAACGTCTGCCCCGAATGGCGGGGGACGGAAAAAGAGGATGAGATTATGAACAAGACCGAATTGGTCGACGCCGTTGCAGGACGCACCGGTATGGCAAAGAAGGACGTCGCAGCAGTTATCGACGCGATGTTCACCGAGATCTCGCATGTCGTGGCAAAGGGCGAGGATGTAGTAACGATCCCAGGCTTCCTCAAGTTCGAGCGTGTGAACCGTAAGGCTCGCAAGGGCTTCAACCCACAGACCCAGGAGCCAATCAAGATTCCGGCCTCGAAGTCTGTCAAGGTCACCGCTGGTGCAAAGCTCAAGGCATACGCCAAGGGCGAGCAGAAGCCACCAAAATAGTCTTTGACTATGGATCGGTTGCTTCTTAGAAGTAGCCGTCGACACTGCCGAGATTTGGTAGTGACGAAACAGATTCTTGTGAGCCCGGGCCTATGCCCGGGCTCACGGGCTTTTGGGCCTATCCTGGCCGCCATGACCTCTCGGCTCGAAGCAGGCGACAACGCCCCCGATTTCTCGGCTCCAAACCAGCGAAACGAGATAGTGACGCTGGCCGACGTAAAGGGTGACCCGACGCTGCTCTACTTCTATCCGAAGGCGTTGACGTCGGGCTGTGCGAACCAGTCGTGTTTACTACGCGATATTGCCGGCGACATTGGCGACGCTCGCATCATCGGAGTCAGCCCAGACGCTCCCGAGCGCCAGGCGAAGTTCGACGCGAAGTATGAACTCGGGTTCGACTTGTTGTCTGATCCCGAACACGTGATGGCCGATGGCTACGGAGTGTGGGGCGAGAAGAAGCTCTACGGCAAGGTGTACGACGGCGTGATCCGCTCAGCGTTTCTGATCAACGCCGACGGCACCGTTGGGGCCGCGTTCTACAAGATCAGCCCTAAGGACACCCCCATCAAGCTCCTCGCCGCCCTGGAGGCCCAATGAGCACCTATCCCGACCCTCGTGACCTGCTGCCGCACCGTGAGCCCTTCTTGCTCGTTGACGAGATCACGGCCCTCGACCCGGGCGCATCGATCTCCGGCCTGTGGCGAATCACCGGCGACGAGTATTTCTTCCCCGGCCATTTCCCGGGCCGCCCGACATTGCCTGGCGTTCTTATGGTCGAGTCGCTTGCTCAGCTCGGTGCGTGCGCGGTGCTGTCAGATGAACGATACGCGGCGAAGCTGCCCCTCTTTGGCGGCGTCGACAAGGTCAAGTTCCGCCGGCAAGTGGTTCCCGGAGATGTGCTCGAGCTTGAGGTCACAATGACCCGGCTCGGGTCGCGTGCCGGCAAGGCCTCGGGCCGAGCCACCGTCGGCGGTGAGCTCGCCTGCCAAGCCGAGCTCACCCTCGTGCTCGTCGACCCCTAAACGGGGCCGAGGATGATGGTGCCGTTGTGGCCGCCGAAGCCGAAGCTATTCGACATCGTTGGCCCTGGCGTCCACTCGCGGGCTGTGCCAATGACCACGTCGATGGCTGGCAGCTCTTGGTCGACGGTCTTGAGACCCATCGTTGGTGGGATCAGCTTGCGTCGCATTGATTCGACAACGGCGACTGCCTCGATCGCTCCGGCGGCGCCGAGCGCATGCCCAGTGACCCCCTTCGTCGACGTGACGGCTGGACCGTTCTCGAGTCCGAAGACCTCAGCCATTGCCTTTGCCTCAGCCGCATCGTTTAGCGGTGTTGAGGTGCCATGGGCGTTGATCTGGACGATGTCGGAAGGCTGTAGCCCTGCGTCGTCGAGTGCCTTCTTCATACAGCTGACTGCGCCGTGACCAGTTGGCGAAGGCGCAGTGATGTGATGGGCGTCGGCGGTGCTTGCTGAGCCGAGGTATTCGGCGAGGATGGTTGCGCCGCGGTTGACTGCGTGCTCCCAGTCTTCCATCACCAGAATGCCAGCGCCCTCCGAGATGACGAAGCCATCGCGGTCGGCATCGAATGGCATTGACACACCCGAGTTGGAAAGGGCTGTCATGTTGCGGAAGCCGGCCATGGCCGTTGGGGTGCGCGGGGCCTCGGCTCCACCAGCGATGACGACATCGCACCGACCAAGTCTGATGAGGTCGCCAGCGTTTCCGATGGAGTGCGTGCCAGCGGCACAGGCCGTGACGGTCGCTTCGCATGGACCCTGGAAGCCGTGGCGCATCGAAATTGATGCTGCCGCAGCATTTGGCATCATCATCGGCACAAGGAACGGCGAGACACGACGCGATCCTTTGACATGCTGGATGACAATTTGTTCTTCATTGGTGCCGATGCCGCCGATGCCCGTGCCGACGAGTACCCCGATCCGGGTTGGATCAGTGTCGTCGAACGAGCCAGCCTGAGCCAGTGCCTCCGCCGCTGCGGCGAGGGCAAACTGGCTGAAGCGGTCGGAGCGTCTTGCCTCTTTGGGGTTGTCGAAAAGGCTGCTTGGGTCCCAGTCGGCGACTTCGCGCTCACTGGTTCCCTGGTCAACCTGAAGACCATCCCAAAAGGCGTCGACGCCGACGCCGCACGGGGCAACAACGCCGATGCCGGTGATCGCAATGCGACGCGGCTCCGGCATTAGAGCTTGCCGACAACAAGATCAAAGGCAGCGCCAGCGGTGGCAACACCTTCGAGCTCTTCTTCGTCGACGCTCACGTCGAACTCTTCCTCAAGCGCCATCACTAGCTCAACAAGATCGAGGCTGTCTGCGTCGAGGTCTTCGGCGAAGCGGGCTTCGCGGGTTACTGCACTTGCTTCGACGGAGAGAACTTCCACTGCACACTTGGTGAAACGTTCAAAGTTTTTGTCATCGCTCATTTGGGGGATTCCTTTTTCTGCTTGGTGCGCCAATTGGGGACACACGTATCTCTTACGTTAATCGAAAACTTGGGTGTAGCCGACGTATGTTGGCCGTTCAGCCGCCCATACCGAGTCCGCCGTCGACCGGGATGGTTGCTCCGGTGATGTAGCCGGCGCCTTCTGAAGCCAGAAATGCAACGGCTGCGGCTACGTCGTCTGGTTGGCCGACTCGACCAAGAGGGACTGCGCTGACCATGGCCTCGCGGGCGGCGTCGCTTATGGCGGCCAGCATTTCGGTCTCGATTGGGCCGGGGGCAACGAGGTTGACGGTGATATTGCGGGACGCGAACTCGCGGGCCATCGAACGGCCGAAGCCGACGAGACCAGCCTTCGATGCGGCGTAGTTAGCCTGGCCGGTTTGGCCGACGCTGCCGACGACAGACGACATCAGGACGATGCGGCCCCAACGCTGTTTCATCATCGACCGTACGGCGCGCTTGGCGACACGGAAGGCGCCGGTGAGGTTAGCGTCGAGCACGCTTGAGAAGTCGTCTTCGCTCATCCGGAGCATGAGCGTGTCTTTAGTGACGCCAGCGTTGGCGACCACGATCGTGATAGGGCCGAGGTTTTCTTCAACGGTCGTGAAGGCAGAGTCGACTGACTCGGTTGATGTCACATCGCATTCGACCCAGTACAGGTCGCTATCGAGGTCGTCTGGCATGGTGCGACTAGCAACTGCAACCCGATGGCCGTCGGCAACCAGTCGTCTGGCACACGCGAGGCCGATGCCGCGGGTGCCGCCAGTGACCAGTGCGATGCGTTCTGTTGTCATTTAGTTTGACCTGCCCAAGTTACGAGTGTGCTGCCCCACGTCATGCCTGCGCCGAAGCCAACGAAGAGCACTTTGTCGCCCTCACTGATTCGACCTTTTGCGATCGCGTCGTCGAGCGCAAGTGGGATAGATGCCGATGAAGTGTTGCCTGTACGGTCGAGCACGAGCGAGGTTTGATCGAGTGTGAAGCCGAGACGTTTCCATGCCGCCTCGACAATTCGCACGTTTGCCTGATGGGGTACAACGAAGTCGACGTCGTCAGTGGTCAGGCCGGCCATAGCAAGCGTGTTGTTGGTAGACGTAACGATGGCCTTCACCGCTTGGCGGAAGACTTCCTTGCCGTCCATTGACCAGGTTGCGCCATGATCGATGTAGAGGATGTGGTCGTAGTTGCCGTCGGCGCCGAGATCGAAGCCAAGCACCTTGCCCAATTGGGATGGGTCTGGCTCGATGACAACCGCTGCTGCTCCGTTGCCAAAGAGAATGCCGGTGCCGCGGTCGGTGTAGTCGGTAACTCGATCGAGGGACTCAGCGCCGATTAACAGGATTCGGTTCATGCCCTGAAGTAGGAAGCCGTTCGCGATGACCAGGCCATAGACCCAGCCTGAGCACACGGCTTGCACATCGACTGCGCCACAGCTCAACCCGAGTTCTCGGGCCACAGCCGTTGCAGTAGCCGGGCACATCTGATCGGGGGTCGTCGTGGCCAAGATGACGTGGTCGATCGACTCTGGCGTAGCGCCGGCGTTGGCCATCGCGACCTTTGAAGCCTCGACGGCAAGTTCGGTGGTTGTACCGCCAACACGTCGCTCGCTAATGCCGGTCCGTTCACGGATCCACTGATCGGAGGTGTCCATGTTTTTCGACAAGTCGTCGTTGGTCACGACCGTCGGCGGTAGGTATGAGCCAACACCAGAGAATTTCATGCCAACCGATGGGATTACTGACATGAAGCTCCTAGGCCGTTCGCAGCCAGGCAATAGGTTGGGAGGTGGTGACCCGCTCACCGGCGAGCGCCAGCATGCCCTGCATCGACCCAGAGAATGGCGACCGCACGTCGACCGACCCAACGTGTCCGACGAGTTGGCCAGCGCTAATGGCGGAGCCAAGGTCGAGACCGGAAAGCGGCTCGAAGACCCCGGTAGCTGGGCTTACGACGAGTCGTTCGACGGCGTATAGAAACTCACCTTCGTGGACCGCTCCCGTTTCTTGGGCGTGCGAAAGCGACTCCAAAAGCGTGTCGAGGTCTTCCGGTTTCGAGACTGATGCTCTGGTCGAGCCGCTGAGTGTGCGCTTGCACATTCCGGTGAGAACAGTGCCAGGGCCCAACTCTAGAAAAGTAGTAACGCCCGCGGTTTCGAGCGCAGTCAGCGTTTGGCGCCATCGGACAGGGCTGGTGAGTTGGGCGGCGAGCAGGTTGGCCCAGTCATCGGCTGTTGTGTGGGGGAGCGCATCGACATTGGCGAAGACGGGCCGGTTTGGCTGCCGAATCTCGGTTTCGTCGATGGCCTTACGCAAGCGGTCACGTGCGGGCGACATGAAGGGAGTGTGGAACGCGCCGCCAACTTTGATCGGCATGACGCGTTTGGCGCCGAGTTCTTTGGCTTGGATTGCGGCTGCTTCAATGGCTTCAGGCGAACCGGCGATGATCACTTGGCCAGGAGCATTGAAGTTGGCGACCCAGACGTCGCCTGCCGTTCGGCTGCATGCCATCTCGACCTGGTCGTCTTCGAGACCGAGAACAGCTGCCATCGTGCCCTCTTGGGCATCGGCCGCAGCCTGCATTGCGTTGCCTCGCTCAGCCACGAGCCTGACGGCATCATCGAAGGCGAGAGCGCCCGAGGCAGTGAGAGCGGAGTATTCGCCGAGACTATGACCAGCGTGATAGGCGGGTTCAACGCCGGTTCGCTCGACTGCGTCGAGGGCGACCATGCTCATTACGAATGTCGAGAGCTGAGAATTGCGGGTTTCGCGTAGTTCTTCGGCGTCAGCTGAGCACAGGAGGTATTCGACATCACGGCCCGCCGCGTCTGAGGCTTCGGCGACGAGTTCCCACGAGGGATGGTCTCGCCATGGGTCGCCCATTCCTGGTGCTTGTGACCCCTGTCCGGGGAAAGTGAACGCCAACATGCCAGCGTCGTCTTGCGTGCCGGAGTGAAGCGGTGTGTCAGCGTCCATTACATCCTTTGACCGTGAGGAACGCGAAAGCGTTTCATCGAACGGACAAATTATTGCCCGACGAGCATCCAGAATGCTGGTTACCCGCGGGTATTCCTCATTTCGCGCCTATTTGCCCAGTGAGCGAACAGCAGCGCGGACCGCAAACTGCTTCGCCGACTACTTCGCGAGCGCCGTATCTGGGTCGTGCTTCTTGTCGTTTCGCCAGAATGCGAACTGCCGAATCGCGGTGACAACGGCGACCAGAAGAAGAGCGGTGACGATCGTGGAAAGGGCGTTTCTTGACACAAAAGACAGGTTAGGCTCTCGGGACCGTTCCTGAACTGTTTCTCGTGCTGACAATTGTCACAAGGAGCGGTTTGTACGATCCCTGCCCGGGTGGCGGAATGGCAGACGCGGTGGACTCAAAATCCACTGTCCGAGAGGGCGTGTGGGTTCGAGTCCCACCCCGGGCACGAAATACCACGAACGGTAGCTCGACGAGGTCGAGCGGGATGAAACCGAAATACAACGAACGGTTGGGGGTCAGACCCCCGACCGTTCGTTTTGGTTTTGGGGAGATCACCACCAGAGCCTGCATCAGATGTAAGGTGTCGCCGTGTTTAGTTCACGCTCGAGGATCGAGAAGAGCCTCATCCAGGTCGGCCAGGAGCTCGGCCGTCTCCGCGAGGAGCTGCGAGTGCTGTCCGAACAACGAGCACAGGTAGACGACGAAGCAGATGACGCCAGACTCCGCGCTCTCGTTTCAGAGACCCCGCTCGCGGCGAAGGAATATAGAGATTCGTCAAAGACCTCGGTTGCGTTTCGCAAGGACGAAGAGGTCAAGCTGGCGAGGGTTCAGTTTCTTGAGCAGCGGCAAGACGATCTACTCGACAGGTTAACCAAGTGAAGGACGACGAGTGAAGCCGATTCGAGTTGTCATCGCCGAAGATGAAGCCCTTATCAGACTCGACCTGAAGGAGAGTCTGGCCGAAGAGGGGTATGACGTTGTCGGCGAAGCGGGCGATGGCGAAGAAGCGATCAGACTCGTCGACGAGCTACGGCCCGACGTCGCGATCCTCGACATCAAGATGCCTGGCACCGACGGACTCGTCGCCGCTAAGGAAATTATCAGCAAGCGCCAGAGTGCCGTCGTGATCCTGACCGCCTTCTCACAACGCGATCTGATTGAGCAGGCTCGAGACGCTGGCGCGCTCGCCTACGTCGTCAAGCCGTATCACCGCAACGAACTCGTGCCCGCGATCGAGCTTGCAATTGCGCGCTTCCGAGAACTCACAGAGCTCGCCGACAAAGCAGACGCGCTGACCGAACAACTTGAGACCCGAAAGGTCGTTGATCGAGCCAAGGGAAAACTGATGGATCAGTTCGGGCTGACCGAGCAGGAGTCGTTCCGATTTGTGCAGCAAACTGCCATGACGACCCGTGGCAGCATGAAAGATGTCGCCGAGCGAATACTCGCAGGCGAAGTCGCCCCAGACAGTTAGGCGGCGCTCGCCGTCGGGCTATGCCCAAGCCGAGTAGAGTCGCCAGCAATGCCTACGCTGATGCTGATTGACGGAAACTCGCTGACATACCGAGCATTTCACGCCCTGCCGCCCGACCTCTCGACTGCGTCGGGACAGATCACTAATGCCGTCTTCGGTTTCACGTCGATGCTGATCAACCTGATGCGCGACCATACGCCAGATGGTGTCATCGTGGCCTTCGACCGGCCGGAACCAACGTTTCGCCACAAGATGGTCGACTCCTACAAGGCGAATCGCGACAAGGCGCCAGACACGCTGCGGGAACAAATGGGCTTAGTCAAGCAGGTCCTCGACACCGTTGGCATCACCCAGATCGAGCAGATTGGCTTTGAAGCCGACGACCTCATCGCCACGTTGGCGACGCGGGCCGCAGGCGAGCAACTCGACGTGCTTATCGTGACCGGCGACCGAGACAGCTATCAGCTGGTCGAAGATCCTCACATCAAGGTGGTCTACAACAAGCGCGGGGTGAGCGACTACGCCCTGTACGACGAAGCCGGCATTCTCGAGCGGACGGGCGTGACGCCTGGCCTCTATGTGCAATACGCAGCCCTGCGCGGTGACGCGTCAGACAACCTGCCTGGCATCCCCGGTGTCGGCGAGAAGACCGCAGCCAAACTCATCAACAAGTACGGAGGCCTCGAGGGGATCTTTGCCAACGTCGATGCTCAGACGCCGAAGCTAAAAGAGAATCTGATCGCCAACGAAGCTCTCGCCCGCTCGAATGAGCAGATGATGGAGCTCGTCCGCGATGTGCCGATCGATGGCGATCTGAGCGCGCTGATGGCCCGAGACGACATCGATGCCGACGCACTCAAGAAGCTCTTCGACTTCCTCGAATTCCATTCGCTGGCGAAACGCTTTAACGCTGCCTTCGGGATTGACGGCGAAGAGGGCCAAAGTGACGCTGCTCAGGCCGACCTTCCCGTTCTGGAAGCCGTCGTCCAGACCATGGCCAATGTCGATGCGGCGGTTGCGGCGCTCGACGAGGCGGCAGCTGCGGGTGCGCCGCTTGGCTTCTCCGCTGGTTACGACGGCGCGACCTTTGCCGGTCTGGCCGTCGTGAGCGACCCAGCGGCAGGCCGAGTCATCTGGCTCGACCATGAATTGGTGGCCGACGAAAAGGTGCGCGTCGCGCTTCACAACTGCGGGGAAATGGCTGGCTATGTGGGACACGATGTCAAGATCGACCTACGACACCTGCTCGGTTTAGGGCTCGACCTGACCGGATGCCTCCGAAACGACACCGCGGTCGGCGAATACTTGCTCGAACCAGCGGGGGGCACGGTCCAGCTTGAAGAACTTGTCGCTCGATACGCGGGCCTTGAATTTCCCCGAGCTAGCGCGGCCGAGCCGGGCCAGCTCGACTTTGGCTCCGACACCGTCGCCCCATCACTCGTAGCGGCGAGAAACGCGCTCGGCGCTCATCTTGTCGGTGGGCCAATGGCTTCGGCCCTTGATGAGAACGGTCTTACGAGCCTCCACGACGACATCGAGATTCCGCTGGTCGGCGTGTTGGCGCGGATGGAGCACGTAGGCGTTGGCGTCGACAGGGCCGGTCTCGAGCGGCTCCGTGCCGACATGACCGCCGAGACCGAGCAACTCGCCGAACAAATTCAGGTTTCCGCTGACGAGCGCTTCAACGTCAACTCGACAAAGGCCTTGCAGCAGGTTCTGTTTGAGAAGCTCGAGCTGCCGCCACAAAAGAAGACGAAAACTGGCTACTCGACGAATCAGGCGACGCTAGAGAAGCTTGTCGGCGAGCATGAGATAATCGATCTCCTCCTGCGCTATCGCGAGGTCGAAAAACTCAGGTCGACCTATGGCGAGTCGCTGATCGCGTCGGTCGGACCCGATGACCGTATTCACGCCACCTTTAACCAGATGGTTGCGAGAACCGGTCGCCTCTCGAGCGAAAATCCGAACCTCCACAACATCCCAGTCCGCACCGAACTCGGCCGTAGTTTCCGCACCGCGTTCGTTCCGAGGGCTGGCTGTCAACTACTTGTTGCCGACTACAACCAGATTGAGCTGCGTTGCATAGCCCATTTGGCGGAGGATCCCGGTCTCATTGAGGCGTTTACCGCGGGAACCGATGTGCATAGCGCCGTGGCCAGCCGTGTCTTCGATGTTTCCGCCGAGGATGTCACCTTCGAACAACGGAGCAAGGCGAAGATGGTGTCGTACGGCCTGGCCTACGGCATGGAGGCGTACGGCCTCGGTCAGCGCCTCGGCATCAGGGTGTCTGAGGCGGCGGAGATTCTCGACGCCTATTTTGCTGGCTTCCCTTCGGTTCGGGCCTACATGGACGCAACCGTCACCGAAGCTCGTAATCGCGGATATACCGAGACCCTTTTCGGGCGGCGACGACCAATTCCCGAGTTGCTTAGCGACAACCCTCGGGTGCGCCAAGCTGGGGAACGCCAGGCCATGAATGCAGGTATTCAAGGTCTTGCTGCCGACATCTTCAAAGTGGCTCTGCTGCGGCTTGATGAAAGGCTTCGGGCGGAAAACCTACAGAGTAGGGTCACGCTCCAGGTGCACGACGAGGTCATTCTCGAGGTCCCGGCCGGTGAGGAAAAGGCGGCTACGGCGGCTGTAACCGAGGAACTGGTTGGAGCGTTTGCGATGAACGTGCCGCTCGAGGTCAACCTCAGCTTCGGCGCGACTTGGGCCGAGGCGAAGAGTTAAGGAACAGAGGGCAACAGTGTCTGGACACTGGTTCGAAGACGTAGCCGACCACCTTGGCTCGGCCTATCTGCGTTACAGCTTCACCAAGGGCACTCGGCAAGAGGTCGACACGCTCATCGACCTGCTTCAGCTTCAGCCAGGGGAGCGGGTGCTCGATGTCGGCTGTGGACCCGGACGTCACGCCCGAGCGCTCGCAGAACGAGGTTTTGAGGTAGTTGGCGTCGATATCTCGGCTCGATTCATCGAAATCGCCCGAGACGGGGCGCCAGACAACGCCAGTTTCTTCGTTGGTGATGCCAGAGATCTAACCTTCGACCAAGAGTTTGATGCGGTTATCTCGCTGTGTCAGGGAGCGTTTGGCCTGGCTGGGGGAGCGGGAGCGCGAGACGTGTTGCCACAACGAGAGATCGACGAGGCCATCCTCGAGGGCATGGCAAGGGCCCTCAAATCGGGTGGTCGGCTTGGACTATCTGCCTTCTCGGCCTATTTCCAGCTCCAGTATCTGGAAGACACTGACACTTTTGACGCCGAGGCTGGAGTTAATCACGAACGGACAGTGATTAAGAGTGAGGGCGGCATCGATCAAGATACCGACCTCTGGACCTCGACGTTTACCCCTCGGGAGCTCCGATTGCTCGCTCGAACTGTTGGGTTGACAACTGAATCGATCTTTAGCGTCACTCCTGGTGACTACGGCCGGTATCCGGCTTCAATCGATCGACCCGAGTTCCTGCTTATTGCAAGGAGACTTTGATACGCTTTGCAGCTGGCCAGGACCGTCCTGTCCCTCGCGTCAACTGATGGCTTTGCCAGCTGAGACGCCGAGTGTGAAGAAAGTATCCCCTAGCACCCGTGTCAACCACTGAAGAAACAACCGAGATGCCCCCTGTCGAAGGCGCATACGTTCCACGCCAGATCGTGGAAAACGACCTCGTCGGCACTCTCGAAGAGGCATACAACAAGTCGATGGTCTCCGTCGATGACGGGCAACTCGTAAAAGGAACTGTCGTCCGCGTTGATCGCGACGAGGTTCTTCTCGATATCGGCTTCAAGAGCGAAGGCGTTATTCCTTCCCGTGAACTCTCCATTCGCAACGACGCAGACCCCTCAGAGGTTGTGTCAGTCGGCGAAGTGATCGAAGCCCTCGTCCTCCAAAAGGAAGACAAAGAAGGGCGTTTGGTCCTCTCCAAGAAGCGCGCTCAGTACGAGCGTGCCTGGGGCACCATCGAAGACGTCAAAGAAGCTGACGGCGTCGTTTCCGGCCTCGTTATCGAGGTCGTCAAGGGCGGCCTGATCGTCGACATCGGCCTCCGTGGCTTCTTGCCAGCATCGCTCGTCGAGCTCCGCCGGGTCCGTGACCTGCAGCCATACGTTGGCAAGGTGCTCGAAGCGAAGATCATCGAGCTCGACAAGAACCGCAACAACGTCGTGCTCAGCCGCCGTGCCTTCCTGGAAGAGACCCAGAAGGAACAGCGCGAAGACTTCCTCACCAATCTTGCCCCAGGCGAGGTTCGCACCGGTGTTGTGTCTTCCGTTGTCAACTTCGGCGCATTCGTCGACCTCGGCGGCATGGACGGACTCATCCACGTGTCCGAGCTCTCGTGGAAGCACGTCGATCACCCCGGTTCAGTTGTGCAGGTTGGCGACGAAGTCACCGTCCAGGTGCTCGAAGTCGACCTCAGCCGCGAGCGCATCAGCCTCTCACTCAAGGCAACCCAGCAAGACCCATGGCAAGAATTCGCCACGAGTCACCGTGTTGGCGAGCTCGTCTACGGCCGGGTCACCAAGCTTGTGCCATTCGGTTCCTTCGTCCAGGTTGGCGACGGCATCGAAGGCCTCGTCCACATCTCAGAGATGTCGGCCCACCACGTCGACCTGCCAGAGCAGGTTGTTACCCCAGGCGAAGAGCTGTGGGTCAAGATCATCGACATCGACCTCCAACGTCGCCGCATCAGCCTGTCGATCAAGCAGGCTGCCGAGGGCGGCGTCGTTGCTGCTGAGTACCAAGAGCACTTTGGCGAGCATGCATTCGATGAAGAAGGCAACTACATCGGTTCGGCTGATCCCGACGTCGAGGCCGCATGGGCTGAGTACTGGGAAGACCTCGAAGGCACCGATGGAGCCGCAGCAGGCGACGCACCAGTCGCACCCGCCGAAGCTCCAGCGGCCGAAGCTCCAGCCGTCGAAGTAACTGACGCTGAGGCTCCTGCAGAAGAAGCCCCAGCGGCTGAAGCTCCAGCCGAAGAAGCTCCAGCCGAAGAAGCAGCCCCTGCTGCCGAAGCTGAAGCAAAAGAGCCAACTGCTGAGTAATCCCCAGCTATCTAGCTGAATATCCCTAACGAAGGGCCGCTTGCGAACCGCAAGCGGCCCTTTTTATTTTTGAGTTCTTGCGAGAAAAGCTAACTGTTGCGCCCTATCCGACCGATCTAGACCAGGAGTCAGTAGGAACCGCTGGGATCAGCCCGGGGGCAAGACATAGGAGCGTGTCGTGAACTCACGGCGAATAATGATTCTGTTGGTTGCTGTAGTAGCGGGGGCGATGGCGTCCTTTGCGATTTACACCTATATCGGCAATGTAAGAACTGAGGCGACGCAAGGCGCCGACATGGTTGAGGTTTGGCGGGTCACCGAGGTGATCCCCAAGGGAACGACCGCAAACGAGGTGATCGAACGGGGCTTCATCGTGAAGGACCAGGTCGAAGCTTCGAACCGGCCGCTCACTGCGATTGACGACCCGATGGTCGAGATCCAGGGCCTCGTCGCTGTAATCGACATTCCGGCCAACGTGCCGCTCGTCGAGGGACTCTTCGTTGAGCCTGGCGTCGTCGCAACAGGGATCACCGACCGTCTGGCTGAGCGTGGCTTCGTTACCATCACGCTCAACTTCGATCAGGTCCGCGGTGGCGGCTACATGATTGAGCCAGGCGACCGAGTGAACATCCTCTCGTTGCTTCCTCGTCTTGCTGACACCGCAGCGGCACCAGTCGACCCGGCCGCCGCGGTTGTAGATGGCGCTGCTAGCCCTGCGCTCTCGACCTATCCGCTCGATGCAGCCTATGTCTATGAATACGCTGAGGTGCTCGCAGTTGGAGCCAGCTTGATCTCTGACCTCGGCGCACCCGCCGATGGGACCGAGGGTGCTGCTGCCGCTGCTGCTGGCAACAAGGGCCTTATCACCCTTGCTGTACCACCTGAGGCCGTGCAGATCATCCTTAATGCTGGTGTAGAGAACCTCTATCTCTCACTGGTGCCGCAGAACTTCGTGCCGAAGGTGCTTCCTCGTATGACCATTGACGAGGCCAACCCACTGTTCCCAGCCGAGCGTGAAGGCGAACTGACTCCGTATTGGAACGCCGCCGTTCCTGAGACCGCAGACGCAGATCAGTAACCCCTCTTGTCCACCTTTCGCATGACCCTGGAGACGATTCTATGATCGAGGAACAACACGACTTCTCGACTTTCAACTTCGACGACTTCTCCTATGAAGGGGAAAGCGATTCGAACACACCACCACCGCCGTCGGCCCCAGCGCCGGAAGCGGAGGGGGAAGCACCAGCACCAGCAGCACCGCTCACTTCCGACCAGCAACTGCCAAACGGAGCAGTTGTGGCGGCGGTCGATTCTGACCCTGCCGTTCGTGAGTACTTGGCCGCCCAGGTCGACGGTGAGGTCGCAACTGCAGCATCACTTACTGAGATCGAGGCAAGGCTTGGCACTGGTCCGGTTGTTGTTCTACTCGGCCCATCGTGTGCCGAGCCTGGCGACCTGGCGCTCATAGAGCACTGGTCGCGGACGCACCCCGAGGTCGGCGCCATTCTTATCACCAGTGAGCTCACCACTGCGCTACTCCATAGCGCGATGCGGGCTGGGGTGAAAGACGTACTTTCGGCTCCGATTGACCAGATGCAGCTCCTTGAGACTGTGTCTCGTGTGGCCGAGGGGCTAAGTAGCGCTCCTATCGCTCCAATGCCCTCAGGTCCTGGCGACATTCCCCTCGATGCGCTTGATGGCGAAACCGGCCAAGCAATTGCCGTGTTCTCGACAAAGGGTGGTTCTGGCAAGTCGGTCGTAGCGACCAACTTGGCTGTTGCCCTTGCCCGTCGTAGCGACCGCCCGGTTGTGCTGGTCGATGGACACCTTCAGTTCGGTGACGTCGGCGTGATGCTCAAGCTTCAGCCACAGCACACCGTGATTGACGCAACATCGCAGCTTTCCAAGCTTGATCCTCCGATGCTAAGTCAGCTTCTAACTCTGCATGAGCCAAGCGGCTTGATGGTGCTTCCCGCACCTCACGAGCCGACATTCGCTGATCAGATCACGGGCGCCGACATGGTGAAGCTAATTCAGATGATGAAGACCTTTGCCGGCCACGTCATCATTGATCTCCCGGCAATCTTCAACGATGTTGTGCTGAGCGTGATCGAGGAATCTGAAGATGTCATCCTCGTCACCGGGCTCGACATTCCAAACATCAAAAACGTCAAGATCGGCCTGACCACGCTTGCGATGCTCAATGTGCCGAAGGAGAAGCTTCACCTCGTACTGAATAGGGCTGACTCAAAGGTCAAGCTCGATGTCGGTGAGGTTGAAAAAACGCTCCAGATCCACGCGGCAGCACACGTTCCTTCGGATGTTGTCGTACCAATTTCTGTCAACAAGGGCACACCAGTGGTCCTGTCGGCGCCGAAGTCGGGGGTTGCTCGAGCATTCGAACAACTCGCTGGTCGGTTCCTTGACATGTCCGCTGCTTCGGCTGCTCCGGCAAGCAATAGCAAGCGCCGGTTCTTCGGTTAATTGAGAGGTAGACACTCCAATGTCTCTGTACAAGCGATTACATGAATCAAGCGGCACCAGCACTACTGCGACTTCGGTCCGGCAGGACCCTGCGCTTGACGAGCTTCGGCATCGCGTCCACACCTCGCTCATTGAGGAACTCGGACCCCTGCTCTATGACAAGCGGCTCACCGAAGAAGAGCTTCGCAAGAAGGTGTACGACGCACTTCAGGGCGCAATTGCCATGGAGCGCACACCGCTTGCGGCGGCCGACAAGGCGCAGCTCATCCAGGATGTCTCTGATGACATCCTCGGATACGGGCCGATTGACAAGCTGCTTCGAGACGAAGACGTTTCGGAAATCATGTGTAACGGACCGAAGCAGATCTACGTGGAGCGCAGCGGCAAGCTGACCCTTGACGACGTCACCTTCGTTGACGAGATGCACCTTCGACGAATCATCGACAAGATCGTGGCCCAAGTCGGCCGTCGTATCGATGAGTCGTCGCCATTGTGTGACGCTCGCTTGCCCGATGGTTCTCGTGTGAACGCAGTTATCTCGCCGCTTGCCGTTGGTGGGCCATTCCTCACCATTCGTAAGTTCGCCGCCGATCCTCTGCGGATCGACGACCTTATTCGATTCGGCACACTGAGCGTCCACTCCGCCCGGTTCCTTCAGGCATGCATCGTTGGCAAGCTCAACGTCATCGTCTCTGGTGGTACTGGTACCGGCAAAACCACGATGCTCAACGTGCTCTCGTCGTTCATCCCTTCGGATGAGCGGATCATTACCGTTGAGGACGCCAAAGAACTCCAGCTCGTGCAGGATCACGTGCTCTCGCTTGAAACTCGCCCAGCCAACATTGAAGGCAAGGGCGAAGTCAGCATCCGTGAGCTCGTAAAGAACACGCTTCGTATGCGCCCTGACCGCATCGTTGTCGGCGAGTGCCGTTCAGGTGAGGCGTTGGACATGCTCCAGGCCATGAACACCGGCCACGACGGCTCACTCACCACTTTGCACGCAAATACTCCACGAGATTCGCTCAGCCGTCTCGAGACCCTCGTGCTTATGGCTGGTTACGACCTGCCGGTTCGAGCCATTCGGGAGCAGATCTCATCTGCTGTCGACATGGTGGTTCAGCTGCAGCGTCTTCGTGACGGCTCACGCCGAATCACCCACATCACCGAGGTAGCTGGTATGGAGGGTGAGATCATCACTCTTCAGGATGTGTTCCTCTTTGACTATTCCGCCGGCGTAGATGAACAGGGCAAATTCAAAGGTCAGCTCAAGCCAACCGGTGTACGGCCGAAGTTTGCGCAGAAACTCGCTGACCACGGCATTCGTCTTGGGCCAGAAATGTTCTCGACGACGCCTACAGGTGACGCCGCAACACCAGCAAGGGGACGTCGATGAGACGGTTATTCGCTGCCCTTTTCGGGCTACTGATCACGCTCAGCCTTGTCGGCCCAGTTGGGGCGCAAGAGAGCGTCGCAACTGGTGTCACAACGCTTAAGGCGTATGCAGTCGATGCGTCTGGCGCGAAGGTCGAGGTCATCCTCGCCGCGAACAGTTACGACGTCACAGATCCTTCAACGCTTGTCGTCAGCGATTCTGACGGAACGCTGTCAGGCGCAAAGCTCAGTACAACGAGCAGCGCCGGCACACCGCTCGAGATCGCGTTTGTCGTCGACACCAGAAGCTCACTCGCTCAGGGTGATGCGTTTGAGATCGTTAAGGCAACGCTGAAAGACTCAATTGCTTCGCTTCCTTCGGGTAGCCGGGCCTCAGTCATCTCTGCTTCAGACAGTGTTGTCATGTTGCAGGAAATGACGAGCGACATGGGCCTCGTCAGCGCTGCTATCGACGATCTCACTCGTTCGAATAGCGGCGCAGTCGTCGATGCCGTGACCCGGGCCACCTACCAGTTCGAGGCTCGACCCAATACAGGGACCGACCGCTCGCTTACGGGCGAAGCTATTCGTTCCATCGTGGTCGTTTCTGCTGGTGATGACGCAATCTCGTCTGCCACCGCAACCACCACAGCTCGTCTCGCGGTGCAACGAGGCATCCAGGTCTTCGCCGTTCGCTATCAGGGCGGTACTGCTGCGCTGCAGAGCGTCGTCGGAAGCGCTGGCGGCCTCACTCTTGGCGCCTCGAACGTAGCCGAGCTTGAAACTGCGGTCACGGAAAGCGTTTCCGCAGCGCAGGACCGATTCATCGTAAGTTACCCGATGGCGGCCGAAGAGAAGCTCCGGACCGACCTCCACATAACAGTCGATTCGGCCGCAACGACGCTCTCATTCGTGAATGGCCGGTTCACCGGAATTCCGACGGCGCTCGCTGCAGTCGAGGTCTTGGAACAGGGCGGTCCCGGGTTCCTTCATTCTGGAATCGGACTGTATGTTGCGCTGCCGCTTGCCTTCATCGCAATCTGCCTAGCCATCTACGCAATCGGCACTCTGTTCTTCATGGGTGACACCAGCCTTGAGAGCCTCCTCCAGCGATACTCAAACGAGGGTGACAGCGCGGAACTCTCCGAGGCCGACAACTCCATCGTGCAGACCGCACTGGTCCAACGAGCAGTCGAGTTCAGCGAGTCATTCGCTGACGACCGTGGCTTCTTGGTCAAGATCGAGGAGATGCTCGAACAGGCGAGCATGCCGCTGCGGCCAGGCGAAGCAATGTCCTTCTTGGGAGTCGGCGTCCTCGCTGGTTCAGCGATCGGCGTCATCTTTATGGGCGGCATTTTCGGCGCACTCGGATTTGCCGTCCTGACCGCCTTCCTAATGATCGGCTATGTGAAGTTCAAGGGAAAGCGTCGCCAGAAGAAGTTCGAGCAGCAACTTCCTGACATGCTCACGCTCCTAGCCGGCACTTTGCGCGCTGGTTACTCACTGCCCCAGGGTATGGAAGCGGTGTCGCACGAGATCGCTGACCCGATGGGCTATGAAATTCGTCGAGTCATGACCGAAGCACAGCTTGGTCGAGAGCTCGAAGAAGCGCTCGAAGCCGCAGCAGAACGTATGAAGAGTGCTGACTTTGCGTGGGCCGTCATGGCCATCGGAATTCAGCGTGAGGTCGGCGGTAACTTGAACGAGCTGCTCATGACCGTCGCCGAAACGATGATTGCTCGTGAGCGACTTCGCGGCGAGGTCGCGGCGCTCACCGCTGAGGGCAAGATGACATCGTTCCTCCTTGGTGGTCTGCCGCCCGGTCTTGGCATGGTCATGTGGGTCATGAACCCCAACTACATAAACAAGCTATTCACCACTGGTCTGGGCAACATCTTGATCGGACTTGGTGTCGTCACAATGATTGTGGGAATGGCCTGGATGAAGAAAGTGATGACAATCAATGTTTGATTTCGTCAACTCAGTTCCTATCGAACTCCTTGTCGGCCTAGTCGGAGTCGGCATCGGGCTTCTGCTGTGGACGGTGCTCAGTCAGTTTGACGAGCAATCGTCGATGCGTGACGCGTTGCGTCAGTTGGATGACTACGAGGTAGAAGACGTCCGCGAGGCGGAACTCCTCGTGCCCCTGTCTGATCGAATCACAGGGCCCCTGTTCGACGCCGTGCGTCTTCTGGGTAAGAGCTTCAACCCACCCGAGTTCGTCGAAGGCGTACGCAAGAAGCACCTTCAGGCTGGTATCACCAATCCTGACACCGTTGAGCGATTCCTGGCGATTCGTGTCATCGGCTTCGTCTTGGTCCCAATCTGGATCGTCGGAATGTACTTCTGGAATCCAATCGGTCTGAGCGGGCTCTCGCTGTTTGCGGTTCTCGGACTCGGCGGTTTGGTTTTCGCAATCGGCCCTGCGTCATCGCTGAACAAGAAGGTCGAGGCTCGGCAAACCGAGATTCGCAAGGCCTTGCCTGACGTGATGGACCTCCTGGTTATCTCCGTTGAAGCTGGTCTTGGCTTCGAACAGGCTCTTGACCGAGTTATCAATAACGTGCCCGGTGAGCTGTCAGACGAGTTCGCTCGTGTGCTTGGCGAGACCCGCGCCGGATCAACCCGATCTGATGCGCTTCGCGCCATGGACAATCGTTGCGACACACCCGAGGTTCGTTCGTTCGTGCTGGCCATGATTCAGGCCGACACGTTTGGTGTCAGCATCGGTCGTGTACTGCGGGCCCAGGCTGATGAGCTTCGTATTAAGCGGCGCCAGCGGGCTCAGGAGCAAGCACAGAAGGCTCCTGTGAAGATGATGATCCCGATGGTGTTCTGTATCTTCCCTGCACTCTTCGTTGTCGTACTCGGGCCTGCCATGATCAACATCAGGGAAACGATGTAGTTAGATGGTGGCTGTGGCCGAAACGGATCTGCCCTCAGTCGAGTCGGTGGAGTCCACAAGCTCTGAACCGTCAATGTCGCAAGCAGTCAGCCGACTCCTTGCGGCATTTGCGTTTTTGTCAGGTGCTCGCCTTATCGCAGACAACAGCTTTTTCACCCACCTGGCGACCGGCAGGCTGATTCTCGACGACCGGGCTGTTCCAACGAGCGACCCATACTCAGGGATTGCTGCTGGTCAACCTTGGACGGTGCAGAGTTGGCTCGCATCGCTCATTTACGCACTTGTCGAGGCAACCGCCGGCGTGTGGTCAATCCGGGTGCTCAACGGTCTGCTCTGCGTCGGTGTCGTTGCGGTCCTTTGGCGTTTTTCCTCTGAAATCAAGTCGGTGATGCTTCGCGCCGCGATCCTTGCCCCCCTGATCGCTGGCGGCTCAGTGATGTGGTCGCCGCGCCCCCTTCTCTTCGGCCTACTTGGCCTTGCGCTGGTCCTTGAGGTGGCGTTGGGCAGGCGAGCCACTTGGCAGCTGCTTCCGATCATGTGGATTTGGGTCAACACGCACGGATCCTTTCCGCTCGCTGGTGTTGCCGTCGGAACGATTCTGGTTGGCCGCTGGCTCGACACACGTGTGTTTCCCCGAGCTGACGCCAAGACGCTCGGTTGGGTAACCGCGGGCACGCTGCTCGGTGGCATTAATCCGCTTGGGCTGAAGATTCTGACGTTCCCGATCGAACTGCTCGGACGTCGCGAAGCGCTCGAGGGAGTGACCGAGTGGGAACGTCCCGCATTGCTCACGTTCCAGTTCGCTGCGTTCGCCTTGCTGCTCGCCGGCGCCCTTTTCGTCGGCGTCCGGCGGCGCTCATGGACGCTACTGGTGCCAACGATCGCATTTGGTGCGTCTGGTCTTATGGCCGTGCGAAATCTCTCCTCCGCGGCGGTTGTGATCGTCGCAATGCTCGGCGTGACGTTGAGCGGAGCGACCTTGCCCATCAACTATCGCCCTTCGGCGCTCATTGTGAAGGCGACAAACGTTATGGCCGTTTGTATTTCGCTTCTGACTGTCCTCTCCATCGCTGCGACCGGCGGCCTTGGCCTCGACCCATACCCAGTTGCGCAGGTTGACTGGCTCGAAGAGCGTGGGCTCGTCGCGAGCCAGGGTGGCCAGCTTGGACACGCAGACGACGTCGGTAATTACCTCGAGTTGCGGTTTGGCGCCGATGCCAACGTGTTCATGGACGATCGATATGACTACTACCCGCTAGATCTTGTGCAAGATCACCGGGCGCTTGTTGTCGAGTCAGACCGGCTTGACATTCTCGACGCACGAGGGATCGATGTGGTGCTCTGGGAGACCGAGACGGAGCTCGCAGAGTCACTCTTGGCTTCTCCCGAGTGGGAGATCGCACAGTCAGACGATGACTGGCTCATCGCCTGCCGGGTTTCCAGCGCCTCTCACGCATCCTGCTAACGCCGCTCACGTCATTAGTTCACGTACCTGGTACCTGTACTATTCGCTGGGGCAAAAATGGGTATGCACCGAGATTCGTCTCGGTGCATACCCATTTTTGCGTTCAGTTGTGATGGCCCTAGAGGGCAATCACACTCCTACTCACTCGCCGAGGCCACCTTGCTCGCAGTGTCTTCAAAGTTGCCTGAATTCGTGTTGCCTAGCATCGCTACTGCGGAGATGCAGACGACACAGATGAGTGCGACGAGTAGTCCGTATTCAACGAGGCCTGCGCCTCGTTCGTTGCGTTGTTGATCGTTCATTGCGGTGTCCCCTCTCAAGTCGGAATCAGCCGAATCCGGAAACAACAAAGGGGCGGGGGCGTTTGCACGCACCCACCCCTTTGCTAACCGATATTCGGCTTGATCAGTCGCTTATGGCGATTCGATCTTCGACGCAACGTCGCTGAAGTTGTTAGCAGCCTGGTTACCAAGCATGGTAACGGCGGCGATACAAACGACGGCGATGAGAGCAACGAGAAGCGCGTACTCAACGAGTGATGCGCCACGCTCGGACTCGGTCTTGGCCTGCATCCATGCACTGAGGAATTGGAAATGTAGCATAATTTTGACTCCGTAAGTCGTGTTACTTGGACCCTTATGGGCTTACATATAACTCATCGACCGAGCCGGCAAGATCCTGAATAGTACGTTCGGACCATTCCTGCATCAGTCGTTGAGAGCGGTGCCTCGAGGTTTCTAATCCAAGGTCACGATGCCCATGCGGACAGCAGCCAGTACGGCCTGAGTCCGGTCACGAGCGTCGAGCTTCTGGTAGATCGAGGCGAGATGGTTCTTGACGGTCTTCTGGCTGATGTACAGCTGCTCTGCGACCTCGGGGGTCGAGCAACCGTCAGCGATCAGCTGGAGGACCTCTTCTTCACGCTTGGTGATAATGCGGTCAGCCTGGGCCATCTCGTCTTGGCGTCGAACCTCGGCCAGCATTGACGCAGCCAGGCGAGGAGAAAGCGCAGTTTCGCCCGCAGCGACGGTTTCGATCGCCATGGCGATCTCATCGGTACTGCAGTCTTTGACGAGATAACCGTTGGCGCCGGCTCGAATGGCCTCGGCCAGCACGTCCTGGTCGGCATGCATGGTCAGCATGACCACACGTACCTCCGGAACGCGCGCCTTAATGAGACGTGTCGCTTCAACCCCATCAAGTTGGGGCATCGTGACGTCCATGAGGACCACGTCGGGACGAAGCGCAGCAGCAAGTTCAACTGCTTCAGCGCCGTCTCGGGCCTCGCCTACGACATCGAAGCCACGCTCGACCATGGAGCGTCGAAGCCCCTCCCGCAACATGCGGTGATCGTCGGCGAGCATCAATCGAATCGTTGACGCGGATCCCTTATTGGAATCGGAAGCTTCTGAGCTATTGCCAGGGCTTCCCTTTTTGTCTATTCCTGTGCGAGGTAACACCGTACCGTCGTCCCTTCTCCCGGAGAGGAAATGATTTCCAACGAAGCGCCGATGCTCGACGCTCGCTCCCGCATGCCAAGAATCCCGTAGGAATCCGGACGTCCGGCGCTGCCAGCGGGGAACCCGCGGCCGTCATCGACGACCTCGAGTACCGCGTTGACACCGTTACTGCGCCACGCCACCTTGGCCGTTGAGGCCTCGGCGTGACGTTCGATATTTATGAGTGCTTCCTGGGCGATCCGCCACATCTCGCGTTCCTGCAAGATTGGGAGTCGAGCCACTTGGTCGCAGTCGAGAATGAGTTCGAGATTGCTTCGTTCGGCAACACGGGTGCCGAACTCTTCGACCGTCGTTGGGAAGTCTTTCTCCCGGCCGACGTCGGTGCGAAGGTCATAGAGGGTGTCACGAACCTCGCCGATGACGTTCTTCAGATCGCTGCGCAGATCGGCGAGCGGTTCAGCCAGCGTTTCGCCATGCTGTTCCTTGCGGATCAGACGATCGACTTCAAATGCGAGGTAGGCGAGCGCTTGCCCGATGCGATCGTGTAAGTCTCGGGCAATTCGCGTTCGCTCTTCGTCGGCACCGACAGTGCGAAGGCGAGCAAACCACTGAGCATTGTCGATTGCGAGCGCAACGGGCTCGGCAAATCCGAGGAAGACCTCACGATCGCGGAGCGTGTATGCGTCGGGGTCAAGCGACTCCGCCGAAATGAGGCCGATGAGATTGTCGCGGGCGATGAGGGGAGCAGTGATAGCAGAGCGAGTGGCTGAACCGAACCCGTCAGATCCGTCGCCCGCTAGCTCGGAAACCACGGGGCGAAGAGTTCTAATCGCTTGTTGAGCACCCGGCGGAAGGTCTTTGAGCTCGCGAACGAGGTCGCCTTGCGCCGCCTGGCGCCGCTTCATAATCCATGTTCCGTCGGTTTGTTCGATCGTAAAGATAACTGCCGAGTCGAGATCAACAAGGCCCCTGAGTCGGCTAAGCGTTGATTCGAGGACTTCCTCAAGATCAAGCGACGACGGGAGTGTCTGTGCAACTCGGTGCAAGCTATGGAGGAGTGAGTTGGCGTCGGCCAGGTGGGACAATCGGTCGAGGGCGATCGTTTGTTGGCGAGTAGCCTCGCCGGAGATCCGGCGTCCGTACCCGGCAACGATGCCGACCAGGAGGAGGATGAGCGTCCACTGTCCGCTCAGACTCCACTCGTCGTGATTCCAACCGGCTTGGCTCAGACCAGGGAGTGAGACGGCGATGGCTGACGCGAGGCCGATTCGGAGGGCGAAACCGAACCCGCGAGCAAAGCCGGCGAGGATGATTGTGCTGGTGAGCGCAAAGACGAGCGGCGAATGCCAGAACCCGGTGAGGGTGACGCCTAGAAGCGTGAGTCCGATTTCAAACAAGAGATTTAGGAAGCTTCGAGTGTCGTCGCTGTATTCGAGCGGCTGGACACTCCTGGCAATCGTGTTGAAGACGATTGCTGCTGTCCAAGGGACGACGCTCAGATCGGGTTCGACGAACGCGTTAGCGGAGAGTGCGACGCAGGCGACGGCGGTTGCCCACCGAACGGCCAAGATCACGGGATTGAAGTTCGCAAGCCTGTCGGCGGAGGCGCTGCTCGAGAAGATCGCGGCGTCGGCGGCGCGCCGACCAGCCAACGGCTGTTGCGCACCGT
The DNA here is from genome assembly GCA_037968895.1 of Acidimicrobiales bacterium. GTDB lineage: Bacteria > Actinomycetota > Acidimicrobiia > Acidimicrobiales > SZUA-35 > JBBKWJ01. The sequence goes on from JBBKWJ010000069.1 coordinate 41,639, forward strand.
TCGAACGGTATTCCCTGTGCTGAGGGGGCGGCGATTGGAGGAGGTCGGTCATAAGAAGGGTGCGGGGCGCATAACTCGCCCAGCCCACAATGAATCGGCCTAACTCTGACGAAGTTGAGCCAAACGGATCAGACTTTCGGTTCGGTTGGACCAGGCCGTTCGCCGTACGGCATATGCCCGAGCGCCCGATGGCCTACTCCGACTGTGTCTCGTCAACGAGTTCGTCGGCTCTTGGCCACAATCCCCACGCCACAGTGAGCCCGACAGCAATCGCCAGCATCAGCGGAAGACGCACGAGGAGCATTGTCGGAAACGGACCGAGATTCGTTATTGGCAACCCGACGAGATCGTCGACGGTCGGACGGGTGTTGTCGGGAAAGTCACGATTGTCACCCATCAGAAGGTACGTGCCGTTGTCGTACTCGCCGACAACCCGGTGGATTACCAGAGATTCGCCCTCAGAGGCCACTGACTGGCGGTAGACGGCGACGTCGCCCATGTCGAAGCGATCAGCGCTGCGGGCGTAGATAAGGTCGCCTGAGTGATAGAGCGGCTCCATCGATTCGCCTCTGACCACCACGAAAACAGCCGAGCCGCCGAATCGGGCAGGCCAGACAATCGCGATCGCGACGATAAACGGCAGAATCCACAGCCAGCCCAATCGTGGCCGTAAGGCGCTTCTTACCCGGGTCCAAGTCATGCGTCGATGTGGAAGTCGTCCCAGCGCGAGTTCCCGTCGAAATACGAGTAGAGACCGAAGTACTGATGGTTTGCGTTTTTGAAGGTGGTCTGGTCGGCGCCGCTGAGCGTATGTGAGATCTGCTGAGTCCCATCGAGATAGACCGTGACGTTGCCACCGACTGCACTTACCCTCAGATTCGCTGACGTTGGCCACCCAGACGCGGGACCGGTGTAGAGGTTCGCGGCGCTTGCGAGCAGCGTCCACCCGCCGTTGTAGCGCCACATCTCGAGGCGGCCGTTCGAATTTGAGGTCAACTCAGTCGTGATGAACTCGGTTCCGGTTGAGTTCATGTTGAACACGACGCCGATGTCAAAGGTGGTGCCACCACGGGAAACTGTGGCTTCAACAGCCTGATGGGGGGTGCTCGCGTCGACCACGAGGGCGACATCGCCGTTGTCGGCGTCAGCCTGGTTTCCAAAGATTCGCCACGTGCCGCGCACCGCAAGCCACGTCTTTGACCCACCATCTGTCGTGGTTCCATTGATATTGGTGCCGTTGGTGCCGTTGAAGTTTTCCCAGGCGGTGACTATGGGTGCGCCGCTAGTGGTGTTTTGTCTGACGGCAGTGAGATTGGCCGATTTTACCCCTCCAAGGCTCGCTGCTTCGGCAAACGTGGTCCCTGGAACCGCAAGCAACATGGCTGCACACGCGCCGATGGCGAACCGTACGGTCCGCCGAGTTCGAGACAGCGATTTTGCGTGTGGAAGCATTGCGACCTCACCTAGGTGAGAGATAGCGGGGTGGTTGGTCTCACGACCAACCACCCAGTGAACGTTCAGCTCCCGACGGTCCTCATAAAGAGGCCCGAGAGCCTTTCGGGCTGGTTAGCCCTCGATAATCACGGCTGCGCCAGTGACTGCAGCAGCCGAAGCAGTTGGGGTCAGAGCAATTGTTGCGGCGCCAGCCGCAACGGTGCCTGAGCCGGCCCCGAGGTTTACACCACCGGCACCGGTGAGGGTGAGCCTGATTGACTTGCCGTTACATGCCGCATTGATGGCGGTCACGTTGACGGTGGTCGTCTTGTACAAGCCGGCGGCTGCGTCGTATGCGTTGGTGTAGCCAAGGGTGACACCGTCAGTGTCACAGCTGGCGACAACGCCGACATCAGCGCCGAGACTGGCACTGGTGACTCCACCAAGGCTTGCGGCGGAGGCGCCGACGACGCCGAACATGCCGATACCAGCAACGAGTGCTACTGCGATGCGGCGACGGCGACGTGCGTTCATTGGATCTTTCATTTTGGGTTACTCCTTGATCAGCAGCGCACTAGCACTGTGCGGTTCTGCCCGCACTCTTGGATCGGCATCCTGTGGAGGGACTTGAGTCCTAAAATGGGGGCCATTCGACCCTGTCTTTGGTCCCGTCTCGTCGCCGCAATTGGGACGTGATACGTTCCGAAACGTGCGACTCATAGCGCTTACAGGCGGAATCGGTTCAGGAAAGTCAACTGTTGCGGCGGCTCTTGTTTCACGCGGCGCGCTGCTCATCGACGCAGACGCGATTGTGAAAGAGCTGCAAGCGCCAGGCCAGCCGGTGCTGGCCGCAATGGTCGAGCGATGGGGCGAATCGATCCTGGATGACGCGGGGGAGTTGAAGCGTCAAGAACTCGCAAACCTAGTGTTCAGTGACGAATCAGAACGTAAAGCGCTTGAAGCGATCGTCCACCCGGCTGTTGGCGTCGAGATGAAGGCACGGTTGGACGAAGCAGCAACGAGCGACCGTGTGGTGATACTCGACATCCCCCTTCTCGCAGAAGGCGCCAAAAAGAACAACGGAAAGATTGATCGGCGAGGGGCTTCGGGCACGATCGTTGTCGATTGCCCTCCCGAGCGCGCAATCGAACGACTCGTCGAGTTCCGTGGCCTCGATGCTGACGACGCTCGTCGGCGGATTGAAGCCCAGGTCAGTCGGGACGAACGTCTCGCGCTGGCCGACTTTGTGGTCGACAATGGAGGCGACCTCGCATCGCTCGCGGCCGAGGTTGCCCGCTGCGCTCTATGGCTCGAAACCATCCTCGAGACTCCGTGGCCGCCTCCGGCCGTCACACCTGCTGGCTAACCTGCTCTGATGGCTACAACACACGATCTCACGCCACCTCGCCCTGAGCCTTCTGGCCGAGTGCCGTTTAAGGTCGTTTCTGACTTCGAACCAGCCGGGCACCAGCCGCACGCCATCAAGGCGCTGAGCGAGGGCGTCGAGCGCGGTGAGCGTTTTCAGACCTTGCTCGGCATCACCGGTTCGGGCAAGTCAGCAACTATTGCGTGGACAATTGAGCAGACGCAGAAGCCGACGCTAGTGATTGCGCCAAACAAGTCGTTGGCAGCTCAGCTCGCAAATGAGTTCCGCGAATTCTTCCCGAACAACAGGGTCGAGTACTTCGTTAGCTACTACGACTACTACCAGCCCGAGGCCTATATCGCTTCGTCCGATACCTACATCGAGAAAGACAGCTCCGTAAACGACGACATCGATCGGCTGCGCCACGCTGCTACTTCGGCGTTGCTGACCAGGCGAGATGTGATTGTCGTGGCCTCGGTGTCGTGCATCTACGGTCTTGGCTCGCCAGACGAATACGCCAAGAAGATGGTCCACCTCGAGACGGGCGCCGAGATTGATCAACGCTACGTGTTGTCCCGACTCGTCGCCATGCAATACGACCGAAACGATCTCAACCTGGTCAGGGGCAAGTTTCGAGTTCGCGGCGACACCATCGAAATTCACCCCGCATATGAGGAGTTCGTCGTCCGAGTCGAACTGTTTGGCGACGAAATCGAGTCGATTTCTACGGTCGACCCGCTGACGGGCGAGAAGCTCGAGACGATGCACGACATCGTCATCTTCCCAGCTACCCACTACACAACATCCGAAGACCGCATGCAGAACGCGATTCATGGAATCGAGGTCGAACTCCAAGAACGTTTGGCGTCGTTCGAGAAGGACGGGAAGCTGCTCGAGGCGCAGCGTCTGCGAATGCGCACCCAGTACGACCTCGAGATGATGCAAGAAATGGGTTTCTGCAACGGCATCGAGAACTACAGCCGCCACATCGACGGTCGGGCGCCGGGCGAAGCACCGAGCACACTGATCGACTTCTTTCCGAAGGACTATCTGACGATCATCGACGAGAGCCATGTTGCGATTCCTCAGCTCCATGGCCAATATGCAGGCGACCGGTCTCGCAAAGAGAACCTGATCGAACATGGCTTCCGCCTTCCGTCTGCCGCTGACAACCGGCCGCTCCGTTTCGAAGAGTGGGTTGAGAACACCGGCCAAACGATCTTCTTGTCGGCCACCCCAAGCAAGTACGAACTCGAGCACAGCTCCCAGGTTGTTGAGCAGATCATTCGCCCAACCGGGCTCGTCGATCCAGAGGTTGTGGTGCGCCCGACAAAGGGCCAGATCGATAATCTGCTCGAAGACATCTCGACCACGATCGCCAACGATGGTCGTGCCCTCATAACCACACTGACAAAGAAGATGGCTGAAGACCTCACCGACTACCTGCTTGAGCAGGGTCTTCGTGTCCGCTACCTGCATTCCGAGATCGACACCATCCAGCGCATCGAGACCCTTCGAGGCCTTCGTCTCGGAGAGTTCGACGTGCTGGTCGGTATCAACCTGCTGCGAGAGGGCCTCGACCTGCCAGAAGTTCAACTTGTCGCCATTCTTGATGCCGACAAGGAGGGATTCCTGCGTTCAGAAACCTCCCTGATCCAAACGATCGGCCGAGCCGCTCGAAACGTCGATGGTCGTGTCGTGATGTACGCCGACAAGATCACCAACTCGATGCAGCGAGCAATCTCTGAAACCAACCGTCGTCGTGGTCTTCAGGTGGAATACAACAAAGAGCACGGCATCAATCCTCAGACGATCCGCAAGGCAGTCACCGACATTCTCGCCATGCTCCGGCCGAACGTAGAAACTGCTCCGATGCCAGACAGCGGCAAGCGAAAGCGACGTCCTGAAGAAATCCAGAAGATCAAAGAGTTGGCTGAGCTACCCGAAGATGAGCTGCGCCGTCTGATCCTCACGCTCGAAGAGGAAATGCACGAAGCGTCGGCCGATCTTCGCTTCGAATATGCCGGCCGACTACGTGACGAAATCAAAGATTTGCAGCGCGAATTACGTCAGATGGTCTGACAACCAGGTAAAAACCCGCTATCGGACAAGTGTTCTGTCAATCCATGGGTTTTGATCTGCGGAGTTCAGTTATGTGTCGATAGCCTCCCAGTGTGGGAAACTCGATTGTCATCCGCGGTGCTCGCGAACATAACCTGCGAAACCTCAACCTCGAACTGCCTCGTGACAGCCTGATTGTGTTCACTGGCCTTTCCGGGTCGGGAAAGTCGTCGCTCGCATTCGACACCATTTACGCCGAAGGCCAGCGACGCTACGTTGAGTCGCTCTCCGCCTATGCCCGCCAGTTCCTTGGCCAGATGGACAAGCCAGACGTCGATTTCATCGAGGGCCTATCGCCAGCCATTTCAATCGACCAAAAGTCGGCATCTCGAAACCCTCGATCAACCGTCGGCACCGTCACCGAGGTCTACGACTACCTTCGTTTGCTTTTCGCCAGAGTCGGCATCCCTCACGACCCTGAAACAGGGGAGCGGTTGGTTAAGCAGACCCCTCAGCAGATCGTCGATCAGATCCTGCATCTCGAAGATGGCACTCGATTCCAAGTGCTTGCGCCCGTCGTAAAGGGTCGGAAGGGCACATACGAGACACTGCTCACCGATCTCGCAGGCCAAGGCTTCGTTCGTGCAATCGTCGACGGCGAGCTCATAGAGCTCGGCGGCGACCTCCCCGAACTCGAGCGGTATGAACAGCACGACATTTCGGTTGTCGTCGACCGATTGGTTCGACGTGACGGCATTGAGCGACGTCTCACCGAGTCGATGGAAGCAGCGCTGCAATTGGCAGGCGGCGTCGCCGAAATCGAAATCGTGCCGCCAAAGGGATCGACGGCCGAGTCCGAGATAAAGGTATTTAGCCAGCATCTTTCGCGCCCAAGCGATGGCAAGAGCTTCGACGAGCTCGCCCCCCGCAACTTCTCGTTCAACTCGCCATACGGCGCGTGCAACGCGTGTGACGGTCTTGGCACCACCTACGAAGTCGATCCACGCCTGGTCATTCCTAATCCAGCGTTGTCGATCGGTGAGGGTGCGATCCAGCCTTGGTCTGGCAATCGGACCCAATATTTCGGCCGGCTCGTCGAGGCGGTTGCAGCGCAGAACGAGATTCCAGCCGACGTCCCCTGGTCCGACCTCACCGCCAAGCAGAAGAAGATCTTCCTGCATGGTGCAGGCAAGAAGAAGGTCACGGTTAACTACACCAATCGCTACGGGCGGGTGCGGACCTATTCCGCGAATTTCGAAGGCATTCTCCCGTATCTCCGGCGGCGCCATTCAGAGTCTGAGTCTGACAGCCAGCGCGAACAAATCGAGGGCTACATGCGTGAGGTCGATTGCTCGTCCTGCGGGGGATCACGTCTCAATCCGCTCTCGATGGCAGCCCTCGTTGGCGGCCACTCAATCGCAAATCTGTGTTCGATGTCGATTCGCGACGCCGCGGCAACCCTGTCTGAACTCACTCTGACCGACCGCGAAAACCTCATTGCTGAACGTGTCGTCAAAGAGATAAACGCTCGATTGAGCTTTCTGCTCGATGTCGGCCTCGACTACCTCTCACTCGGCCGATCGGCTTCGACGCTTTCTGGCGGCGAAGCCCAGCGCATCAGGCTTGCCAGCCAGATCGGGTCCGGCCTTGTCGGTGTGCTGTATGTACTTGATGAGCCGTCAATCGGCCTTCACCAACGAGACAATGCGAAACTCATCGAGACGCTGAAACGCCTCCGCGACATTGGCAATACCGTTCTCGTCGTCGAACACGACGAGGAGACCATCGGTGTTGCCGACCACGTGGTCGACATTGGTCCGGGTGCAGGCGAACACGGTGGCGACATCGTCTTCAGCGGCTCAGTGAAGCAACTACTGAAGAGCAAGTCGTCGGTAACCGGTCAGTATCTGGCAGGGAAGAAGTCGATTCCGGTCCCCGCGAAGCGGCGAACGCCCGGCGACACCAGCCTCATTATCAGAGGGGCCCGTGAGCACAATCTGCGGAACCTCGACGTCGAGATTCCGCTTGGCTTGTTCGTCGCCGTAACCGGTGTATCTGGCTCTGGCAAGTCAACATTGATCAATCAGATTCTGCTGCGCTCACTTATGCAACGGATCTACGGTTCGAAAACTCCGCCCGGTCTGCACACCAGCGTTGACGGTCTCGACCATCTCGACAAGGTCATCAACATCGACCAATCGCCTATCGGTCGCACCCCACGGTCAAATCCGGCGACCTATACCGGCGTGTTCGATCACGTTCGAAAGCTCTTCGCCCAAACGAATGAATCAAAGGTGCGGGGCTACATGCCTGGCCGGTTCTCGTTCAACGTGTCTGGCGGGCGCTGCGAAGCGTGCTCGGGCGATGGCACCATCAAGATCGAGATGCACTTTCTCCCGGATGTGTACGTGCCGTGCGAGGTCTGCAACGGCGCGCGCTACAACCGTGACACTCTCGAGATCCACTTCAAGGGCAAGACAATCGCCGACGTGCTTAACATGCCGATCGAGGAAGGCCTCGAGTTCTTCGCAAACCAGCCCCCGATCGCCCGCCATCTGCAGACGCTTGTCGACGTTGGCCTTGGCTACGTTCGGCTCGGGCAGCCAGCGCCAACTCTTTCGGGTGGCGAAGCGCAACGAGTGAAGCTCGCAACTGAACTGGCGAAACGCTCAACTGGCCACACGATCTACCTTCTGGACGAACCGACAACGGGACTCCACTTTGAAGACATCCGGAAGCTCCTGACGGTTCTTGGCCGACTGGTCGAGCAGGGAAACACGGTGCTAGTAATCGAGCACAACCTTGACGTCATCAAGACCGCCGACTGGATTATCGACCTCGGGCCCGAAGGCGGCACCGGGGGAGGCCAGATTGTGGCAACCGGGTCGCCAGAAACCGTGGCCAAGGTCAAGAAGAGCTACACCGGGCAGTTCCTCGGCGCGTTGCTCGCCGGAAAGAGTCGCACACCGGTCGCTGTCGGCTAAGTCAGCGTCAGTACTCGACCGAGCGGCTATTCGGTGAAGTAGCCACCGTCAGGATGCAGAATCTCGCCGGTCATATAGCTCGACTCGTCGCTCATGAGAAACACAACAGAGTTTGCGATGTCGATCGGTTGTCCGACTCGGCCGAGGGGAATCATCTGCATAAGGCCTTCGCGGACCTCGTCCATCTCCGAGAGCAGTGCGGTCATGTTGGTGGCAATGAAGCCAGGCCCAACCGAGTTGACACGGATGTTTGCTGGGGCCAGTTCGCGAGCTGACTTCTTGGTCAGCATCCAGACCCCTGCCTTCGACGCCGTATAGGCGACTGGTCCGGCATCGGGGTGCTTGGCTGCGATCGACGCAATCGTGACGATTCGACCGCCATTTCCTGATTCGATCATGCGTCGTGCGCACGCCTGGATCGCGAGAAATGTTCCCGTGAGATTGACGTCAAGCACTCGGTTCCAGTCTGCGAGTTCGATGTCGCAGAAATGCATAGCTGGATTGTCGAGGTAGTCGAGTCGCCCCGCCGCTCGTTTGAGCTCAATTTCGATGTCGCCGCTGTCGTACGAACCGTGACTGATGCCGGCCGCCGTAAGCAACAGATCAATCCGACCAAACTCGCTCATCGCGGCGTCGGCCATCGCCTCGTTTGCTTCTTTCGACGCCGCATCAAGCTGCACAAAGATTGCTCGGCGGCCCAGGGCCTCGATCTCAGCGATGATCGGTTTTGCCTTGTCAGGCTGAATATCGCCAATCACGAGGTCGGCGCCCTCTTCGGCCATGCGGATCGCGCTCGCCCTTCCGATCCCATTGACTCCACCAGTGACGACCGCAACCTGATCCCGTAGCCTCATGCAACACTCCATTCGTGACGACACGATCGAGTCTGCCGCGGATCCTGACAGCCGTCGAGTCCAGACGATGGGAGCAGAGAGTGGATCGCTACTCGTCTTCGGCAGAGTCTTCCGGTGGCCCAGCTGGAACGCATTGGCTGGCGACAGGCTTTGGTGACAGCTTGAGGCTCGAGAGTTCGGTTGCGAGTGGCCCCAGGGTCATGGCGAATTCGCCGGACCGGTCGACGACCGCAATCAAATTGTGCGATTCGTCAAGAATTGGCATGCCAGCAGGCAACCGGGAATCGGTGAAAAAGGTTCTGAAGCTTCCACCGCGGGTACGGGTTGACGATTCAACCTCTAGTTCGGTGACGACCGGGTCGCCGCCCGCTGGGATTCGACTGAGATCGACAACGTAGACAGCACGGCCGTCAGGAATTCGGCCGCTCTTCCCTTTGACGAGACTCGTTTGGCTTGAAGCGGGGTTGATAGCAAGGAACCGACCATCATCGGTCGTACCGACAACGGCCCCGAAGTCGGCGAAGCCGGTTAGATCTTTGTCAGCGGGAATGAGCACGAGGTTGGAGGTGGCGAAACCGGCTGCGGTTGAACCATCGCAGTAGACACCTTGAACGGCCACAAGAGATGAGGCAATTGTCGGGGGGAGGCTTTTCGCATCGGAGAACGCAACCTCGGTTGGCAACCCCGAATCGTCTGCAACACGATTTGAAGACAGCCAGCCGGTCAATGAGCCGAGTCCGAATACTGCGAACGCGGCAAGGGCCGCGGCGCCGAGGAGAAGGTTGTGGTGTTTCGAACGACCGAGTGTGGCCGACTTGTCGAGGCGGTTTGACCTTGCCATGACGGCGTAGATGCCCGTATCGCTTGTGGGAGGCGAAAGATCCTTCGAGGATCCACCTGCCCCTGGGGAGGGGGCAGATTTGTCATCGGCTGGCGGGGCGATCGGGGCCGACCGAGCTACTGGCTTTGGTCGTGATAGGAGCAGCTCGTCAAGGCTTGACGTCGAGGTCAGTTTTGATGGCGGAGGAGGCGG
>JBBKWJ010000070.1:0-3368 GCA_037968895.1 Acidimicrobiales bacterium
TCGGCGGTGGCCCTCGCCGCCGATGGTGTTATCGGTGTGCTGGTCTCACCGGAGCTTCCCAGGCTTGGGGCCGATGTTGTGATCGACGCCCGGTTGGCCAAACGAAACATCGACACAACGATTGACGACGCACCGCTGGTGGTTGGTCTGGGACCAGGCTTTGCGACGGGCGTCAACTGTCATGCTGCGGTGGAGACCAAGCGCGGTCACCGGCTGGGGCGGGTTCTGTGGTCGGGCGAAACAGCGGCGAATACCGGAGTGCCTGGGATGATTGAGGGTAAGTCGGCTGAGCGGGTTCTTCGGGCTCCGATCGATGGGACTGCCACGTGGAAGGTCACTATTGGTGACCTCGTTGACGATGGCCAGCTGATGGGCCACGTTGGGGCAACGCCGGTCATCGCTCCGTTCGCAGGCACGGTTCGCGGCCTGATTGCTGAGCGAGTGAAGGTCAAGAGCGGCCTGAAGATTGGGGACGTCGATCCGCGCCTCGACCCAACGACCTGTTATGAAATCTCCGACAAGGCGCTTGCCATCGGTGGTGGTGTCGTAGAGGCAGTTTTGACGTGGTCGAGGGGCGGATGGCCGAACCGATAGCGATCGTGCAACTGGCCGAAGCACTCGAGCTTGGCCCCCACGAGCTCATTTCGTTGGTCGGCGGCGGAGGCAAGACCACCGCGTTGTTTGCGCTAGGCCGCCAACTTGAGGGAACCGTCGTGCTCACCACGACAACAAAGATGCACAGTGGGCATGCTGACGACTATCCGGTGCTCCTCGGTCCAGGTGATGGCGAGTTGGCCGACGCGCTCGAAGCAAACGGGACCGTTTTGGTCTGGCGCGATATTGCCGGGGGCAAGGCGCTCGGTGTGCAACCGGAGCAGTGTGACCGTTGGTTCGGCCTCGCAGACTACGTGGTTGTAGAGGCTGACGGTGCACGCCGCAAACCGCTCACTGCTCCCGGGCCGTTGGAACCAGTGGTTCCCGAGTCGACGACGCTTCTGGTCGCGTGCGTTGGTTCCGATGCGTTCGGTCGGGTTATCGCCGACCAATGCCATCGCCCAATGCGAGTGGCCGCGGTGGCTGGTTGTTCGCCGTATCAGCGGCTCACGCCTGGTCGGTTGGCAAAAGTGTTGTTGAGCGAACGTGGCCTGCAAAAGGGGCGGCCTGATGTTGCTCGCTTTGCGATCGTCCTCACAAAGATCTCTCCCGCGAACGTCTCCTTTGCCGAAGATTTAGTGGAGATTATCGGTGGTCGATCCAAAGTCGTATTGCTCGGATAGCGCAACCAGCTATCGCCTCAACCAATAGCAAGTATTTCTCTTGACTATCGGAAAGTGATATATCATAGTTCGAGCATGAGTCGACGGCCTGAGAACCAGAAGTCGCTTCCAGCAGCGTCGCTACACATCGTGCTTGCGTTGCTCGATGGTGAACTTCACGGGTACGCGGTGATGCAGCGCGTGGGTGAGTTGAGCGAAGGCGCCGTGAAGATGGGGCCGGGAACGCTTTACGGCACGTTGAACAGGCTCGTCGACGATGGGCTTGTGGTCGAAACTACCGACCGGATCGAGCGAAGCGAAAGCGAGCGGCGCCGGTATTACGAACTGACCGCGAACGGCCGGTCGGTGGCCCTCGTCGAGTTGGCTCGTTTACGGACCTTGGTTGATCGGGTCAGCCGAACTCTCGGTGGTGGGGCGATCGCGTGAGCGCCGACCGGGGGATCGTTCGGGCGTACGGCGCTTTGGTCGCCTTGTACCCGCGCAAGTTCCGGGACGAGTACGGCGCCGACATGGTGCAGTTCGTCCGCAACACATGCGAGGAGGAACCCACATGGCGTATCGCGTCCCGTGTTGTTGTCGACCTTGCAATCTCTATTCCCACCCAGCACCTTGAGGTTCACATGCACCGAAACCCGTCATCTCTAGTCCCGATCATCTACACCGCTATCGCCGGTGCGGGCGTCGTTCTGGCCGTCGTTGGCGGAACAAGCGTCGCGATGTTAGTCGTCGGCCTCAGCGTCGCCGTCGCCGCCGCGGCGATGGCGATTGTCGCCTGGCGCCGCATCGCCCCGATTGGCGGATCGATTGAGACCGCTCAGTGGTGGAAGTTCGTTCTTATCGGTTCTGCCCTGATTGGAGGCGTCATCGTCGCCGCCGAGGCTGGCGTCGATGACTGGCTCGCCGGCGTGCTGATCGTATTCTTGGGATTGATCCTGATCGGGGTTGGGCTCCTACTCGGGCTGGTACGTCTCAAGAAAAGTCGACCGCCGGTGCTGCCGACATGAGACGACATCTCGGCGTCATTGTTGGCGCAGTCGTGGCGAGTTTGGCGCTTACTGGATGCAGCAGCAGCAGCAGCGAGACGAGTACGGCGGTCGGCGAGCCCGCAGCGGCCGGGTTGGACGAAGAGTTCTGCGAATCGATGGAGCACCTGATCACGCTGCTTGCGCCGAGTGAGTCCACGAGTCCGAGCGAAACCGAAGCCACCTTTACCGAAGCCGCAGGCTGGATCGAGCAGGCCCGACGCAGCGCTCCACCTTCGATTGCTGACGACGTTGACACCTACGCATTGGCCTATGACGAGTACATCCGCTATCTCGGCGTGGTGGGATACGACCTCGACGTCGTATTCAGCACCGACGAAGGTAGCGATCTTGCCATAGCGACCTCACACACGATGACTGTTCCGATCGTCGATTACGCGACGATCGAGTGTGGTCTCAGCTTCGGTGTCGAAGGCTGAGGGCACTGCAACCTTCGGATGTCACCCGGTTTGCGAAGCTCAAACGTCCGTATGTTGCAAGGGACTAGATTTTGGACCGGACCCGGGCGCGGCACCTCACCGCATGCTTGTGGTCAAGGAGATGTCGATGTCTGACTCGTGTCATGTGGAGGCAGCACTGGTGTTGAGGGGACAGATCACTCAGCGAGAGGAAGCCCCATGACGGCGACGCGCCCTGACCCGCACGTGGTGCTCGGTGTGTCGCGGGACGCATCGGACGCTGAGATCCGGGAGGCTTACCGACAGCGAATGCGGTGTCTCCACCCAGATCGAGGTGGCCCCGATGATCCTCTCACGCATGCCGAGATCGCGGCCGTGAACGATGCCTGGAGGACTTTGCGTAGTCGCACCGCAGAACCCGACCAAGGCAGCGAACCGGCGCCGAATGCGAAGGATTTCCGGACCGCCCCACCGTCGCAAAGTGAAGCGGCCTTCGTATACGACGGACCCGTCCCAACGATGTTGCGGACAGTGATGACAATCGCGATCGTTCTGCTCCTCGCGTGGCTGGCTGTCTTCGTCGTAATCGCGATGTCCCAATCAGGTTGAGGCGCCGAGAGTTGAACCAATGAACGGAGATGAGCGATGAC
>JBBKWJ010000071.1:0-12307 GCA_037968895.1 Acidimicrobiales bacterium
GGCACTGAGACTGCTGCGACCTGAGGCGGCAGCGGTAGCTCACCAACTGAATACCGGACCGAGTCGAGCATCGGGAACTCGGTGCTTGTTGCATCGGGTGACGGCGGTCCGAAGGCAACCGGCGTCGAGAGGCCGGTCGCATCGCTTGTGATGAGCTGCCAGAAGTCTTCGGGGCGGGGTGTGCGGTAGCGCTCGAATTCGAGGTCGGATTGCACGATGATGTCGCCGACTCCGAGGAGCGACGCGATTGGCGCGATCTGAGCTGGTTCGAGCAAGCGCTCTTGGGCCCGGCGATCCAACGCAATCAATAGATCGGCCGAGGCGGCCGACCCGTACGGAATGAGTTCGCGAACGGCGACTGGTCTGGTTGTGATGCCAGGCAACGGGTGATCGATCGTGTTGCCCCAACGGAACGCGGAGAAGTCGCCGCCCGGTAGAAGTAGAACCCGTTCATTTGGGTCACCTTGGTCTAGCCACGCCGCCGCGTTAATCCAGGGCTGCGGCAACTGTTCATCACGAGCGAGTTCGGCTCCGACATAATCGCCCGTCCAAAGGACCGGAATGCTGAGTGCGGTTAACCCGACGACGAGGGCGAGGGCCGCATTTGCGAATCGAATTTGTGTCTGGCGAAGCGCGTCAATGCCGATAGCGAACGAGCTCGCCACGGCAAGTAGAAAAAGAGGGATGGCTCGTGGAGAACTTCGTAGGGCGAGCGCAAGGGTTGAACTGGCTGCGCTGCCAGTGACAACACCACCGATTGGACTCGGATCGTCGTAAGGAAAAAGACCGATGGTCAGGAGGAGTCCGCCGATGGCCAAACCGAGCATGTAGACCCGGTAGCGCCACTGGACTACGAGAAGAGCGATAAGGCTGACGATCGACAACGAGAATGTCGCAACTAGCAGCGGTACCGACTGGGTATATGGCTCGCCGGCCGACACCCACGGTCCTGTGCGGTCACCTCCGTAGAACACCCAATACCCGAGGCCGCGCCATGCTTCGCTCGCAGGCGAGCCAGAGGCAACTACTTCGAGCGTCTCGCTAAAGCGTAAAACATCCGGGCCCCATTGGCTCTGAACGACGAGCGCAACCGCCCACCAAAGCGATGCGCCGATGAGGCACACACCGATTCGTAGCATCGTGGCGATCGCGTGACCGAACGAAGCCTCCTTCGCACTCCACACAGCAAACGGGAACCAGGCAATTACAGCGACGCCGACATAAATGAGTGACGACGCGTTGATTGCGCCGATCGTGGTCGCAACAAGCGCAAGGCGAGCAGGGTTTTGCCAGCGGCCTTTACGGCCGCTTTGACGTAGGGCCAGGATTGCAAAACCGAGAAGCCACGGCAGGCCGGCCCACGGCATGATGAGCGCCGACATCCTCGTTGCGTACGCCAGCGGGTATGGCGACAGCGCGTAGAACAGGGCACCGGCGGTGGCGGCCGAGACAGACCAGCCAAGAATGCGGCCCAGAAATAGCACACCAGCCGCCGCAGCGAAAAGGATCGAGGCAAGCCAGAGACGCTGGGTGACCCACACCGGCAAGCCAAGAAGCTCGCCGGCTCGCATCCATGGAGCCATCGGCCAGAGGTAGCCGATGGACTGATGGGTTACGGTGCCGAGGGCCCAGTCTGGGTCCCAGAGCGAGGTCGACGCACGAAGCATCTCGCCGGGGTCGAGGGTCAGGTATTGTTTCGTGTCTGCTACAACCTGCCCCCGCTTAGTGAGTAGCAGAGGCACATAGGTGACGAGAGCGATGAGCAGGTGGGCAAGTGCTGAACGGCGCCGTTCGATCGTCATCAGCCGCCAGATCGCTTGAGGCGCGACCCGGCGAGCAACTGGAGCAGATCAGCGGCGGTGGCATCCCAGTCGAGGGACGCAGACGCGTGCTTCGCGGCGCGTCCACTCGCAGACCGAAACTCGGAATCGGCTAACATTTTGCGAACACCGGACTCAAACTCGAGGTCGCTCGCAGCCAATATCCCCGCTTCTGGCGACATCGCGTCGCGATGCCCGACGATGTCAGAAGCGACGGAGGGAGTACCAGATGCGGCGGCTTCGGTGAGTGTCATTCCCCAACCCTCTGAGATCGACGTCGCTACAAGCACCCAGGCTCTGCGATACCAGTCGGCCAGCTCGCTGCGATCGACTCGACCGGCGAATATCACGTGGTCGTCGAGGTCGAGGTCGTGGGTCAGCGCAGTGAGGGCGGCCCGTTCGGGACCCTCGCCAATGATGACGAGCCGAACATCAGGAAACTCGTCGTTGAGACTCTTCACCGCGCGGATCGCCAGATCAAAACGTTTGGCCGACGTGAGTCGACCAACTGCGAGCAGCGTTGGCGTCGCCGTGCGGGCGACCGGACGGGTCTCGTCGCGAAAGAACGAGTCAATGCCTGGCCGTACGACGTGTACCTGCTCGGCTCGCAGCGGTGTCCGTGCGATGAGGTCGTCGCGGCCAGACGGCGCCAGGGTTGCCACTGGCGTATGGCGATAAGCCAACGGCGCCAGCTTTCGCTCGACGAGGCTGCCGATTCGGTCGAAGGGCGCAGGATAAAACGCTTTCCACAGCTTGTCGTGCAGGTGATGGAGCACCACTAGGCGCGGACCCCGCCACCAGAGGGGGCTAAAGAAGGGCACGCCATTCCAGATTTCGACCAAGGCGTCGGCTGGTTCGAGTCGACGTCGAGCACCCTCAAGGGCGATCTGTGGCACGCCAAGCGAGCGTCCGCCGGATCGCGTGACCTGATAGCCGGCACGTGATGCGGTTCGTCCATGACCTGGCGCTTCGACGGTTCGCAGCCGAACAGTGAGCCCCGCGTCGGCCCAACGTGACATCACCTCATGGGCGTGAAGTTCAGATCCTCCAGCGGCTGGGTCATCGAGATCGCGGTACGCCAGCACGTTAATGCGCGAGATTCCCGCGTCGGCCGCAGCCTGAACACTGGCGGCCAACGCAACGCTGCCCGTATGAGCAGAACCTTGATTGCTGTCTGTGGCCAAGCCTGCGTCTCCCGAGCACTGTTGCGTGATTATGCATCACACAAACCGCCGAAGAGATCTTAGCGGAATGAAGCGGACCTGCGGCCCGTAAGCTACGTCGCATGACTGTCGCCCATGCGTCTTCAAAGGAGAGCCAACTCGCTCGAGCTAAGCGCCTTTGGCGCCTCTTTCGAGCAGAGAAGACTGATCCGGAACCGTTCTACCGGGCTCTTGCCGCCGAGGCCGTAAGTGACCTCGATCGGCGCTACGGCATCGCCGATGCGGTCATTCTCGATGTCGGCTGCGGTCCGGGTTGGTATGCCGAAGCGCTTCGAGAAGCCGGAGCAACTGTGGTTGGGCTTGACGGCGATCGAGAAACGATGTTGAGCCCGACGACCCCGCTGCCTGGACTCCTCGAGGGCAACGCGGCCCGACTGCCTTTTGCCGACGGAACCTTCGATGGCGTGTTCTGCTCCAACTTGCTCGAACACGCAGCCGACACAAATGGTGTGATCGACGAACTCGCCAGGGTCTTGAAGCCGGGCGGCTGGGGTTATTTGAGCTGGACAAACTGGTACTCGCCGTGGGGCGGTCACGACATGACGCCATACCAATTCCTCGGCCCCGAGCGGGGCCCGAAGCTGTACGAGAAACGCCACGGTCCCCCTCGAAAGAATCGCTATGGCGAAGGACTGTTTGCGGTGCACATCGGCTCGACGCTGAAACTCGTTCGGTCCCGGACTGACATCACCATTGAGCGTGTCGAGCCTCGTTACTGGCCCCAACTGAGATTTATTGTGACCATCCCTGGAGTTCGAGAGGTGCTGACATGGAATTGCCTGATCAGATTCAAGAAGCGATAGCCCATCCCGAATTTTCAGCCGCATGGGAGCAAGCGCTACCAATCGAAGGTTGGATGACGCAGGGCCAGGGTGCCTTGCTGTGGACCCAGGCAGCCTCGTTACAGCCAGGCCAACGGATCGTCGAGATCGGAAGCTACCGAGGGCGATCGATGTCGATTCTCGCCACTGCTGCGGCCCCTGGCGTCGAGATCACCGCAATCGATCCCCACGCCGGTAACGATCGTGGACCCCAGCAATGGGAGGGAACCGCAGACGAAGGCCAGTCAGACAACGAGCTGTTTTGGGCCAACCTCAAGGCGGCCGGCGTTGCCGAGCGAGTCGAACTTGTTCGTGAATTCTCCCAGAATGCGCATAGCAGCATCGACGGTCAGATCGAATTCCTGTATGTCGATGGCGCCCACGGATATCGACCCGCTCTCGACGATCTTCGCTCGTGGGGCAATCGTGTGACAGACGGCGGGGTCATGGCTGTGCACGACTGCTATAGCTCAATTGGGGTCACGCTTGCGCTGTTTCGCAGCCTGACGTTCTCTGGTGATTGGACCTACCTGGGCCGGTCGCGATCCCTCGCCGCATGGCGCAAGGAACCAACAGGCATGGCTGGTCGAGCGCAGAACATCGGCCGTCAGCTTGTGCCACTCGGGTGGTTCGCACGAAACATCGTGGTCAAGGCTGCTATCGCGGCCAAACTGAAGCCGCTGGCAAAGCTGTTTGGCTCCGACGGCGAAACCTGGCCCTATTAACGATCTCGCTAGGAAACTGACGGCATCATCGGCGCGTCGCGGCCGGTGCCTTTTGGCGTCGAGCCCGAGGAATCTTCTTCGTGGTAGTCCTCTTCGACGTTCACGGCCCATAGGTCGTGGTTTGCGCCGAACAGATTTTCTACCGCAAGCTTCGCGGTCAGCATCGAGTGGTCTTGGTTGTTGTAGCGATGCATTCCGTTTCGGCCGATTGGGATGACGTTCACTGCGTTCGCAGTAAGCCAATCGACGATGATCTGGACGTTCGCCTTGTAGTCACCGTCGTACACGGGGTATGCCTTCGGCATCCGCACGACCCAGCCTTCGCCCGCATCACCAGGGGCAACAAGCTTAAGGTGTGCGAGTTCACGACGACCCATTTCGATCAGGTCGTCGTCGGCCATATTCCAGACGTCGTCGCCGACGTTGACAAAGTACTCAAGTCCAAGACACGTGAAGCCGGGCTTCACCATCTCGGGCGACCACGAAGCGAAGTTTTGCACGCGGCCGACCTTCACCTCCGGCGAGTGAATGTAGATCCAGTTGTCGGGAAACGCCTTGCCTTCAGGAACCACGATCGCAACAGTGAGGAAGTCTCGGTGGCGGAGTGCCTTCCCGGCGGCGATTGCCTCGTCGCTTGCTGGCGGTGACATGATCTGGATCAAACTGCCAAGCGGCATCGACGAGAGTACGCCGCCGGTAGCTGCGTAGCTCTCGCCTCCGGAATGCACTTCGATCGCTCGTCCGTCTTTATGAACGACGAGTTCGGCTGGTGATTCGAAGTGAAGCGTTGCGCCCTGCTTGAGCGCCCGCTTGGTGGCTGCCTCCCACATCATGCCTGGTCCGAGGCGTGGATAATCAAACTTGTCGATGAGCGACGTCACGTCGGTGCGGCCCTTTGTGCCACGAACGGCGTCGAGTACAGCACGCCCCAGCGACAGGTTCTTGATTCGCTGGGCAGCCCAGTCGGCCGGGAGCAGCGACGGATGGATTCCCCACACCTTCTCGGTATAGCTCTCGAAGAAGATGCTGTAGAGCCGCCGCCCGAATCGGGCGCTTACCCAACCTTCGAATGAATCTTGGTTCTTTGGTGGACGAATCTGGGCATAGCCGTACGACGCAACCGAGCGCAGCGCTTCGACTGGCCCGAGGTTACGCAGCGCGTTGAAGGCCTTGAGCGGGTAGTCGAAATACTTGCCTTGGTAGAAGATTCGGCTAAGCCGGGGCCGTTGCAGGAAGTCTTCGTCGGGAAGAATCTCGTGCCAGAGCTTATTGACCTCCGGCACCTTCGTGAAGAAGCGGTGGCCGCCAATATCAAAGCGCCATCCGTCGCGTTCGACGGTTCGGCTAATGCCGCCGACGATGTCGTCGGCTTCCAGAATAATGACGTCAGCGTTGCGGTCAGTGAGTTCGATGGCGCCAATAAGGCCAGCAGGCCCCGCGCCGATAACCACAACTTGTCCGTCTAGCGCACTAGGCGAAGGGTTCATTCATCTCTACGATCGTACGAGCCACCCATACGGAAGTCGGGCGAGGCTACATTGTAGGGCTATGACGGTCAATCACGGCTTTGAGTCGCGTTCTCGAAGCGGCCCCTCGCTCATCTTGACGATTCTGACTGTCGTCTCCGTTGTCGGCGGGATTTGGCTGAGGCTGCAAGGTGATCGAATTGGCCTCTGGCTTGATGAGGCGCAGAGCGTCGGGATCGCGTCGTTGCCAGCGGGCGACATTATCGATGGGCTGCGAGCAGACGGGCATCCTCCGCTGTTCTATTTTCTGTTGCATTATTGGATGGAATTTGTGGGGACCGACGACCGCGCACTTCGGCTCCTGCCTGCGATTTTCGGTGGGCTGACGTTGATTCCCGCCTTCTTCGCCGGGCGGCGACTCGGCGGTAGCCGCGCCGGTTTGATTGCGGTTGGCCTCCTCGCGAGTTCGCCGTTCCTGGTGCGGTTCAGCACCGAGGTAAGGATGTACTCGCTGGTTACATTCCTCAGCTTGCTGTGGTGGTTGGCCGTTCGCCGAGCAGAAGAGAAACCGAATCGACTACGCCTCGCGTTCGTGATTGTCTTGGTCGGACTCCTTGTCCTCACCCATTACTGGTCGCTCTTCCTGTTTGCGGCATGGTTAGTGCTCACTCTGGTCAAGGTGGGTCGGAGAGCGGAGGCGCCAGCGGCCGGGAAACTCATCGTGGCCCATGCAATTGGCGGGCTGGCCTTCATCCCCTGGATCCCTTCGTTTCTGTACCAGATGGCACACACCGGAACGCCGTGGGCCGACGCGCAGGATCCCGCTTCGATTGTTGTCACTAGTCTCTCCGATATCGCTGGTGGCAGAGAGAAGGGGGCAGCCCTCGCCCTGATGGCGCTGCTGTTTTTCTTCGCCGTCGTCGGATTCGCTGGTCGAGAGACTCACCGAGGTGTAATTGAACTTGTCATGGCGGGTCGAAACGAGACAAGGCCGATCACTGCGCTGATTCTCACCACGTTGACGATTGCTGTCATTGCTATGACGGTTACGGGTTCTGCGTTCGCAGGCCGCTACGTGTCAATCTTCGCCGGACTCCTATTGATCCTGGCTGCGGTCGGCGTCGCTGAGTTGACTCCCCCATTGATGCAATACACCGCCTTCGCGGCGGCTATTGCTTTGGGTCTCGCTGGCGGCTGGGTAGCCGTTGATGACACCCGATCACAAGGTCAGCAAGTCGCGGCCTCGATCGAAGAGGGCTACGCACCTGGTGATGTGGTTGTGGCCTGCCCTGACCAGGTTGGCCCGGCGACTTCTCACTACTTGCCAGCCGGGGCCACTCCCCTCGCCTACCCGCTGCTTTCGCCAGCGAATCGAGTCGACTGGACCGACTACGAGGCGCGCCACGTTGCCTCTGACCCTGCCGCCGCAGCCGCGGAAATCGTTGAGCGGTCTAACGGAGCGCAGATTTGGTTGGTGTGGCAAGAGGGCTACCAGACGATTGAAGGGCAATGTTCTGCTCTCCACGGTGAACTTCTCGCTCTCGTCGGTGGCTTCGACGTTGTCGGACCGGACCCCTTAGTGTTCGAACCAATGTGGCTCTCGGTCTTTGCCCCGGCGACCGGGTGAGCAAGTCGTCGGTACGAACCATTGGCGTTCCCTCGCTCGCTGGATGGTTTAGCGCCCGAGTTCTCGTCGGCGTTGCGTATCTCTGTGCTCGCTGGCTTGACGGACGATCACGGTTCGACGAGCGATCACGGTTGGGTGACGGTCTCTTTGCGTGGGACGGCGGTTGGTACCGGTCAATTGCAGAGAACGGATATCACGCAGACAGCGAAGATCTTCGCTTCGCGCCTGTGTTCGCTTGGGCGGGTCGAGTTGTTGGTTTGCCGTTTGGCGATTCAGCGGATGTTGGTCTGCTTGTGGTCTCCAACGTCGCCGCGTTGGCAGCAGCGTGGCTCGCAATTGTGTATTGGCTCGAACTGAACCACACACGATCCAATGACAATGAGGCGCCACGGTTCGCATTTGGGATCTCATTCGCACTGGCGCTCTGGCCAGCCAGCTTTGTGCTCGTATTCGCCTATGCCGAGTCGCTATTGCTTGTCACGACCCTGGCGGCGGCCCTTCTCGCCCGACGTGGACGTTGGCTCGCTGCTGTGCCGTTCGCGTTCGCGAGCGGTGCAATTCGTCCGACTGGACTCGCGTTGGTTGTGTTGCTAGCCGGAATCGGCTGGCAACAGCGGGATACGATCAGACAGTCGGCTGCCCGCGTAGTGGCCGCAGGTATCGCAATCGGCGGAGCCGTGGCCGGGTTCGGGCTACATCTCGCAATCGCCAAGCAGGTCGCCGACGATTGGTGGGCGCCAGTCAATATTCAAAGCCCTCTCCGAGGCGACTTCGTAGACCCGTTTACCAGACTCATTCGAGGCGCCGTCGATTTATTCGCCGACGATACCTGGGGAGATGGGCTTCATTTCCCGTTTGCCATCGCCGTCATTGCGTTGGTCGTTTTGGTGGCGCGAGAGATGCCATGGCCTGAGGCAGTGTTCTCGGCGCTAGTGATTCTTGTTGCGTTGAGCGCCGACAATTGGAATTCGCTCGAACGATATGCCCTAAGCGCATTTCCAATCTTCATCGCAGCCGGTGTCGCCCTCGCTCGTCAGCGCTGGTTATTGCCGGCGTATGTACTGGCGTCTGGGGCTGCGTTTACGGCGCTCACTGTTCTCGCGTGGAGCGGTCGCTATGTGCCTTGAGGACTATGTGTCTTGAGGACTATGTGCCTTGAGGGCTGTTATCGGGGCGCCACACTATGAGACTTGCGACGCCGCCCCCAATCGAGCCGTCTACGTAGCCGGGCAAGATGCCTTCGACTACGAAACCTTGCCGGAGTTGGAACGTCAGCGTTGGGTCTGAACGGATTCCGAGCACGACCTCATTCACGTACTGGGCTGCGCTGAGTTGTTTGTCGAGATTGGCGTATCCGGGGAGCATCCCGCCCGCGATGATGCCATCGAGCAGGTTGTCTCGAACGTAGTCGCGTCGCAGTTGGTAGATGCTGCCTGCGATGCCGCGCCCTCTGAAGTCGGGGTGGACGCTCGTGTCGAGTCCGTAGAGCCAGAGCCCGCCGTCGTCGTGCAGCTCAGGGTCGTCGACGTCAGCAAGGGTATGAATGGGGTGTGCGAAGTCGAAGTTCAATCGCCAACTCAATGAAATACCAACGAGCTGATCTCCCACGAGCGCAGCCCAGTTGCCCTTGTAGAACGTTTGTACATGCGTCGCGACTTCGTCTTCGCCGAGAAGTGATTCTGCTTCGACAGTCGGATAGCACACACGCTCGAGCTCGGCGGCGGCAGCCGCGTCGGTTACTTCAAGGTGACGGTACGTGACTACGGCGTCGGAGGTCACCGTCGAAGCACCTTGGAAATCTTCGTCGCCCAACCGACCGGCTTGTCGGTGCGCGCCTCAAGTTTGTCAGCGAGGCCAAAAAGCCGCCCGCCTAACTCGATGCCGACCCAACGGAATGGTTCGATAGGCCACTTTCGCGACGGCTCACGAACCCATGGGAGATGAAGCACTGGGTCGTCGATGCCAGCAATCGCTAGTGCCATTGTGCGGCCCGCGAGTTCAGTGGCGGCTACGCCTTCGCCGACGTAGCCACCGGCCCGATAGAAGCGGTTGGATGTGTCGAGATTGACCGACGGCGTCCAATTTCGAGGCAGCCCCATTACACCACCCCACTGATGGGTGATCTTCGCGTCTGCGACCGACGGGAACAGGTCGACGAGAGAATGAGCAATGGAGTCGAATGTCTGGTACCAC
Organism: Acidimicrobiales bacterium; assembly: GCA_037968895.1. Classification (GTDB taxonomy): domain Bacteria; phylum Actinomycetota; class Acidimicrobiia; order Acidimicrobiales; family SZUA-35; genus JBBKWJ01. The sequence goes on from JBBKWJ010000071.1 coordinate 9,876, forward strand.
TCGTTTGGGGGAATCTTCGAGCCGTACTTGTACGGGGCGCATCGGCCCCCGAAGGCCAAACGATCATCGGCCGTTCGCTGACCGTAGATGACGTGGAATCGACCATCGGTAAACGTCGTGCGATCGTCGAGTCGGACCTCTCGGAGCATGTCGTCACTGAGTGGCTCGGTCGCAACCATCATCGTGCTGAGCGGCGCGACCGAACGTCGGTAGCCGTCGATCGCTGCGGTGTAGCCCTCGGTAGCCAAAACCACATGCGTGGCCGTAATGACGCCGTCCGACGTGGTGACCTTGCCCGGTTCGACAGCCGTCGCCCGTGTCTGCTCATACACGTGGACGCCCGCCGCTTCGACTATGTCGGCGAGCGACGTCACCAGTTTGGCGGGATGCAGCACGGCCGTCGACGGCACGAAGAGGCCGCCCAAAACGTTGGTAGCTCCGCATTTATCGCTGGCTTCTTCGGCTCCGAGCCAGAAGGATGTCGAACCGTTGGCCAAGGCCTTTAGCCGCGGAGTTTGGCCGCCATTGCGAGCGAGGTGTATTTCGCCGCCTCGGACGAAGTCACAGTCAATCTTGTGAGTAGCGACGATCGATTCGATCGAGTCGACGGTGTCGTGCATTGCTCTGTCAAGGGCTGCCGCCCCGGCGGCGTCACTCAATGCGGTCCAACGAGCTTGATCTGCCGCCAATTCGGCAATACACCAACCGCCGTTTCGACCCGAGGCACCGAAGCCAACGAGTTCTGCTTCGATAACGGTGACATCGAGGTCGGGCGCAATTAGCGAGAGGTGATACGCGGTCCACAACCCGGTGAAACCCGCACCGACGATGATGACGTCGGTCTGAGTTGACGCCTGGTCGAGCCTGGCCCTTGGAGCGCGAGCGGGTAGCTGCTCATGCCAAAGCGACTCGGGGTAAGTACTCATATCTGAAGCCATCGGCAGGCATCCTCCCTGGCGGTTAGGCTAGCTCGATGCCGCCATATACATCACCGGAGCACCACCCTGCGTTCGAGGAGTATTGCGAAACGATCTACGAGCTTCGCGAGGACGGGGTCAAGGTCATCCAGGCCCGCATCGCCGAACGCCTGGAAGTCAGCCGGCCCGCCGTTTCGCTGATGGTGAAGCGTATGGAAGAAGAAGGTCTCATCGAGATCCTGAATCGGGGTGTTTCTCTCACCGCCGATGGGGAGATTCTGGCTCAGGTCTTGGTTCGTCGACACCGCCTGGCCGAGCGATTCCTCACTGACATTCTTGGACTTTCCTGGGCCGAGGCCCATCATGAGGCAGGTAAGTGGGAACACGTCATCAGCCCGGTGGTCGAAACGGCGATGATCGAGGTTCTCGGCGACCCAACGACGTGCCCTCACGGGAACCCGATCCCCGGCACCGACTACAACGAGCCAGATCTCCATCCGTTGTCGAGTCTTGCGGTTGGCGAGATGTTTAATGTCAATCGCATTCCCGAAGAGCTCGAGTTCTCGCCCGGTCTTCTCGAGTTCCTTGAGGGTGCTCGGCTTATACCTGGCGCATCGGGAACCATCACGGCCTTCGCCCCAGATGGCACAACGACCGTCGAGATCGACGGCACCTCTGTCGGGGTTGGAGAATTCGCTTCATCTCGAATTCTTGTCACCACTTGATGAAGATCGCCCCTGACGCGGACGCGGTTGATTGCGAATGGCTAGCCGAGGCCCTTGGCTTTCCAGGCTTGCTGACGGCATACGAGGCGAAGAGCATCGGAACTGGTCAGGTTGGCGAGAATGTTCGATATCGCCTGACCTGGGCTGATGATGCTCGTAGCGCGCCGAAATCGGTTGTTGGCAAGTTTCCATCGGTCGATGAGACAAGTCGAGCAGTCGGCATCGCCACCGACTCGTATGCACATGAGGTCGGGTTCTATCGAGATGCTCAATCCTTCGCCGACATCCGGTCGCCCGAGTGTTTCTACATCGGTGACGATCTAACCAACGATTGCTTCGTCCTTCTCATGGAAGACATCGCGTCGTCGTCCCAGGGCGATCAGATCGATGGCGGCACCTCGGCGCAGGCATATTTGGCGGCGAGTCAGGCTGCTCGCCTACATGGCCCGTTCTGGGACTCCCCCGCGCTACGGCAATTTGACTGGATTGCGGCTTCAACCGATCAGACGATCTCAGAACGCGGCGACCTCTACAACATGCTGCTCCCAGGCTTTGTTGATCGCTATTCAGCCCGACTGAGCCGAGACGTGATCGAATGGGGTCGCTGGCTAGGTGAGCATTCGGTGGCAAGAACACGATCACTTCGCTTGCCACCAACCCTCATTCACGGCGACTTCAGACTCGACAACATGCTTTTCGGCGACGACCCTGAGATCGTTGTGGTCGACTGGCAAACAACCGCAATCGGATCAGGTCCTCAAGATCTTGCGTACTTCGTCGGTGCCGGTCT
>JBBKWJ010000072.1:0-4212 GCA_037968895.1 Acidimicrobiales bacterium
GTCGTCCACCGTCTGGCCTGAGACCATGGTTGTGTTGAACCAGCTTTGACCACCGACTCGCTGCAACCGCGCAGGCCCACCGTCTGGATGGGTGCCGGCAGCGAAGAGGCCTGCTCCGAGCAGTTGGGGAGTATTGCCCGTAGTTGTGGTCATTGCGTTCGGCCGTAGAACGTTCCCACAACTTGACGTATCTATGACGCGAGATGCTCCATGCGGCGGGCCGCCGAACCTAGAGAGATCGTGATCAACCCCCTGTGCGACGTTTACGACGAACTGGACGTTTGTGCCGTTGCAGTCCGGGCTTGTTCCCATCTGAGAATTGCCCCAAAGGCCGAAGGTCACGACTCCGAAGTTGCCCGAGGTCGGACCAGAGCAGTCAGGATCGGGGACGTTTCCAGCTCCGACTTTCAGGCACTCATAGCTACTTGCACCAGCGGCCACCGCGAACGGCAGGACTGCCCCTATACGTCGATCATAAATCTGCGCTGATGCCGTGTGCTCGAACTCGGTCAAGCCGGCGAGAAGCGCAAATGCCGTCGGGAATTCTTTGGTCGGGACACGAACCCTAAGCTGTGTGCCGGATCGGTCGCGAGCGATGCAGTTACTAAGCGTGTAGGTGGTCCATCCGGCTGGCAAAACGTCGCCACCACAGGTGTTCAGGTCGCTAGTGGTGAATGTTGCACTCAAGTTCGAATCGAGTGAGGCTCGAACCGCTTCAATCAGGGCAGCATCTGTCGAACGGGTCATGGCTCCTGAGATAACGGCGACGTCGACTGCGGTTTGATCCGATCGACGCTCAATCGCCAAGCGCCCAACATCGAGGACAATGGCCGACATCAACAACAGTGATGTCAACAAAACCGCAGCAACAGGAAGTACTGCACCACGCTCTGAGCGTCTCGTTGTTCGTCTACTGCGTTCGCTTGTCTTCATGGTGCTGGGCACACCTGGGTTCCAGTTGTTGCAAACCAAGTCGCTGGGCGTTCGAGTCGAAACTCAACCTCACTTGATGGCTCGTATGTGTCAAGAAAGGGAAAGAATCCTGTGAGTTGGTCAAGGTCACGTTCGACACGAATCGTCGCTAGGGCGCCAGGGGCTCCATCAGTAGCAAAGCTAAGGCTGATTCGACCAGTGTCTGGCGACTCAAGTCGTTGGCAAATTTCTGCGACGATCTCGTCGGTCTGGTCAGCACCAAGATCGTTGGTTGGCTGATAATTGACAGCAGCGAGCCGTGCGCCCTCACGAGCCACATGCTGCATGTCCAGCACCTGGCCAAAGGCCCATCCGGCCTCGAGGATTGTAAACAACACCCCAAAGAGCAGCGGAACTACGAGGGCGAACTCAACCATTGCCGCGCCGCGCGAACTTTGTCGTTTTCTTCGGAACATTGGGTCAATCCTGTTTGGCGTACCAGCTTGTTCACAGTCTCGACCGAATATCGCCGTAACTTGAGTCCAATTGCTTGGATGAGTTCCGTCTTTTGGACTAGGGGTCGCTCACAATTCCAGCGAACGCTGCAAACGCAGTCTGGATTCCGTCAGCGACCAAACCGATGTCGGGGCACGAAGATGCATCGGCATGGAGCGCTATGACGAGATCATCCACATAGCTGACTACTGCGACCGCGGCCGAAATGTTGGCCCCAAGCGGAACGATCGGAATCATTTCGTCGATCGTGGCGCCGGCAAACGAGAGCGTTGAACGTGGACCAGGCATGTTGGTCACAACGATGTCCGCTAGATGCTGCCGCTCCATGGCTCGAGCAAAGGCGTCGATAGCTACCGGCGAAAGAAGGTCGGCGGCACTCAGGAGCAGCTCTGTTCCCTGCGCCTCGTGACGAGTCTTGCTTTGGCGTACCGATTCGACGACGAGGGCAAGGGCTCGTACCGGATCGGGTTCAGTGATTGGCAGTTCGACCATGATCGATGAGACATGGTTGCCCTTTTCTCCAGCAAGCCCGGCGATTCGGGTCGAGACAGGAACAAGCGCCGTGAACGGGTGTGGGGCTGCGTTGCCCCTTTGCTCGTAGAGCGACCGAAAACCAGCGGTAACTAGAGCGAGAACCACATCGTTGATCGTGCCGCCAAGAGACGTCCCTATGCCATGGATTGCGGCGAGGGGCAGCGAAAGAGGAACCAGCAGTCTGTCAGCGCCGTGAGCTTCGTGGCGAACTGAGCGGTGGCCCGCTAGCGGCCGCAGCAGTCCTTGGGCGGCTGTGGAGACGGCGGCTGCTTGGGCGAGTGCGTCTTGTGGTTTGCCAACGAGTCGTGCGATCGAGCGGATTGCCTCGACCGTATTGCCGACCTGGTCGACCAAAGCATCAGTTATCAGCTCCAATGACGACGGCTCAGGCCGGGGTGAGCTTCGCCGTGTGACCTCAGAGCCTTCGAGCAAGTGTGGTTCTTGGTCAAAGAATGTCGACAGTAACTCCACTCCAGACATGCCGTCGAACGCAGCGTGATGGATCTTCTCCACAAGGGCAACGGCGCCCTCTCCAAACTCTTCTCCATCGAGGCCGTCTATCAGAGTGAGTTCAAAGAGTGGCTGTGAGCGGGGGAGTACCTTCATCTGGATTCGTTCGCATGCTTCGATGAGTCTGGCTCTAGTACCCGGTTTGGCGAGTGTGATGAGGTGGACATGATTGGAAATGTCAAAGTCAGGATCTTCGACCCAGACGGGCCGACCTAACTCAAATGGGACTTCAGTTACCTTTTGCCGCAGGCGTTCAACATTCATCAGCCTGCTATCGATTCTGGCCCTAATTGCGTCGAGGCGAAGCATGCCTGCCTCGTCGCGCAATGGAGCGCCGTCAAGAAGTAGAAGACTGCCCATGTGCATTGGCGTTTCGTCTGACTCCATTCGGAGGAAGCTCGTATCCAAAGCGCTGAGGCGCTGGCCCGTAGCCGCTGTCGCGGCATCGTGAGTGGTCGCGCTGGTTGCCACGAGGTCTTTCGGCCGCCGTGCGCGGCGGCGCAAGAAGTCGTGTACGCGTGCTTCAAAGAGCTCAAGCATTCGCTCAGGCTCTGCGACAGCAGCGGTGTCGACCGTCAGCCCGAAACATGCTCGTCCTGCGTACGACATGAGCGCGAAGTTGAGCGCTGCACCGCCAACGGGAGCGAACGGGAACACGGATAGAACGTTCGCTCCAGCGATAGTGATCTGCTCCCGCGGGCCTGGGACATCAGTGAGGACGACGTCGGAGCCTTTGACCATTCCGGCCACAATGCTTGTTGTCAGCGCCGAGGGAAGCTCTTGAAGCCCAGCGACGAGCGTCTGGCTGATCGAGATGGCGGGTTCGTGGCTCGCAGAATGCAGCCGGAGGCGCAGCTTCTGGACCGCGTCGTATGGATGAGCCTTCGGGTCGACGGCAGCAACGAATCGCGCCGGTGTCCATTGGTTTCCCGCATCGGGGTCGTCGTCGCGACGGAAGCTAACTGGCATCGTTACTCGCACTGGACCGGCCTCAGATCCGAACTCAACGTGATAGTCGGCGAGAGCGGTGAGTGCGATTGTGACAAATGCATCGTTCACGGTGCCGCCAGCGCGGTGGGCCGCTTTCTTCAGTTGATCGAACGGCACTTCTGCGGCGCCGAGCCATCGCCCCATTCCCCGTTCGGTCAAGAGTGGGGAGAGCGGAGCGCGTGCGGGCGCTAAAAGACGAGCCGATGACGCTGCCAGAGTGGCCGCTCCCGTTGCGGTTCGAACCGGGTGCACACTCGCACGTAGTGCTGCGGCCCCGAGCTTTCGCTGTGCGGAAAGAACGGTTCGTATTGGATCGGTAGTCCGTACCGGGTCTGGCGTCGTGGCTTCCGGCTCGGGCTTTGCGTTGTCGGCAAACGACTCGAGGAGAGCGACGCCCCCGACACCATCGGTCAGTGTGTGGCTCACCTTCAGGATCAGAGCACCTCGTTTCTCGCCGAGACCTTCCACTAGGTAGAGCTGCCACAGCGGTCGATCGACATCGAATTCCTCTCCGGCGAGTGGGTGACAGAGTTCGAGCACTGCGTCGAGTGCCCCCGGCTTCCGTGCGGTGAGGCGTCGAAGGTGGAATGGTAGGTCGACGTCGGTGTCGGTCCAGCGCGGCCGGCCAAGGCCGAGCGAGGCGTTTTGAACTCGTTGGCGAAGACGCGGCATGCCGTCAACGACTCGGTGGACTGTGGCTGTCAGGGCGTCCCAATCGGGCACTGCGTCGAGCATTGCAACAGCAAGAAT
>JBBKWJ010000073.1:0-2759 GCA_037968895.1 Acidimicrobiales bacterium
ACCATGACGGTGTCGCCGTCGACCGAGATCATTACCTCGGCGCCGTTGACGGTTGCGACTGATTGGCCGTCGAGGGTGACGACGTCAGCGGCAAGGACTTTGCCTGGTACGACGTGGTAGGTGAGGATCGCGGTGAGGGTTTCTGTGTCAGCAAGGAGTTCTTCAGCGGTGAGGCCGAGTGCGTCGAGTGCTGTTGCGAATGCTTCATCGGTTGGGGCGAACACGGTGAATGGTCCCGGGCCGCTGAGGGTTTCGACGAGGCCTGCGGCTTCGACGGCGGCAACGAGTGTGGTGAAGCTGCCGTTGGCGACGGCGACATCAACAATGGTGCCCATCTCTTCGGCCTCGGCCATCGTGGTCTCGACCATTACTTCGGTGGTTGCCGTAGCTTCTGCTGCGGTGTCCGTGGTGTCGGAGCCGCAAGCGGCTGCGGTCATGGAGAGTGCCACAATTGAGGCGAGGATCTTTGCTGTACGGGTTTGCATTTTTGACCTCCCAGGTCATTGGTTTAACCCGTACTACGGAGGGCATGGTTTCCCCGGATGCACTTTCGGAGATTATTTTAACATTCTTTAGTTCTCAATGATTTAGAGCCGTGGGCTGGCTTCTCGACGCCGTGCGATATCCGACGCGCATCTGGATGGTTCCAGGTACCAGCGCATCGTTTCGCTCCTAGTCGGCTGTAACAGTGAGCTCGAACAGCCCCTCAGTTGTCGGGTTGATTGGTTTGCTCGCGTATGTGGCCTTGACCCGAAGCACATGGCGGCCTGGTAGTTCGCCACGCGTCACAATCTCCACAGAGATGCTGCGTTCCTCATGCGGAGCGAGCTGCCCGGGAACCAGAGACGTCGATGGTTCGCAGCTAAGAACGACTTCGCCCGCCATTTTGATGCGCGTCGTTCGTCGGCCTAGCGGCCGCCGCACTTCCCGCCTTTCCTCGCTGAGGCTCGGAAACGCTGCGCTGGTACCTGACACCATTTTGATGCGCGTCAGCAGCGGTACTGATTAAAGCCGTCGCTCCAGTGCGTCGTTCCATCGTGCGTGATCAGATAGATCGCGTAGTCCGGTATGTGGCGGATCCACTCGAGCGCATTCAGACCCATGACGAACACTGCGGTGGCATAGGCGTCGGACATCGTGAGATCGGGGCCGACCACCGTTGCACTGGCCAAGCTCGTCGTCGGCTGCCCGGAACGAGGGTCATAGATATGCGCGCCCCGTTCGTACGTTGCCGATGTGGCGATGCCGAGCCGGCCTGTGCCGTGCACTACGAGCGCCAGTGACTGAAGTTCGCTGGGATGTCGAATACCGATTTGCCATTCGGTTGTGGGGCTTGGTCGACCCCGCAGAGCGACATCGCCGCCGGCGTTGATACAGAAATTCGTACACCCGTGAGCTTCCAGGATTTCGGCCGCCCGCTCAATGGCCCAGCCCTTAACGAGGCCGGAGGTTTCGAGCCGAGTGCCGTTAGGTGCTGGGACGTCAAATGCGTCGAAGCAGCCGTCGGTTTCGAGCATGACTTGCTCACACAGTCGCAACACGCCGCGAATCTCGTCCGATGCATCGTCCAGAGCGAGCTCACCGCGACCGAGCGCGCTGATTGGGCTGGCCGGGTTGTGGGTGCTGAATACCTGGTCGACATGGTGGAGCCATTCGATCACCTCGACCATGGCCTCGGGCGATGGGTTGGGGTCGCGGATGTCGACGCTGACCGCCATTCCCATTACGAACTCGACGTGATGGAGACCACCGATGCCGCTCGATTGCTGAGGAACCAATTCCTCTGGGTTTTGAGGTTCAGTGCTGTTACTCATGTTGTTGCTCATGCCGCGACCAGGCCGCTCGCTCGGGCGGTGTCAATGGCCGACTGGAGCGAGCGCTGATAATCGTTCGACGTGTAGGTGGCGCCAGAGACTGTGTCGACATTGGCGCTCTGCACCGTAAGCACCTCGGAGTTCAGGATTGGCACTGCCTGATTATTAATACTGACGCTTTCGCGGTCCTCGTTAGGTACCTGCAACGTCGACACTGAGGTGATCGTGCCATCAGGAGCGAATATTGCTTGCACCTGGACGATGCCGTATCGGTTCGAGAAGGCGTCGCCGTTCACCGTGATCGGAGCCGGAGCCGCCGTTGTCGCAGTGGTTGCAGGGCTCGCCGCCAGATCACCTGAGACGGGAGTGGTGGTTGGTTGGACTGAGGTCACAATTCCAGGAGCAGCTACCGGCGATGACGCGAGGACCGGAGCAAGCGACATGGCGTAGCTGAGCCCGCCAGTGGTAGCGAGACTAAGGACCAGGGCCGCCCGCCGAGCACCGGACGCAGCGTGGCGGCGCTTTGGTTTGGCCGAGCGGTTCGTTGGCGAGGGTGGTGCCGTCGGCGCAGAACTGGTCGTTCCAGCGGCAAGAGGTCGGGGAGCGGAGGGGGGACGCCGAGCGGCGAGGCGCTCGAGGCGGGCTGCGACGGCAGCGTCGAGGTCTGCGCTGCTCGCCGCGTCGGTATTGCTTTGGTCGGTGAACTCGGTCATGGCCTTAGTAAAGCGAAGCGAGTTCAACCCAGAATGAGCGTCACCTGAGTGTCCGCTGAGAGATTCAGGTACTAAGGCGCATCTAGGTGGGGCGCGTTGAAGCGGCCGTCGAACGGCCGATCCAACCATTGATTGGCAGCCACGGTCGAGTTCGGGCGCCCCAGCGCACGAACTCGGTTAGTGAACGAAGTGAACGGCGCCGTCTTTGTTTCTTGTCACAAAGAACCGGCCC
>JBBKWJ010000074.1:0-15001 GCA_037968895.1 Acidimicrobiales bacterium
GACTACAACCAGAACGCTCCGCACAAAACTGTGTTTGGGGCGTGGTGCGTGCGTCCTCGCGTCGCGGCGCAGGTGTCGACGCCTATCCCCTGGGATGCCGTGACAACCGTGCAGCCCGACGAGTTCACCATTGCCACGGTGCCTGACTATCTAAAGACCGATGGCGATCCGTGGGCCGAGATCAACGACAATGCCGTTGACATTGCGCCCCTCATGGCGCTCCATAAAGCGGACATGGACAACGGACTCATGGACGCACCCTGGCCGCCGCAGTATCCAAAGATGCCAAACGAGCCACCGCGAGTCGCTCCGTCCCGGGCCAAGAAGCCGGACGAAGACAGCTAGACCTGGTCAGGGCCGTACTAGTTGGTACGGGGTTGGTACGCGGGATTGGCCTACTAGGGGGGACCCACCCACACCAGGAGTTCCCGCCATGAAGAAGATCATCGCTGCATCCACGACTTTCGTCTCGATCGGACTTGCCCTCACTGCGCTCACCTTGTCTGGTGGCGCCGAAATGGCGAACGGCTTCGGCTTCTTTTAAGCGCTAGCCCGTTCCCTTTCATAGGGAGAAATCGAATCCAGATGAAGCCGGTAGCCGTTAATTGAGGCCACCGGCTTCGTCGTTTTCGTAGCCAGGGTCAGTAGCGATCCGGCGGCGTGTCTCGGCGAGCCACCCTGGGTTTGGTTGGTGGTGTTGGACCAGGTAGCCAAGCAGTCGTGTCGCGGTCTCGGCGAGCGCAATTCGTTTCTGGTTGACGTAGTCGGAGTAGATGTCGTCGGGGAGCAGGGGGCCTTTGTAGAGGTCGAGCGCCGTGATTGCGGCGTCTCGTGCTCGGGCGGGGCTGAAGGTTCGGTTGGCGTCAGATTCTTGGGTTGCGCGGTTGAAGTCTGTGAGGTCGCTCGTGCTGTTTGGTCCAAGACCGAGCGAGTGATGGTCAGTGCTCCGAGTTATCGCGCCGTGCCCAAGCGGCTCACGAGCGCGTCTAACGATGTTGCGAAGCCGTCGGGTGCCGACGTCGACATCTACCCCCGGCCACAGGCTTTCGATGACGGTCTCGACAGCTATTGATCCTCCGGAGATGACCAATAGTTTTACGAGCTCACCCGCTTTAGTCCCGGGCAGCACGACGGAGTGAGAGCCGATATCGATCGCAAAGCCGCCGAGAACTTGGAAACGGGGATGATGCTCCTTGAGCGGCTCGCCGTCTTGAACAAACAGCCGTGAGCTGAGCAGTGGCAGGAGATGGCTGAGTCCAAGTCGCTCGGCCTCGCTGCTGATAACGGCCACGATGCTGGGCGAGGGCCGCAACGCAGCGTTTTCTAGTTCAAGTAGGATCCGCCAGCGCCGATCGTTCGGAACCGTTCCCGTCGGGTCAAGTTCAGCCCACAGTGTGGTCGCACTGTCGATTGCGCCAGCTCGTGCGGCGACGATGATCTCGACGATGCTGAATTCGGTGAGATTGAGTGACGCTCGGTGTCTGACGTCATCTAGAGCCCGGCGAGCGGCGTCGATATCCCCCGCAACCGCAAGCAGCTCAGCCATGACGCAGTTGAGCATGACGCCGTTGTCAGTGTCATATGACGGGCCGAAGAGGTGTTTCGCGGTCCGGAAGCAACGGTCGATCTCGGGGGCGTCACCGTTCCATGATGCGTCGACGGCAGCTGAGATGTGAAGGTGGGCCTTCAGCCAGCCGATCCCTGTTGGCTCGATCACCATGCTCGCCTGGTTGTGGGACTGACGGAATGCTTCACGGTCGGCACACAACGCGTCGAAACGGGCCTTCACAACCTGAGCCACACCGAAGTCGAAGGTTTGGCCGATGGCGAGGCTGGCGGCGCGGTCCATCACTGCCTGTGCATCTCGATATTGGCCAAGGTGGTGCATCGGCCCGGTGGCGGCCCACAGCAACGCTCGAGAGGCCCGAAGGTCTTCGCGCTGGTGCTCCCATTCAGCTGCAACCTCAGTGAGCATGTCGAGGCCCCGCTGCACTGTCCGTGGATCGGGTGATTGGCCGAGAATATTGGCTTCGATCTCGCGAAGTCGGGTCCACACAAGCGGGCCAGCGGTGCCGGCAGAAACTGCTTCGCGGAGGACTGCGAGTCGAGCGACTGCGGTGTCGAGATCGATTGTGCGGTGATGGTGCCACATCAACTCGACCGCAGCTTCAAGCCAAACCGTAGAGTTTTGTGGGGCCGCGGCCATGACGTTTTCGCACGCTCTGACCGACTCGAGCGTCTCGGCCAGATTGCCGTGGACTCGCGCTTGCTTGAGGCCGAGGCCGACCCGTTCGGGAACTACGGCGCTCACGAGACGAAGCACGGCAAGAAGCTCACGCTGGTTGCACTGGTCCAGGGTCGGTCCCGGAAGATTGTCTAAGAGGCTGGCCGCAGCCGAGGCAAGGCCCGCCGCGATGAGCGCGTCGACCGCAGCGATGATCTCGCCGTCACCAGCGAGGACCGGAGCGATTACCTCGGCGGCGTCGGACGTCAGCGGGTATGAGGCGACAAGCTGGCTGCGGACAGGAGCGACGAACCGAAACAAACCTGACCGCGTCCTCATCAGGCCGGGGGCGTGCGGGAGGACCGTCTCGGCGAAGTCGAGGCCACCTACCGCTGCGGCAGCCTGGGGTGTAAAGGTCTCGAAGTGAGCGAGCTGAGCCATGAGCGCGACATCGTGGTCGGTGAACGTTGTGAGGTGACCGAGCACGATTTGGCGGCGAAACGCCGGGGAGCCGATTCGTGCGAGTGCTCCGCCATCGAACGCCCGATCGTCCATTGCGGCGACGCAGGCGACGACCCATGCAGGCCATCCGTCGCCAACTCGTGCGATCAGCTCGGCCAAGCCGGCTGTCTCGTTTGGCGTGGCAATTCGGTCGCCCGTCAAGGTCAACAGCTCGGGGTCAGCCGAATCGTCGATGGCGAGCTCTGACGCATTGTTTGTGAGGATGGCGGCGACGTCGCTCCCCGTCATCAGCAAACTTGAGGCGTCGATGAGCAGCGCCGGCACCGACTCTCGAGCTAACGCGTCGCCAACGACACCTGGCGGCAACACAACGAGTGTTGGCTTGTTGGCTCGGTGTCGTGTCGCCACCGTGTCTGACCAGCCTCGAAGCCCGGCGACGAGGGGGGCTCGGATCACCGCCACATCGGGCTGTTCGTTGAGCGTTACTTCGTCGGGATCGTCGAGGTCGACGACGCTGACCTTGCCGTCGGCGATGAACGCTTGAATGAGGTCATTGACGAACCGGCCGCCCAAAAAGCCTCCGCCGGTCTCGATCGCCACGAAACCTTGATGGCGTCTCGCTCGTTGCAGGGTACGTGCGATGCCCGCTGGTTGAGGTGCAGCTCTCGTGTTTGGTCGCACGGTTTGGTACCTCCTTGGTACGGCAATGCACGATGTTCGTTGGGTGCCGCCAGACAAAGGACCTTTCACGTGATACGAGCAACCTACCAGAAACGTCTTTCGGCGCTGATTTTAGGGCTTCGACCGACCGCATCGCACATCTATGGGGTCGACATTCGCTTCGCCGTCGACAACCTATCGGCCAATGGCCTGACCTCCTGGGACGCGGGGCTGGCGATGCTTCGCGAGGGCTTTGCCGACCCATCGGTCGAGCTAACTCCAACTGAGGCGTGGATTGAGAGCTGGGTGAAGACTGAGACCGAGCGTGAGCGTCTTCGGTGGCAGGATGCTTCGACGGTGCTAGAGCTTCTTGCGTTGTCGTTGGGACCGACGTCGCTCGACCCCTCCCACCTACGGCCAGGCTGGTTCTGGTCAATGTGGTTCCGCAACTTGCTTGAACACCGCGCCAGCCTCGACACCGGACGGACGTCGTTTTCGGGCGACACGGTCGATCTCGCCAGGCACTGTCGGGAGCTCGCTCGCATCCATGGCGCCCCCGACGGGATGGTCGAACTGCTCGCCAACATCGTGGGAACCGACGGACCGGTGCGTCACCAGCCAGATGTGTTTCGACCTCTGACCACGCCTGAAGAACGGCTGCAACTCTCGGCCGTGATCGCGTCGGCCTACAGCATCTCGCCCAACGGGTGTGTCGCGGCCGAGGAGCGGCTGCTGGAACAACGACCCCCACTGGTGAATGCCTGCTCACGTCAGTCGCACTGACACTCTCCGAATCTCGTTTAGGCCGACTCACGGCCTGGCTCGCGTCCAACACGTTGTGACATGATCCATGCCGCGCTTGACACGAACCATGTCACAGCTCAAGATGGTCCTCATGAGTGGAGACAACGAACGGCAGAGCGCCGACCCGATTGGCCCCGATCTCGCGGAACAACGGGCTGAGGTAACCCGCCAAGCCATCCGCGAAGCCGTTGCTGCGTTACTCCTCGACGATCACCCCGCTGCGATCACCGTTCCCGCTGTCGCCAGCAAGGCCGGCGTGTCGGTTCGAACCGTCTACCGGTACTTCCCAACCAAGCAGGCCTTGCTCGACGATGTGGCCGAGATTCAGATGCGTCGGGCCGATGCCCTGACCAACGGCCGCGACGACCTGATCGATGATCCCGGCAACTACCTCCGCGTGCTCTGGCGCGATTTTGCGACCGACGTTGAGGCCATCCGAGCCCAGCACCTGTCGAGCGCGGGGTCAGACCTGCGCCATCGGCGTCTTGAGTACGCCCGAGGCGAGGTGCAGGACAGACTGGCCAAGGCCTTCCCCGATACGATCGAAGCCGACAGGGCGCTCCTCGCCGATCTGCTGATCGCAATCCCCTCGTCCAGCATGTTCTTGGAGCTGCATAGCCGCATGGGCCACGATCCCGACGTGTCCGCCGAGCTGGCGAACTGGGCCCTCCGAACGCTGCAGCGGCAGTTCGCCAAAAACGGTGGCTTCGGTCGCTCCGCCCCGCCGAAGTCCGACTAAGTCAATCGAGGAGAGATCATGGATTCCGATGTACGCCATCAAACCGAAACCGTGCCATTCGTGGCACCAAGCGCCGGCAGTTGGGAGCTCGACCTGGCCCACTTCAGTCCGGATTGTTCCCGCCTCGTTCGCGACGCGATGGAGCTGGCCATGCCGAAGGGCATGGAGGATGGGCTCGATTTGGTGGGCGCTCCAGTCAAAACACTCGACGCCCATTTCCTTAACGGCCGCTTCTATCGCCGCCTCGTGCCCCTCGTTGGCGCCAGCCGCAATCTTCCCGCCCCACCAAGCTTTGTTCTAAAGCTAGCCACCCGAATCCACCCCGAGTTTCGGGCCAGGGAGAAGCGGGCCGCCTCCACCATCGACGGCCGCATCTGGCTCGATGAGCTCCGCCGCTGGGAAGACGAATGGAAGCCAGCGCTCGTCGCCAACAGTCGGCGCCTGGCCAACATCGACCACGCCGATCTCGACGATGCGGCCCTGGCCGACCACCTCCTCGCCAGCTACGAGCACGTGACCGATGGGCTCGTCCTCCACTTCCGGCTCCATATCTCCGACCTTGGGCCAATCGGCCTGCTTCTGGTTCGGGGGCGAGACTGGGGATTCGACTCGGCCGAGCTCATGCAATGCCTCTCCGGCTACTCGACCGCCACGAGTGCTCCCGCAATCGCGTTGGCCAAGATCGGCCAGGCCCTCTCGTCGCCGCCAGATTCGCTCGATGACGTTCGGGCCGACGGGCCAGACGCCGCCAGCGCTCTTGACGTATTTCTAGCCGAGTTCGGAAACCGCCTTACCGGCGGTTATGACTTCACCGATCTGACGCTACAAGAGATGCCGGCCACGATTCTCGCTGGCATCCGAGCGAGCGGGGACACCACCATCGACGTCGCCGCCCGCGCGGTCGGCGACCAGACCGCCGCCTCACTTCGCTCCCAAGTTCCCGCTGGCGATCAGGCGACCTTCGACCAAATCCTTGAGGATGCGCGGTTGCTCTATGGGTTGAGGGACGAGAACGGTCCGATCACCTACCAATGGCCGGCCGGCGTGATGCGTCGCGTCCTGCTCCACGCTGGAGAACGGCTCGAAGCTTCGGGGCAACTGGTCTCGGCCAAGCACGTGTTCGACCTGTCGGCCAACGAGATGGCGACGATCCTCCGAGGCGAAGCAACCAACACTCCCGCCCTCACACCGGCCAGCATCGAGCGTCGTTACGACACTCGGATGAGCTGGGCTGCTCTCGATGCGCCGAGGCTTCTCGGGCCTGAACCCGTGCTGCCCCCTCTCGCCGTGCTCCCCGAAGCGTTGGCGCAGTTAATGGATGCCACATTGACCCTGCTCGAACTGATCGACTCGCCGATTTCGCGCTCGGCGCTGGCTGGAATCGGAATTGGCCAAGCCAGCTACCGAGGCCGAGCCAGGGTGGTATCCGATGCGATCGACGCGTTGGCCGACTTTGAGCCGGGCGACATCCTCGTCACCCCATTCACGGTGCCCACGATGAACTCTGTGTTAGCGATTGCGGGCGCGGTCGTCACCGAAGAAGGCGGGCTCTTGAGCCACGCCGCCGTGATTGCACGAGAGTTTGGGATTCCGGGTGTGATTGGGGCTTCTGGCGCGGTCGCAACAATCCCCGACGGTGCCCTCATCGAGGTCGACGCAGCAACCGGCCTTGTCACCGTTATCGAAGCAGTCGCCGCCAAGCTCTGAACGGTTGCACGGCCGAGCTAGCTGTTCAGTTGCACGATTTCGGGGAGGATCCCAAACTCGTCGATTGCCTTGTTCAGTTCGTCGGTCGTGAGCTTTCGGTCAGAGCCAACGGCAGCCGTAATTGCCGCCTCGGTGAGATTGGTCCCGAAACTGCGACCATCGAAGCGAGGTGTCGTCGTGATGAGGGTGCGGACGCCGCGTGCTGCAAGCCAATCGACATTCTCTGATGTTGTGGTGTTCGTCAGCACCGTCTTGCCACTCAGATCTTCGGGCGCATGCTTGCCGATGTAGAGGAAGTCGCCGCAGATGAGGTCAGACGCTGCAAAGTACGACTCGAACTTCGGAACGTTCACTGTTTGGCTTTCCCCGGTCGGGTACAGCCAACTCAACGGCAGCCACCCGACTATTGGGACGGCAATCTTTGCCATTCGCTTCACGCCAGGAAGCGTTCGTATTGGCAGCGGCAGCCCAAGCGAAAACATCAGATCTCCGCACACGATTGCGTCACTGACCTCGTGCACGGCCAGCGCCATTCCCCACCGGTCGAGCGCGACATTCAAGAACGCTGATTCAAAATGGGGTTTGGCCCCAAGCGCCGGTTCAGCCAGTTCGAATACTCGGCGCTCGAGTGTCAGCTTCAGACCGCTTCCATCGACCAGCGGGGTCTGGTGCACGCCTTTGATGAGCTTGCGGGTCGAACGAAACGGAAGGACCTCATCATCAACGTGGAATGCGATCTCGGTTCCGCCGACAGCCAGCACGTCGACGTTTCCATCTAGCTCACGCATCAGCCGGTTGTAGGCCCCGGTGTCGCCGTCGACGCCTCGCCGCTCAGCGAGGATCTCAACACCACCGACCTCAAACGTGACCGACTTGTCTCGGGTAGAACTACCAAGCGATACCGAGACCACGTGCTTCATCGCTCACTCCCCCTCAGGCACATTGGCGATGTTCCGACATTAGCGTGGTTTTACCTGACGGTCCCGGAAGGCGTCAGGCCAGCTTGGCCGGAAGCAACAAGCCACTGGTACAGTTCCCGCCGGTGGGAAGAGGTCTTGGGCATAGTCGTGCCGACGCGTTTGTCAGCCCGACGATGATAAAGCGACTGCGACTAGTCGCGCTTGTGGTCTTGCTCATAACAGTCGGAGCGGCCGCGCTCACCTGGCCAGACCGACAACAGCTCAGCATCGATGACAACGGTGTCCGGTATGACGCAACGGTCCAGGCGGTAGAACCGTGCGACTCGCTCAACGATGCAACCAGTTGCGCAATCGTCGATGCGGTTCTCGACGAAGGCGCCGACGCCGGCCAAGTCTTCCGCTTGCCCGATGTCATCGATACGCACGATCCGCTCAAACCGGGCGATCACATCGTCGTCGAGTCAGACGCCACAACCGATGCGGGCTTCCGCTACGCCTATGTTGATCGTCAGCGACTCCCACTGCTCGCCGCGCTCGCGGCAGCGTTGGCAGTGCTCATGCTTGTTGTTGGTCGGTTACGAGGGCTCGGTGCACTTGCGTCGTTGACCGCCTTTGGCGGGGCCATCGGCTTGTACGCGCTTCCCGCCCTTGTTGACGGAGCCGAGCCGTTGCTCGTTGCTGCGGTTGCCGGTGCCTTCGTCGTGATCGCGTCGCTGTACCTGACGAATAGATTCTCGCCGATGACTGTTGTGGCCACGCTCGGCGCGCTCATGGGCCTGGCAGTCGTCGTCCTGCTGAGTTGGTTGGTTACCTCGATCGGTGAATTCGGTGGCATCGCTCAGGCCGACAGCGCCGGTCTCTCGACGCTTGGATCGGCCAAACCAGGAGACCTGCTCATCGTCGGCATCGTGTTGGGAGCCGCAGGTGCACTGAGCGCAGTGACCATGAGTCATGCGTCGACCGCGCTCAACCTACGGACCACAAACCCCGCGCTTCCCACCAGACAACTGTTCGCAGCGACGCTGACTGAAGAGCGTCCTCGGCTCTTCTCGACCATGAACACACTCGTTCTCGCATACGCGGGCGCCACCATTCCGGTGCTTCTGCTCTTCGTCACCAGCGACGACTCTCTGCTGGGCACCACCAACGGCGAACTCGTTGCGTTCGAGTTCACCCGAGCCGCAACTGGTCTGTTCGGACTCGCACTAGCTGCACCGCTCACGACCTGGCTTGCCGTGGCCGCACTCGCGTCGAACAAGGTACCAACGGCCCCGATCGTCGCTCCGGTGGCGACAGACGAGCGTCCTCCTCTCCGCCGAGCGGACGCGGCGCCAGCATTACCAGGCCGCCGCCGAACAACGCTGGAGGGCAGCGAGCCCAAGAACGGCAAAGAGTTGAGCCTCTGGCAGCGAATGCGCCAAGGACTCGACGATTAAGTCAGCGGCTTCTCGACCATCGCGACGGTTTCTTCGCCGCCATACGGCTGCTGATGGTCGGCGATGACAAATCCGTTGATCTCGTGAAACCGCATTGAGCGTGGATTCGACGGCACGGTGTTGACCTCAGCACATAGAAACGGCTTGCCGTTTTCAATGCCATAGGCCGTCGCAATGTCGTAGAGCGCCGGACCCCAACCCTGACCGCGTGCAGCTTCGCCGAGCGCAATCCGGTCGACGTATGCGAACGATGCATGACGCTTGCAGAACCACTTGTAGTTGAGGCTCGGGTATGTGGAGTTTTCGTCGAGCATGATCAGCATGCCGGCCACAACGCCGTCGATCTCAACAACTTTGAAGCATGGCGAGTCGGCGGCCAGTAGGTCGAGCTTTGCCCGGTCCATCGGACCGACCTCGGGCACATTCGATTCATTGAGGGCAAGCACAGTTATGGCGTCAGCACTGGTGTAATCGCGGATCATGGCGTCTCTATCGTTCAAGTAGTTTCTGGGTCCGACTAATGAGATCGGGTGCGTCAAGATACTCGGCGATCGACGACAATTCACTCGTCGGGCCACGCCACTCAAGCTCGTCGACGCTGGCGACCGTCGGCGCGTCGAGGCGAAGTGTTGCGAGGTCCTTGAAGAGAAGCGCATCGTCCATATTGTCGGCGAGGGTCGCCGCAAGCTTCGCTCCGCCGCGAACCGTGATGTCCCATTGTCCTGCGGCCGCTGGGATGTTCTCGATGTGGCCGTAGCGACTCAACACGACGGCTGACGACTTGGCCCCCCAGCCAGGCAGACCAGGGAACCCGTCGGCGGTGTCGCCAACAAGACCAAGCCAGTCGGGGATCGACTCAGGCGGGACGCCGTACTTCTCGATGATCTGCTCCACGTCGTACACGACGTCTTTGCGGCGGTCCCATTGCAGGACTCGACCCGCAACAACTGATTGCGCCAGGTCTTTGTCTGGCGTGCAAATGAAGACCTTCTCAACCCTCGGGTCAGCGGCAGCAACTGCCGCGGCTGCAGCCATGGCATCATCGGCCTCGTACTCCACCATCGAGAACAAGGCGACTCCGATCGCGCGGAGACCGTCGTCGAGGGGCGCAAACTGGGCCTTGATTTCAGGGTCCATCCCTTCGCCCGTCTTGTAGCCCTCGTACAGCTCATTTCGGAACGACTCAACGATGCGGTCGGTGGCAACGCCAACGTGAGTTGCGCCGTCCTCAAGCATCGTCAACATGTTCCGGAGGACAGCGCGTGTCGCTCCAACCTCCTTGCCCGAAGCATTGAGATGCCCTGGCCGGCCGAAGAACTGCCGGAAGAGCTCGTAGGTTCCATCAACGAGGTGCACAATCACCGCCCCATAGTGCCATTTGTTCGGTGTGGTGCGCATGTCCGATCTACATTGAGCCCGATCTGCTGCGAGACCTCTCCAACCGCTAACCCCAATAGTTCAGGTACCAGGTACGTGAACTATTGGTGGAACCGACCGATTCCAAGGCATTGCTTCTTCGACGGCCTTCGCAGCCTCGAGGAGAGCCACATCACCCCACGGGCCACCGACCATCTGGAGACCAACGGGAAGACCTGCATCGGTGAAGCCAGCCGGGACGGAAAGGGCTGGCATCCCGATCGTGGTGATCCGGCACACCGACCGCATCCAGTCGATGTAGCGCGTCATCGGGACACCGGCGACTTCCATTGGGTACTCGATCGCTGCATCAAACGGTGACAGCTGTGAAACCGGCCCGACCAAGACGTCAAAACGCTCGAAGAACGCGACTGCTCTATCCCACAGCGTCTTCTGCATCTCAATCGCGACCGAGACATCCTTGCCAGACAGAGCGTTGCCGCGGCGTATCTCTTCTTGCACCGTTGCCTTTACCGGCGAGATCTTGTCGGCGGCCGTTGGGGCCGGGTCAGACGCGAACAGCCACGACCTGAGCTGATCGAAACACTCATCGGCGCCCGAGAAGTCTGGCTCAGCTTCTTCGACAATCCAGCCGAGGTCGGCGAGCTTGGATACCGCCGTTGAAACGACGGCGGCGACATCAGCCTCGACCGGAAGCCCGCCAATGGTTGGGCTGTACGCAACTCGCAATGGACGACCGGTCCGCGACAGCGTCGCCGGCATCTCGAGCGGATGGTTCTTTGGGTCACGAACGTCGGCCTCGGCGATCACTTTGAAGAGGAGGTAGAGATCGTCAACCGTTCGTCCCATTGGGCCAAGGGTTCCCCACGTGGCCCACGCATTCCCCGCGTCGATGCCGGGTACGACACCAGGCGATGGGCGGAGACCGACGATGTTGTTCCAGCCCGCGGGGTTGCGTAACGAACCGCCCATGTCGCTGCCGTCGGCGATCGCCACCATCCCGCAGCGGAGTGCCACCCCGGCACCGCCAGACGAGCCGCCGGCTGAACGCGAAGTGTCGTAGGGATTGAGTGTGGTGCCGTACACCGGATTGGTGGTGTGCGAGCCAGCCCCGAACTCCGGCACATTCGTCTTTCCAATAGCGACGCCCCCGGCGCGTTTGACTCGAGCAACGAGCAGGCTGTCAGTGGGGGCGACGCGGTTGGCGTGCGCCGTGACACCTTTTGTCGATGGGAAGTCGGCCGTATCGGTGAGGTCTTTGTGAGCAGTGACCAAGCCTGCCAATGGGCCTATCGATTCGCCTGCTGCGACGGCCGCATCGATAGCGAGCGCACGCTCACGGCCAACGTCCGGATTCATGCCGACGACGGCGTTGAGCGTCGGATTGGTCTGATCGATCCGCGTGAGGTGGGCGTCGAGTAGCTCGACGGCGGATACCTCTTTGGCCCCAATCATGCGGCGCTGCTCCACGGCGGACAGATCGACTAGGTCAGACATCCCGCCATGGTGGTGCAGGCAACAACGACGCGCAACCCGACCCTTCTGGCCAGTCCCGAAATCTGTTTCGGCTAGCTGCGGACGAGGATTTGGTAGAGGTCGGCGTAGAGGCCGCCGCTGGCCATCAGCTCGTCGTGCGTGCCGCGTTGCACAAGCTGGCCTTCGTCGAGAACCAAGATCTGATCGGCCTCGACAATGGTTGAGAGTCGGTGGGCGATAACCAGGGCGGTGCGGCCTTCGAGCGCCTCAGCGAGCGCCCGCTGCACCGCCGCCTCGTTCTCGGAGTCGAGATGGCTCGTTGCTTCGTCGAGGATGACGATTGCCGGGTTTTTCAGCAACATTCGTGCGATGGAGAGCCGCTGTTTCTCGCCGCCAGAGAACCGGTAGCCGCGCTCACCAACGACCGTGTCGTACCCGCCGGGAAGCTTCTCGATTGCGTCATGTATTTGCGCCGCTTTACATGCCGCTTCCATCTCTTCCTGGGTGGCCTCTGGCTTGGCGAAACGGAGGTTGTCGGCGATTGACTCGTGGAAGAGGTGCGGGTCTTGGACCACAACGCCAATCGCGTGGCGGAGCGATTCTTGTTTGTAGTCACGAACATCAACACCGTCGACAAGCACTCGACCTTCAAACACGTCGTAGAGCCGAGGTACGAGGTTGGTCATCGTGGTCTTGCCCGCACCAGATGGACCGACCAACGCAACGAGCTGACCCGGCTCGATCGTGAACGAAACATTTCGCAGCGTTGGCAGCTCGTTCTCGTCGGAGACGGTCGAACTCGGCGTTTCCAGTGACGGGATAATGGTCTCGGTCGACAATGGGTAGCGGAAGGTCACGTTTTCGAACTCGACGAAGCCCTTCGGCTCAGTCAGATCGATGGCGTCTTCTTTATCAGCCAACGGTATTGGGCTATCGAGCACCTCGAAGACGCGATCGAAGCTGACCAGCGCGGTGAGCACATCGATGCGAGCGTTGGTAAGACCAGTGAGCGGCTGGTAGATCCGGCCAACAAGCAAACCCATCGTGGCCAATGCGCCTGCGGTGAACGAACCGTTAATGGCGAACAAGCCGCCAAGTCCGTAGACCAGCGCGGTGCCGATGGCCCCGAGCAGCCCAAGCATGATCATGAAGCCGCGGGTGAAGATGGCGCTGCGGATGCCGATGTCTCGAACTTCGGCTGCCTTCGCCGAGAAGCTCTCGACCTCGTCGTCGTGGCGGCCAAAGAGCTTGGCCAGAAGAGCGCCGGAGACGTTGAATCGCTCGGTCATCGTGGCGTTCATCTCGGCGTTGAGGTTCATCCCGTCTCGGGTAATGCCCTGCTGAATAGCGCCGATCTTCCGATAAGGAAACACAAAGAATGGTGTGAGAATCAGCGCCAGCATGGTGAGCCGCCACTCGTAGACAAACATGGCAATGAGCGTCGTGACCAGCGTAATGATGTTGGAGACGACAGTGCCGAGCGTTGTGGTGAGCGCCCGTTGGGCTCCGATCACGTCGTTGTTGAGGCGGTTGGTCAGCGTGCCGGTTTGAGTTCGGGTGAAGAACGCGATGGGGAGGCGTTGGACGTGGTCGAACAGGGCGCTACGGAGGTCGTATATTACACCCTCGCCGATACGGGCCGACCAGAATCGCTCGAAGATCGACACAAACCCTTCTGCAATTGCCGCAGCCACAATTGCAACGGCAAACACAAGGAGCAAGCCCTTGTCTTTGTTGGGAATGACGTCGTCGATGATGCGACCAAACAAAATTGGCGGCACGAGCCCAAGCACAGCCTGAAGCATCACGGTGAATAGGAAACCACCGACTAAGGGGCGATAGGGCCGGGCGAAACGCCACACCCTCGACGCCGACTGTCGATCGATCTTTGCGCCCTTGTACGAGTCTCGGTCGCGGGGCCAGATTGCATGCATTGCCATCATCTTGTTCAAGGCTAGGTCGCTGAGCGTAAGCTCCTCCTCAGACCATGACCGGAGGCCAGTGGTGTCCTACCCCGAAAACCCGATCCTGACCATGCTGCGGCGAAACGGCTCAGTCGAGTCGGTCCACCGCGGTGCGTGGGTCGCCGTGCGAGCCAACGGCGAAATCATTGGCAATGTTGGCGACCCGCAGCAACTGGTGTTTCCGCGGAGCGCAAGCAAGAGCATTCAGGCGCTTCCCCTCATCGAAAGTGGCGCTGCTGATCACTTCGGTTTTGGGAACAAGGAAATCGCGCTGGCAATCGCCTCCCATAGCGGTGAGTCGCAGCACCTAGACGTCGTCGCCTCGATGCTCGGCGCAGCCGGGCTGAGCGATGCAGCCCTCCTTTGTGGGCCGCAGGCGCCCCGAGTCGGAGATCTAGAACAGCCGGCTACCCGCATTTTGAACAACTGCTCGGGCAAACACGCTGGCTTTCTCGCCACGGCTGTTCACATGGAGCTCGAACCCAAGTCGTATCTCGACCCGGCTGCGGCGGTCCAGCAAGCGGTCCACGCCGCAGTCGCCGATCTCGCTCAAACCGATCAGCTGTCTACCGCAATTGATGGGTGCGGAGCACCCACGTTCCGATTGCCTCTCGTTTCGCTCGCAGGCGCGATCGCCTCGGTCACCAACCCAACGGAACTTTCCCCATCTCGGCGCGCTGCGTGCGAACGCATCGTCGAGGCTGCGGCCGCGTTCCCCGAACTTGTCGGTGGCGTCAAGGGTCGACTCGACAGTGACCTCATGAGGGTGACCAAGGGCCGGGTCTTCGCCAAAGTCGGCGCCGAGGCTGTTTTCGTGATCGGCGTCGTTGGCGACGACTTTGGTCTGGCAATAAAGATTGATGATGGCGGCGACCGGGGCATCTCGTACTATTTGCCGACTCTATTGAACGATCTCGGCGTCCTAAGCGATGACGAGCTCACCGAGCTGAAACCGTGGAACGATCCCACCATCCGGAACTGGGACGGCTTAGTCGTCGGCAAACAAGAAACTGTTCCCTGGAAAGAGAGCACCTCCAAGTGAGAGCAGCAGTATGTCGGGCGTTCGGCGAGCCGCTGACCATTGAAGACGTCACCCTCGCTGATCCTGGCCCCGGCGAGGTCAGGGTCAAGATGACGGCCGTTGCCATCTGTCATAGCGACATCACGCTCATCGACGGTGGCTGGGGCGGCGATTTGCCTGCCGTGTTCGGCCACGAGGGCGCAGGGATTGT
>JBBKWJ010000075.1:0-6297 GCA_037968895.1 Acidimicrobiales bacterium
CAGCCCCATACTCTCGATTGTTCAGGGTATGTGGAGCACGACATTGGGTTTGCAGGCGGATGCGGGACAACGAGCGAAAATTGGCTTGGGATTTGTTCTTGTCGCGCTCGGAATCGTTACTGCGTCTCTACAACTTGCCGCTCCGTCTCATGTCGGCGCCGCCGATAGCGACGTACGCCAGGCCGACATCGATCTAGCTATCGCTGCGACGGTACGACTTTCGGCCCGCTCATGCGATAGCCAGGTCACAGGCAGCGGATTCGCGGTGGCCTCGGTTGAACGTGATGAACTTCTACTCCTCACCAATCGGCACATCGTCGGTGACGCCGCCGAAGCGAAGGCCGATCAGCCAATCCAGCCTGCTCTAGCTGGGGTGGTCGCGACCAGCAAGGTAATCGATTTGGCCGAACTCACCCCTGTTGGAACCGTTGCCCTTGAGTTCAGCGAAGATGTCCTCGTCTCTGGCGACTTCATCGCAATCATCGGACATCCGGGAGGGCGCGAGGCCAGCGTCCTTCACTCGCAGGTCAGCTTGGTCACCGATGGCGAGCCGTGGGGCCAACAAGGCAGGGTCGTACTTTTTGACACCGAACTTGTCGCTGGGTTCTCAGGAGGACCAGTCATCGGTTCAGACGGCAAGGTTGTTGCCATCGTCACTGGCTACAGCCCAACGACAGGCTTTGGCGTCGCGTTGCTCGCCGAGGACGTGCAAACGTGGCTTCGCTCTGAACCATCGCCGGAGTACAAAATCATTGCTCAAGGTGAGTCTGATTGTTCCGATTATTGACATAAGGTCATGATGCTTGGGCGGCACGTCAGCTGACTACGCAGCGAGATGAGGGACAGGTACGTGGAAGTCGGAAAGGCCCCAACAGGTCTCGGAAAAGGACTCGCCGGAATTCTTGGCGATGCCCTTCGCCAAGATCGAGCCCCCGAGGTCTCCCAACTGCTCGGCCGCAAGGCTGTTCGACGAGACCCTGAGGTTCGTACACTCGTAAGTGAGCTTGGCCTTCGGTTCATTGCAGACACCTATGCCTCTGATGGCGCATTCATCGTGCGACGCGAGTCTGACGAAAGCCTTGCCGCGATTACCTCGCAGCTTCCCTCAAGCTGGAACGGGCTCGATGCGATGGGTTTTGAACTCGCGGGTCGGCTCTGGAAGACAATGGAATCAGGCGCAGACGGAGCAAGCCAGATTGTGGTCGGCGGCCGGGCTGTGTTGCTGACTAAACAGACGGACTCGGAAGGTCACCCGACTGCTGCGGCCGTGGTGCGCTTCCGGCAATTTGATGTCCACGAAGAGGCAACGATCGTGCAATTGTTGCATTCGATTTCCGCTGCTGCGTCAGGCGACGGCTTCAGCGTGAATGTCTCTGAGTTCATCGCTGTTACGAGCGAGTCCACACTCGACCAGGTCGATAGCAAGATGCAGCTGCGGGCTCCCGGCCTCACGGACTCGGCATCTGCGTCAAGCAGCACCGCGACCACTTCTGCCGCTAAGGCAGCATGTGCGCTGTGCAGCGTCGATCTCAGCGTGCAGTTCGCAGGCGAGACGGTTTCGAATGATTCCCTTGTGTCGATAGTCGTGCTCAGAACCGCGAGTCGCCATGGTTCTGGCGTCCCACTGTTTGGTCTGGCCGTCGGGGCAGAAACTGCCAGTCTCGGAGCCGCAGAAGCGGTGTTTAGGGCTGCTCGCGTCATAGGTGCCGACCCATTCCAGGGGCTTGGGTTGGGATGACCCCGGACGGGGCTGCGGTCCGAGTACGCTCGTAACTCGTGCTGTTGCTCCTGCGTCTGATCAAACGTTTCACATCCCTCGGCCTGGTGATGGTCTGTATTGCCGCTATTGCGGCAAG
Organism: Acidimicrobiales bacterium; assembly: GCA_037968895.1. Taxonomy (GTDB): domain Bacteria; phylum Actinomycetota; class Acidimicrobiia; order Acidimicrobiales; family SZUA-35; genus JBBKWJ01. Next base: position 1,857 of record JBBKWJ010000075.1, read on the forward strand.
CTCGTTTGCCATCATCGTGCCTCAGGTCGGCGCCATGATCGGTTCGACCGAGTCAACGGCGGCCGAGCTAGACCTTGGCGATATCTCTCAGCGATCTGAGATGTACGCCGCCGATGGGTCGTTCCTGACCCTGCTCGTCGGCGAAGTAAACAGCGAACCAGTCACGCTCGACATGATTCCACAAGAAGTTATCGACGCGGTTCTCGCTATGGAGGACGCCGATTTCTACAGCCACGACGGCCTGAACTATCGCGGCACTTTCAGGGCCCTGATCGAGAACGTTAACGCCGGCGGCATTGCTCAGGGTGGGTCAACCATCACACAGCAGTTGGTGAAGCAGAAGCTGCTGAGCTCAGAACAGAACCTTGGACGTAAGACCACTGAAGCCTTCTACGCCTTGCGGGTCGAGGAGAAGTACACCAAAGACGAAATCCTCGAGCACTACCTCAACATCATTTACCTCGGTAGCGGCGCCTATGGCGTGCAGGCCGCAGCCGAGACCTACTGGGGTAAGGAAGTCGATGAGCTCGGTTGGGCCGAAGCGGCGATGCTAGCTGGCATCATCCGTAACCCGACCGGCAACGACCCGACGCTCTATCCCGAGCGCTCCCGCGACCGCCGAGCGGTGGTGGCCGACCGACTCGTCGCCGAGGGCTATATCGATCTGGCGACCGGCGACGGCATCAAGGCTGCTCCAGTGCCGGCCGAGCGCCAGACTCCATACGACACGAAGCCGACCGACTACTTCATTGAAGAAGCCCTTAGCGAGATTTTGTTCGACGAAGACAGCCCGTTCGGCGAGACGATCCAAGATCGAACGGCCGCGGTCTACACCGGCGGCCTCAAGATCTACACCACCTTCGATCCTGCGGCACAGCAGGCAGCGTTGGCGGCTCGAGACGAGTTCGAGCCAAACGATCCTCGTAACTTCCAGATCGCCATGGCCGCAATCGACACCCGCAGCGGCGCAGTTCGAGCGATGGTTGGCGGTCCTGGCTTCGTCCGCGACAAGTTCAACCTGACCACTGACGGGTTACGTCAGCCGGGTTCAACGATGAAAGCATTCGTTCTGGCTGCGCTGTTCGAGCAGGGCTACACACCAAGCGACGATGTGCGTGCCGATCGGCCGTGCGAGTTTGAAAACCCCGGTGGCACGCCAAACCCGTATGAAGTCGACGCTCGCTATGGCGGCAGCGGCGGTGTGCAATCTGTCGGTGCGGTTACCCGCTCCTCGAATAACTGCGCCTTTGTTCGACTCGGACAAGTAGCCACAACCGACGCAGTCATCGAGGTGGCGCAGAAGCTCGGTATTTCAACTCCGCTTGACTCGGTGCTGTCACTTCCGCTCGGGGTCAAAGAGGTGCACCCGATGGAGATGGCGGGCGCCTACGCAGCCTTCGCCAACGACGGCATCTACAACCTGCCGTACTACGTAGAGCGAATTGAGAACGCAAAGGGCGAGGTGCTATACGAGCACAAGAGCGACGGCACTCGAGCAGTCTCGGTGCAGACGGCCCGCATGCTCACCGAGACACTCGAAAGCAACGTTCGTGGCGGCACCGGCACTGCGGCCCGCCTCAAGGACGGTCACTTCGCTGCAGGCAAGACGGGTACGACGCAGGACAACACTGATGCCTGGTTCGTCGGGTCGACCGACTACCTCACGACGGCGGTGTGGCTCGGTAACCCAGATGAGAAGATCCCGATGCGCAATGTTGAGGGCTACGGCAACATCTTCGGCGGCAAAGTCCCGGCGGCCACCTGGGGCATGTTCAACAACGCGTATCACGAAGGCCTCGAACCAGTGCCGTTTGCCGAGCCCGAGCGCTATGGCGGCGGACGCTACCTCAAGTCCCCTGGTGAAAAAGACTTCTGCAACAAGAGCGAGCGAGGCAGCAGCACAAAGAACACTGAGCTCGTTGATTCCGATGGTGACGGTAAGAAAGACTGCATCCGAATAATCACGACAACCACGGAAACGACACTTCCGCCAGAAACGACTACGGTGCCGGTTGATCCCAACGCCCCAACCACAACTGCGGCGCCGCGACCAACGACAACGGAGTCTGGTTAATGGCTACACCGGCATACGAACAGCTTTACGCTCTTCAGCAGCTCGACATCCATCTCAGCCAGCTGGAGTACCGCCACGAACACCATCCGCTGCGAGCGGCCATCGTTGCCGCAGACGAAGCGCTCGAAGCAGGTAACGAGACTCTGGCCGAGATTGAGGGTCGCGAGCATGAGCTCGAACGCTCGCGCAAGCGCCTCGATGACGAGGTGGCAACGGTTTCTCGGAAACGGTCAGAGCTCAAAGCCAAGCTGTATGACGGTTCAGTCACAGCCAGTAAAGACCTTCTGGCTATGCAAGAAGAGGAGCGGCATCTCGGCGAGCGACAGACCCAGCTCGAAGACGAAGAGCTTGAGTTTATGGAACAACTCGAAGGCACGGCGTCTGAACGTGCAGCCGTCGAGACTGCCCGCGCACCGCAGGTTGAACGTCGTGCTGAGCTCGAGCGGGAACTCACGGTGGCGCTTGCAGAGACCGAGGCCGAGACGGCCAAGGTCCAAGTCGAACGCGACGACACTGCGGCGAATATCCCCGCTGACATGGTCTCTCGATACGACCAACGCCGGAAAGACCTCGGCGGTATCGCGGTTGCTCGGGTTGTGAAGTCAGCGTGCGATGGCTGCCACCTCAGTCTGTCCGCAGTCGCCGTCGACTCAATCAAGAAGCTGCCAGACGACGAGGTTGTCCTCTGTGACCAATGCGGTCGCATGCTGATCCACTAGAGACCGTCGTGCTTATCTGGTTTCTCGTTCTCGCGCCGATTCTGGTTGCTGAGGTGTTCCGCAGTCCCATGCTCGACTACCGGCTTGTCGCGTTCGGCGCCGCGATCCCCCTGGTTGAGGTGGCGATCGGGGGGCCGCTCGTGCTTCACACGCTGGTAGCTCCCGTCGCATTGATGACCCTGGTCATGCTCGCCTTCCGAGGTCGGCGCATGAAACAGAGGCGCTGGCTAGGACTGCCGATCGGCTTGTTTATGCACTCTGTTCTTGACGGTGCGTGGCTATCGGCTGGGCTTTTCTGGTGGCCGCTGCTTGGGATCGACTTTGCACAGCTCAGTGCACCCGAAACGACACGAAGTCTTGGATTCTCGCTCTTGCTTGACGCGGTCGGCGCTGTCGCTGCAATCTGGGCATGGCGTCGATACGGGCTGGCTGACAAGGCCAACCGTGACCTTCTCATCTCGACTGGCCAGCTTTCTCGCTCCGTCCTGAGCGACTAGGAGAAACGCGATGCTGATCTATGTAGTACGACATGGCCGCACTGAGGCCAATGCGGCAGGTCAGTTGCTTGGCCGAGCCGACCCGGGGCTTGACTCAGTTGGAGTGGTGCAGGCGGAGGCAATCGCTGCTGCCTTGCCCGACAACCTACGGGTCGTGTCGAGTCCGCTCGCTCGAACCGTGCAAACCGCCGAAGCGCTTGGTCAACCAATTGAGACCGACGAACGAGCGTTAGAACTCGACTACGGAGGCCTTGATCTACTGCCTCTGGCAGAGGTCCCTGCCGAAATCTGGACAAAATGGCGCGCTGACATCGACTTCATTCCGGCCGGTGGCGAAAGTCTTCGCCAAGTCAACGATCGTGTGGCCCGCCTGCTTGATGCGCTCGTCGCCGATCATGATGGACGGGACGTGGCGTTGGTTACCCATGTGTCACCAATCAAGGCGGCAATGGCCTGGGCACTAGGCGTTGGACCCGAGATCTCCTGGCGAGCCCATGTCGCACAAGCGTCGGTTACCAAGATTTCTGTACAAGGCGATCGCCTCTCGCTCCACTCGTTTAACGACGTCGGACACCTTTCATAAGGTGTGTTGTTCGCCACAATGAGCCCTGGGCCCTAAGGGTGACCGTCGGTTATGTCGTGTTGTTGACTAGCCTGTTCGGTGATCGAGAGCCAGGAGACATTGGAATCTCCGACTGTGCCAGTCCAGGTGCTGGCAGCTAGGAGTTCTCGATTTCAATCTGGACACGATCCGTGTTCATCGCTCCGACTTGCGGAGTGTGTACGGCGACCTGCGCCCGAAGGAGATGCCACCATGGCAAAACAAAGAACGAGTTTCGCGAAGCTGCAACGTGATCGAGCGAAGGCAGCCAAGAAGGCGGCCAAGCAAGCCAAGGTCCAGGGCAAGACTGACGATTTCTGGGGAGCAGCCCCGGCTGCTGAAGAAGAAGTCGTAGAGACCGCACCTGCCGCTGAAGGTATCGAAGCGCTGTTTGCTGGGCGTGGCGAATTGTCCGCTCCGGAGCTACTTCAGATGATCGACGAGATTCATGCAATGAAACTCGCCGGCACGATCAGCGCTGATGAGTTTGAAGACGCCAAGATCGAGATCTTCACCCGACTCCCTGACGCATAGTCAGTCGATCAAAAAC
>JBBKWJ010000076.1:0-2706 GCA_037968895.1 Acidimicrobiales bacterium
CAACTCAGTAACTCACTCGATGACCTCGGCGGAACTAATTCTGACTGGTCGTGGTGGGATGATTCTTACGACTTCGTGCAAGACGGCAACCAGGAATACATCGACGGCAACCTGTACGCGGAAGCGTTCACTCCGCTTGGCGTCGACCTCGTCGCTTTCGCCGACGTGGAGGGAGGCATCGTCCACCAAGCGTGGTACGTCGGAGACGACGAACTGGCCGTACCCGAAGGCCTTCTCGAAACTGCCCGCCCAGATGGGATCTTCGCCGATTTCTCCACCGACACGCAGGCAACACCCGGTGGTGTGGTCGAAGCCGACGGCTCAGTATTCCTTGTAACGACCAGGGCAATCATCCGGTCTGACTTCAGTGAACAACCGGTCGGTGTGTTGCTCATGGCGCGGGCCGTAGACGCTGACTTCGTCACCGGGCTCGCAGCGCTGACTGGCCTCGACGTGCAGCTCACGCCGTGCTCGACCAGCGACTGCGACACTCAATCCAATGGACCGTCGATCGAAAAGACGGCCAACACTGTCACCGCAGCTAGCGTCGTTTCCGCCGCCGATGGTGGGGCGGCGCTACATCTCCAGGTCGATGCCCCTCGCGCTATCTACAAGCAAAGTATTGATGGCATCCGATCGGTGATGATGGCTGTAATCGCCGTCGGTGTAGTAGCGGTTCTCCTCACCATCGCGGGTCTCCAACGACTTGTCGTCGGACCGCTTGAAGAGCTTGGAGCGACGGTCGCCGCTGTCGGCCGCACCAATGACCCGTCGCTTCGAGCAAACGTCGACCGTCAGGACGAGATCGGCTGCCTCGCAGCAGACCTCAATCTCATGCTGGTCCGACTCGAACGATCTCAAAACGAACTCCTCAACGCCAAAGCTCAGATCGAGGGCGCGAGCGCAGCCAAGTCGAACTTCCTGTCCCGAGTCAGCCACGAAGTCAGAACTCCACTCAACGGAGTTCTCGCCTATGCACAACTGCTCCAACTCGATGACCTCGACCCCGATTCTGCAGAGTCGGTCGGCCAAATCGTGGCTGCTGCACGACACATCACGCGGCTGATGGATGACTTCCTCGACATCGCCCGAATCGAGGCTGGCGCGATCCCTCTGACTATGGAAATGGTCGACCCAACAGCTATCGCCAGCGAAGTGATTGCGCTTACCCAACCAGTGGCTGCTGAACACGGCGCTCGAGTCATCATGGCCTCGGCCGAACCGCAGGCCGCTATTGCTGACTCTCTGCGGCTTCGGCAGGTTCTCCTCAACCTTGTATCAAACGCCATCAAATATGGTGGAACTGGCCATCCGGTAGAGATCTTCACTATGCGACGCGGTGACCGGAGCTTCATCATTGTCAAAGACCGAGGTCCCGGCATACCCGCCGATCAACTCCACCGTCTTTTTGTGCCATTCGACCGTCTCGATGCCGATCAAGGATCGAAGCTCGGCACCGGACTCGGACTCTCCGTCACGAAACAACTCGTTGAACTCATGAACGGCAGCATCGAAGTCGTCAGCGAGCCTGGCACTGGCACAGCGTTTCTCGTATCGCTCCCCGAGGCACAGGTCAGCGAATCGAACTTAGTATCGGGGGGATGAAGTGGTTTGTTCTGATGTCGTCTGCTCTCGGGGTGTCGTTCCTTGGGGCTGCACGGGCTCACGCCGCCGCGACGCAGACGACTGTTCCTCCAGGCGATCGAGTAGCAATCGTCGTCCTCGGCTACCCGTCTCGACGTAACGGCCAGCCGCACCCGATCCAACGATGGCGGGCGCAACTGGCCGTGAAGTCGGCTGAGTCCTATGACGCCGAGTTGGTCGTATTCACCGGGGGAGTGGATAGATCTCTACGCTCAGAGGCTTCGGTCGTAGCCGAACTTGCTGAGACGATGGGGCTGACCTCGGTGATTGTCGCGTTGGAAGAGCGCTCGACCGATACGTGGGAAAACGTGGCCGCGGCCGCCGAGTTGGTTGGTAGCGCAGATGTGGTTGTGATTGTTTCGGATCCGCTTCATGCGGCCCGAGCACGCTTGTATTGGCTCAAGCAACGCCCCGCTGACTCCGACCGGGTGTTCATCACCGGGTGTAGCGGATTCTGGGACCACTGGTGGCTGAAGCTACCGACTGCCGTCGACGCAGCCTTGCACGCGATCGTTCGCTTCGTGCGCCCGCTCTGAGCTGCGCTCACTCTGACCATGGTTATCGTGGCCCGGAATTGCTCGCCCTGGCGAGTTCTCCGAACGCAAGGAAACCCAATGCTCGTCCCACGTAACATCGTCATCGCCCTTCTGTTGGTAGTCGGCGCGGCCGGATGCTCCAGCACCGATGATTCAGCAGCGGTGGTCGAGCAATCGTCGGGTGACTCGTCGGGTGACTCGTCGATCGCCAGCGACTATTTTGGCTCTGTCTCGATCGCTCAAGGTAGTTCGATCGACTCGGCCATTGACAACGTCAGCTCGAGCAGCGATATCAAAGTGGTCGATACGCCCGACGGCGTCACCGTCACCATTACCGATGGCGACGACGGAGCGACACACGTTGAGCTCAAAATCGCAGACGACGCTCCGCTCGGTGCTCACGCAGTCACCTTCGATATCGCAGGCGAGGCCGAACCCGTGAACTGGACCATCGAAATCCTCGCTCGATAAGCGCTCGCCAAAACTCACGAAAACGCACGAACTGGTCCCGGTGGAACAGCCTCAG
>JBBKWJ010000077.1:0-7682 GCA_037968895.1 Acidimicrobiales bacterium
GCCCCTAGGTCGCCTTCTTCATATGACAGGCCGCCGACAGCGGCGTCACTGAGAACAGGGACAACGACCACTGACTCAACGGTGACTGGGCCCGATGCCGAGACATACGTCAAGGTGACGTCAAGAAGAATTGGAGCGACTACAGATGGGTCTACCCGAATGTTCAATGCGGTGTAGTCGACCTCGCCAGGAACGAGCGTGTCGTTGAAATAGAGGCTTGCGTGATCGAAAGTGTTTTCGGGGTATCCGACGTGGACTCCCTCGCCACCAGTGGCGCGAACCTGAAACTGGCTTGCCTCAGTGATGTCGTCCATCCAGTCAAGCAAGACCCAGCTATCGAAGCCTGGCTTTACCGGAGCAGTCGTCTGGGTGATGAGGGTTACCTGTGCGTCACCGGTGCCGATGAGCTCAGAATCGTCGATTGTTTGAGCGAAGGCAGGAGTACCACTGAGAGCAATGGCGCCGCCGACGGCAAACGCTGTGAGTTTCTTCATGCCCCGTTCTTCGGCAGGTTCGGCACCATACATTGAGCGATTTCTGGGCTATAACCCTCTTATCCTGGCGTTTTGGGAAGAATTACCCAGGATCCATTCGCTAGATTCGACGCACTAATCGACCAGCCGAAGCGACGCGGCACGGTCAAATGATTCATCGACGGTCGGAAGTTCGACCACAAACTGGGTCAGATGCGCCGGGAATACATGCTCTGACATGAGCACGGCGTCACCAGCCAGGGATCGTGTGGTCCGGAGAACGGTGAGCACCGCAGATTCTGCAGGCACGTCGAGAAGCGCGGCATCGTCGGGTTGGACGACGGCGGCGCCGATTGTTTGAAGCGCTCCCCCAAGGGGCACATCGAGCAGGTCATAGAAGCTCTGGCGCTCGACATCTGCTTTCGAAAGCTCCGCGCCAAGGTCTTCGCGACACCACACCGTGACTCGTGCCAGCGGCCGACCGTCAGAGAGATGGAGCCGGCGGACCTCGAGAACCCGCTGCCCGAGGGTCGCTGCCACGTTTGCAGGGGCTTCGACAAACTGGAATTCGAGGATCTGACGAGCGGACTCCCGCCCCGACCGCTCGAGTTGGCCTTCAATGGTTGCCAGACCAGTGAGCGGTTGCGCGAGCACCTCAGAAGGAACAAACCAGCCGAAACCTTGACGGGAGTCGACGAGGCCTTGAGATCGCAGGACTTCGAGCGCCTTGCGGATCGTGACCCGGCTCGCGTCGTACGATGCGCCAAGAGACGCCTCGCTCGGCAGCACTTGGCCAGCGGGGAATTCATCTGCAATTATGCGTCGACGAAGGTCATCGGCGATTTCGTGGTATCGGATTCGTCTCAATTTCAATTCTTTGCTGGATTTTCAGCTCACTTGTATTACAGTTGTATCAGATCGCACCGTTGACGCAAAGCCAGGAGACAACATGGCCACAGTAGGACCCGAGACCCCAATCGAACTCGTCGAGTCGGTGTACGCCACGCTCGAAGACCGAATTTCACGGGTGCGAACTCGCCTCGGACACCCCCTCACGTTGTCAGAGAAGATCCTCGCCAATCACCTTGACGATGTCGACGGTGCCGAGTTTGTACGCGGCGAGTCATACGTCGACTTCCGCCCCGACCGGGTCGCTATGCAGGACGCAACGGCGCAGATGGCGTGGCTCCAGTTCGATACGGCTGGGCTCACTGAAGTCCAGGTCCCCACTACGACCCACTGCGATCACTTGATCCAGGCGAAGGTCGAAGCGAAGCGTGATCTTCTGCGTGCCATCGACTCAAACGAAGAGGTCTACAACTTCCTAGAGTCAATTTCCGCCAAGTATGGCGGCGGTTTCTGGAAGCCAGGTAGCGGCATCATTCACCAGGTCGTCCTCGAGAACTACGCCTTCCCTGGCGGCATGATGATCGGCACCGACAGCCACACGCCAAACGCGGGCGGCCTTGGCATGATCGCCATCGGAGTCGGCGGCGCTGATGCCGTCGACGTGATGACGGGCTTCCCCTGGAACGTCAAGGCGCCGAAACTCATCGGCGTTCACCTCACCGGTTCACTTAACGGCTGGGCGGCGCCGAAGGACGTTATTCTTAAGGTCGCTGAAATTCTCACCGTCAAGGGCGGCACCGGAGCGATCGTTGAATACTTCGGGTCAGGCGCCGAGTCGCTCAGCGCCACCGGCAAGGCAACCATCTGCAACATGGGGGCCGAGATTGGTGCAACCACCTCGCTGTTCCAATACGACGAATCAATCGCTCGCTACCTCAAGTCAACCGGCCGCGAAGCAACCGCCGATGCCGCTGACAAGGTTGCCGAGCACCTGCGGGCCGACGACGAGGTCTTCGCCAACCCCGGTGCTCACTTCGATCAGGTCATCGAGATCAATCTCGACGAGCTTCGTCCGCTCATCAACGGACCACACACCCCCGACCTCGCACGTGAGCTTGGCCAGTTGGGCGCTGAAGCCGCCGAAAATGGCTGGCCGATGGAGATCAGCTCGGCCCTCATCGGTAGCTGTACCAACTCCTCGTACGAAGACATCACCCGCGCTGCGTCAATTGCTCGCGAGGCCAAAGCGAACGGGCTCACTTCGAAGGTGCAGCTCCTCATCACGCCTGGTTCCGAGCAGGTTCGTGCCACCATTGAGCGTGACGGCCTTCTCGCCGACTTCGAGGCAATCGGTGCCACTGTGTTGGCCAACGCCTGCGGGCCATGCATTGGCCAGTGGGACCGTTCCGACGACCATGAACCGGGCGTTCCAAACGTCATCATCACCTCATACAACCGCAACTTCCCGAAGCGAAACGACGGCGACGCCGCAACGCTTGCGTTTGTCACCTCACCAGAAACCGTTATGGCGCTAGCCCTCGCTGGCCGCGTCGACTTCGATCCTGTCACCGACACGCTCACAAACGACGCAGGCGAAGAGGTGTCACTCTCGACGCCAGTCGGCATCGAGCTCCCACCAAAGGGCTTCGACCCAGGCGAAGAGACCTTCCTCGCTCCCCCAGCAACCGGTGAGGGCATCGAAGTTGCGGTCTCACCAACGTCAGACCGCCTCCAGCTGTTGAAGCCATTTGAGCCTCAGCCTCTTGAGCGGTATGAAAACATGCCGATCCTGGTGAAGGCGCACGGCAAGTTCACTACCGACCACATCTCGATGGCCGGCGTGTGGCTCAAGTACCGCGGCCACCTCGAAAACATCTCGGGCAACCTCTACCTCGGTGCCGTCAGCGCCTACAACGAGAACATCGTCGGCATGGGCAAGAACCAGTTGACCGGTGAGCGCCAGAGCTTTCCCGACATGGCGAAGGCATACCACGAGGCCGATCAGCCTTGGGTCGTCATTGGCGACGAGAACATGGGCGAAGGATCAAGCCGCGAGCATGCGGCCATGGAGCCTCGTTTCCGACTCGGCCTCGTCGCTATTGCTCGCAGCTTCGCCCGTATCCACGAGACCAACCTGAAGAAGCAGGGCATGGTCCCCCTTACGTTCGCCGACCCGGCCGACTACGACAAGATTGGCGAAGACGACCGTCTCACCATTGTTGGTCTTGGCGATCTTGCGCCGGACGCACAAGTCACCGTTCAGGTCAATCCGCCAGAAGGCGACTCTTGGACCTTCCTCACCAACCACACATTCTCCAATGATCAGATCGAGTGGTTCAAGGCAGGCTCAGCCCTCAACGTGATCCGCAAAAACCTCGCCTAACGGGAACTTCACTGCGTTCAGTTCCTTGGCCTTTCGGCGCCGAGCGCCGAAACGCAACGAACGGTTGGGGTCTGACACCGGGAACGCTTCAGCGTTCCTAAGTGTTCGTTTTGAGGTAGACGGCTGGGGGTTTCTGGAAGATGTCGCCCGCGGGGGCGACAGATCGTTCGGTGTCGAGCGTCATGGTGTCGCAGCGTGCCAGGACTTGCTCGATGGCCACCCGCGCCTCCAAGCGGGCAAGATGCAAGCCAAGGCAGACATGAGGTCCCACGGCGAATGACAGGTGCGATCGGCCGTTTGCCCGATCGAGCCTGAACTCGTCTGGCTTCCCGAACACCTCTGGATCTCGGTTTGCGTCTCGTAGTGACACCTCTACGAAATCGCCGGCCGCAATCTGAACCTCGCCGAGTTCCGCGTCGCTGGTCGCATAGCGGTGCACGACCGCTGCAGCTGGATCAAATCGCAGCACTTCTTCGATGAAGGACTCACAGAGCCTTGGGTCGGCAACCATCATGTCGCGCATCGTCGACGATTCGAACGCCCGGTAGATCGCTGAGGCGATTGTCCCCTCGACGGTCTCAATCCCACCGAACAATGCGACCGCAGTGTTGGACGCCGCCTCGACCGACGTGATCGATGCGTCTCCCGCAAGCAGATCAGCTACGACAGTCCCACCGAGGATCGCCTCTGACAGCATCTCGTATGCCTCTCCAGCCGACGAGTCGCCAGCAGCGGACACCGCTCCGACGATCGATCGATACCACGCGAGCAAGGCTTCGGCTGTCAGTGGCAACGAGAAAAGCTCGATCATCACTTCGGCCGCGACGGGTGCTGCGAAGAGCGTCCGCCACTCCCCTTCAGAAGGAACAACCACCAATTGTCGCGCCACGATTGTGGCCACGGTGCCTTCGGCGTCGGCCGCTTGGCGTTTGGTAAACAGCGGCTGAAACGCTCGGCGCTGTCTGGCATGATTCGCCCCATCGGTCGACAGCATGCTCGGCCCAACGACCCGAGCAGTCGAGAAACGGGGGTCGTCAACGGTGAAGGCTGTTGCGTCGCGCAACACAGCGGCAGCCTCGTCGTAACGAGTAACAACCCAGCCTTGCTTCGAATTGTCCCAGTGCGGCAAAGCGATCAGGCTAACTCGCTCGCCCAAGGCGGGTTGGCTCCTGAGCGAGAGCAAGTAGCACCAGAAACTCGGACGGCAAACTCAATGATTTCACGCCACTCATCGTGCTCGACGGCGTCGAGAGCTTCTCGGCTCGAAACCCCTCGTTCCCACAACTGAGCGAGAACCGCGCCACAGAACGAATCGCCCGCGCCGACTGCGTCAACGAACTCAATCGGTTTGGCCGAGACGGCGACTACCGAGCCGTCTTGGAAGTACGCCTCGGCTCCCCGCGCTCCGACGGTGCGGATGACGATGGCGGGAGCAAAACCAAGCAGATCTTCGATCGACATGCCGATCCAGTCGAAATCTTCGTCAGACCCGCGGATGATGTCGGCTCGCTGAAACCAGGTAGCGGCGTAGCGATGCCACTCGGCGACGTCGTCGATGATCTGTGGCCGGGCGTTCGGATCGAAAGAAACTAGCCCATCGTGAGACGCCATCAGCTCGGCGAAGCGGTCGGCGGTTCGGCCACGAAAGATCCCGAGCGTCCCACCATGAATAATGTGTGGCCCGTCGCCGAGTGGGGAAAGGTCGGACGACGACAGCATCGTGTCGGCTGTGTTCTCGCCCTCGAAGCGGAACGACTGCACTGGGACAGTGGTCACCACCGCACGGGCGGTTGGCTCGCTCCCCCGTTCGGTCACGGAAAGATCGACGCCGGACGCCTCTAGGTGCGCCCAAATCGCGTCACCATGTTCGTCGGTCGACACTCGGCCCAAGAATCCACACGGCACGCCAAGTCTGGCCACGGTGATCGCAGCGTTCATCGGGCCGCCTCCTGGTACCGCCCGACCATCGGGCATAACATCGACGAGTGCTTCACCACAACTCACAATCATGCGCCAAGCCTAGCCGTGCGATAAAACTGAAATACCGACTGCACTAGAGGCAGTCGGTATTTGCGGGGCGATCGGCACGAGGGGGACCGACCAGATCGCCAAGCGAGTAGCCTCAAGAGGGGACCAGAGCTACTCGCCTTATAGAGATCAATTTAGCTACCGGCGGGTCATCTGTCTACCAGTACGTCGAGATACTTTCGATCTGTTTGAGAGATGACAAGCGGATCGAGTTGTGCCATGATGTCCAACAATGGACCTCCGCCAGCTCCAAGCCTTCCTCGCCGTAGTTGATCACGGTGGCTTCACCGCCGCCGCGAGAGCGACGCACACGGTGCAGTCAAACATTTCGACTCACGTGGCCCGCCTCGAGCGCCAGCTCGACGCGATCCTCATCGACCGAGCCACAGGCGAGCCGACTCAAGAAGGCGAAGCAGTCGTCACCCGGATTCGCCGCATCCAGAATGAGTTGACGGCCTTGGAAGCCGACGTCGCCTCGCTCCAAGGATCGCCTCGAGGGCTTGTAAAGGTCGGAGTTATCGGCACTACCGGTAGATGGTTGATCCCGCTGCTTGTAAAAGAACTCGCGATTCAGGCTCCGCAGATCGAACTAGTCGTCGCTGAGGGCTCAACAACGTCGCTTGCGTTGCGGCTCGCTGACGGCGACCTCGATATCGGCGTCATCGGCCTACCGATCGACGAGCCCGATCTTCGTACGAGTCCACTCTTCAACGAAGAGCACGTCGTTATAGCACCAAGCGGACATCCGCTCTCGACCCACAAAAAGCCAATCACCTTGCAACAACTGGCCGACCACGAGCTGCTGCTGGCAGCGGCGGGAACCTCGTTTCGGGTCGAACTCGACTCCCTCTTTGAAAAAGCCGGCATCACCCCAAAGGTCAAACTTGAGGTCGACGGCATCCGGCTATTGGCGTCGCTCGCATTCCAGGGATTTGGTGTCGCCATCGTGCCAGCCACCGCCGCTCCTGGATGGGTTGGCGGCGATTGGGACCGCATCATGGTCGACGGACTCGGCCGCCGAGCGGTCGGACTCGCCAACCGGCGGCGGGGCATGCCATCGGTAGCAACGCAAGCAATTGCTGACATCATCCGCAGTATCGTCCGCCGTGAGGCAGACTCTGTACCGGGTCTTCAGGCGCTGACCCTCGACGGCAAGGTCGTCGGGTAACCAAACCCCCTTCCAGAAGGTCAAACACTCTCAGTGGACAACCAGACCGACACAGACCAGCAACTCGACACCTCTGTACTCAGCATGGTGTCACCCACCGCACGGGCGGGCACAAGGATGCTCGATGACCGATTGGTTATGTCGGTTGACCTCTCCGGACCCGATGGCCAGGCGGAGCTGACCCCGCTCGATGGCTTGGTTGTCGAGACAGGTATTCGCGACGCGCTAGAAAAGCGGCTGCCGCTCGTTTTGCGCCTTGAAACTGCAGGCCCTGCGGTCGAGCACGGCGTTGCTGGCCTGGCTGCCTGGGGCCGGATTGCCAAGCAGCTCGTCCGAGCCAGCGGTGTAATACCGATCATATGCATCGCAACTGGCCCCGTGCTGTCTGGCCCTGCCCTGCTTCTAGGACTCGCCGACATCACCATCTTCACAACGGATGCGTACGCATTTGTCTCTGGTCCGCAGATGGTTGAGTCGTTCACTGGTGTACCCATCACCGCCGAAGCGCTAGGCGGGGCATCAAGCCACGCTCGTTCCAGTGGTGTTGCAGCGCTAGTTGCCGCTGACCTCGATGAAGCGATCGAACTCGCGAGCGCCGTACTTGCGTTCCTACCTAACCACGTCGACGAGTGCCCGCCGTACATCGAGACCGATGACCCTGCCGATCGATCGACCCCAGAAGCGGGTGACATTGTCCCCGCTCATGCCACCGGCTCATACGACGTCAGAGACGTCATCCGGTCGGTTGCTGACGACGACGAATTCTTCGAGCTGCGGGCCG
>JBBKWJ010000078.1:0-39042 GCA_037968895.1 Acidimicrobiales bacterium
GCTTCAGGCGCCACCGCCACGAGCGAGGCGACGTCAGCTTCGACCGAGACATCAGAGCGAACAAACCGCAGTCGATCGCCGAATTGATCTAGCTCGGCCAGAAGAGATTCGCCTGCCGCAACGTTCATGTCGCCGACAACAACCGATGCGCCCTCTTCGAGGAAGCGCTTCGCTGTTGCCTTACCCATGCCACTGGCGCCACCGGTGATCACGGCGACGCGTCCTTCTAATTGTCCACTCATCTTGTTTCCCCTCGTTCGACTACCGCCAACTTTGGCCGCCACCCCACACATTTAGCTTTTCACCGGTGATGTAGCTCGCCTTATCGGACACGAAGTAGCACACCGCGTTGGCGATGTCTTCTGGTTGGCAGACACGGCCAAACGGCATCACGGCGTCGAGAGTGCGAATGTCGTCGACACCAGCTGCTCCCTTCACGAGTCGGCGTCCCATATCGGTCTCGACCAGACCAGGGGCGACGATGTTGACCCTGATGCCGTTTGCTCGCTCCTCTTTGGCCAGCGTGAGGGCAAGCGACTCAAGTGCCGCTTTCCCCATACTGTACGGCGCACCGTTTGCGCCGTGACTTAGGGTTGCCACCGACGACACCATCACGATGGCGGCGCTGTCGTGCGTTCGTAGGTGGGGTACCGCGACAGAGCACAGATGGTGGGGACCAAGGGCGTGGGTGGCCATCACCCGCTGGAGTTCTTCGGCTTCGGTATCGACGACCATTCGGCCCCGGCTTGCGATACCACCGTTGTTGACGAGCACATGGAATGCGCCAAAATGAGCGATCGTGCTCGCCACTGTACGAAGGTTGTCGTCTTGATTCGTGACGTCGGCCTGCACCGCAAGTGCCGTCCGGCCGAGCGCTTCAATCTCGGCAACCGTCTCGGCGGCCGACGATGCGTCCTTCCGATAAGTAACGGCAACCTCAAAGCCATCGCGGGCAAGTCCGAGCGCAATGCCTCGACCGATGCCGCGGCTCCCTCCGGTAACAATTGCCACTCGCTGTGTCATTTCATTGTCTCCGTTTTCGTTTCGTTTGCGAGCTAGATCGGCAGATCACCCGTCGCTCGACGAGTACTTCCCTCATCGGTATACGCAGCAATCGTGCGCTGCGCAATTCGCATCTGATGCACCTCGTCGGCACCATCGGCAAAGCGGGCCCATCGAGCATGTTGGTACATGTGCGCCAATGGAGTATCTGTGCTGTACCCGAGTGCTCCGTGAACCTGGATCGAGCGGTCGATTATTCGGCCAAGACTGTTGGCCACAAAGTGTTTCGTCATAGACACTTCGGCCTTGAAGTCTTGCTTGGTATCGATCTTGTGCGCCGCGTGCAGCACCATGAGCTTCGACTGGTAGAGCTCCATTGCTGAGTCAGCGATCATCCACTGGATGCCTTGCTTCTCGGCCAAAAGCGATCCGTGGCTGTATCGATTGAGCGAGCGATCGACCATCATGTCGAGTGCCGTTTCGGCCTGGGCAATCCATCGCATGCAGTGGGCGAGGCGCGCTGGCCCCAACCGGTATTGGCCGAGCAGGTGACCCTGACCGCGGCCTCCGAGCATCTGATCGTTGTGCACCCGAAGATCCTCGATCACAATTTCGCTATGGCCTGTACCCCCATGCATGGTCTCAACTTCGCGCACATCGTTCCAGCCCTCTGACGGCAGATCGATAATGAACGCGCTGTTCGCGGCCTGGGGAATATCGGGATTGTCTTCGGTACGGCACACGAGGATCGCAAAGTTGGCCCGTCGTGCGTTTGAGATAAACCACTTGTGTCCGTTGATGACCCACTCGTCCCCGTCTTGGTATGCGCTGGTCTGGATCAGTGTCGGGTCGGAGCCAGCCACCTCGGGCTCTGTCATCGCAAAACACGACCATGTCTTACCTTCGCACAACGGACGTAAGTATTTCTCGGCCTGCTCCGGAGTAGCCCAGTGAAGCAGCGTGTGCATATTGCCTTCGTCTGGCGCTTGGCAATTAAAGACCCATGGCCCGTACCGAGACTTGGCTGCCTCGGCTTGCACCATCGCGAGTTCAACATGGGTTAAGCCCATACCGCCCCATTCCTCCGGCATATGGGGAAGCCAGATACCGGCCTTGTGCGCCCGCTTCCGCAATGCGATGAGCGCTTCGATGCGGGATTTGCCTTCGAGTGGATCGACGCCGTCCCCTCCATCGATGCGCGCTTCCTCCGGCTTGATCACCTCGTCGACAAACGCGCGGACGCGCATTCGAATCTCTTCGAGTTCGGGCGAGAGGGTGAAGTCGATGGCCATCGAAAGGTCCTTCAGCTGAGGTCGGTCATAGATCCAATTGGGACCCTATGCGAAAACCTTGCCCAACTCGAAGTCCGTTAGATCTCCTGAGCGACTCCCTGCAATACTCTCGCCATGGCCCCGACGACACATATCTCGACCGCATCAGACGACACCACGCTCTCATGGACTCGACATGGAGCCGGTGCTCCCGTCATCTTGGTGCACGGCATCACTGAGCGAGGCGAGTCATGGGGCCCCGTCGCCGACGCACTGGCAACGACGCACGATGTCATCGCGGTTGACCTCAGAGGCCACGGCGAGTCTGGCAAGGCCAGCGACTACGGACTCGCTGCGATGGCAGGCGACATTGCTGTCGTGATGGAAGACGCAGGCGTGTCGATGCCTCACCTCGTCGGCCACTCGTTGGGGGGAGCCGTCGTGTCTGCGGCTGGTGCTGCATTCCCCGTCGCCTCAGTCATCAACGTCGACCAATCACTCAACCTCGGGGGCTTCAAAGACCAGCTTGGAGCGGTCGAGGAGCCTCTCCGCGATGCCGCATCGTTTCCCTTCGTGATTGAAGGTCTATTCGAGCAGCTTGTCGGGACCGAACTCGGTGCAGACGAGCGAGCCCGGATCGGAGCGCTTCGCTCGGCCGATCAAGCGGTAGTGCTTGGTGTCTGGAACGACATTCTCACGTCGTCGGTCGAAGAGATCGACGCAATTGTCAACGGAGCGCTCGCCGCGTTCGCTGAGTCTCCTGTTCCCTACTTGTCGCTCTTTGGAATCGACCCAGGTCCCGACTATGGCGAGTGGCTCGGGGCAAGAGTGCCGGGCGCCGTCGTTGAGCTTTGGGACAACAACGGTCACTACCCACACCTTGTCTCCCCCGACCGGTTCGTGGCGAGGGCCCGTGAGTTCTGGGCATCGGCCAATAGCTAGCTGAGGCCTGGCTTCGTTCGCATGCGTCGATCAACCCTAGAGTGACGGCAATGAACGTTGTTGGTTGGCCCGTTGTTGTCGCCTCGCTCTCGCTCGTATTTTTGGCCCTTGGTCTCGGCGTTGCGTTCCGTCTTAGCGTGAGCAAAGACATCGCAATCGCAAGCGCTAGGGCCGCCGTGCAACTGCTTGCCGTTGGCTTTCTACTCAACTACATGCTCGACTCAGCGGGGGCCGATTGGTGGGCGGCGCTGTGGGTCGTCGTCATGACCGTGATTGCGATCGCGACTGTGCGAAAGCGCGCTGGGTTCAAGATCAAGGGCCTGACCGTAACAACTGCTGCTGCCGTTATTTTCACCGCGGCTATCAGCATTGCCGTCACCTTCGGCTTCGGCGTGCTCGACTACGAGCCCGTCTCGCTGATCGTTATCGCCGGGATCACAATAGGGAACGCGGTGCCCTCCGCCGTCTTAGCCGCCAAACAATCAGTAGCAAGTAGTCGAGAACGGATTGGAGAAATTGAGGCGGCGCTTGCACTCGGGTTCGATCGCCGCGCGTTGTTGCGGTTCATGGCCCCTCGAGTGGCCAGCGCGGCGCTGATTCCCCAGATCGAGCGAACGAAGGTCGTCGGCCTCATCGCCCTTCCTGGCGCAATGACCGGGCTGCTGCTTGGTGGCGTCGACCCTGTCGATGCAGTGGTACTCCAGCTGCTCGTGATGTATCTCGTCCTTGGCTCAGCGGCCGTCTGCATAATCGCGGTCGTCGCGACCATCATTACTCAGACGGTGAGTCCGACGATGACAGTTGCTGACTGGGTCAGGCCCGAGGCGACCTCCTAGAACGAGCAGTTAGAAAAACCTTCCTGTTGACTAGAACCTTTGCTATGCTGTCACGATGAAGATTGGTGAACTCGCAGACGCCACAGCCGTAACCGCGAAGACAGTTCGATACTACGAATCAATAGGGATTCTGGCCGCCCCCGAACGGACGCCTTCCGGTTATCGAGACTACAAACCAGAGGCCGTCGAGCGGCTTCAGTTCATTCGCGACGCGCAGGCTTCTGGTCTCACTCTGGCCGAGATCCAGTCCGTCCTAGAACTCAAAGACTCAGGGGCCCGAAGCTGCGCCCACACGTCCGCACTCCTATCACGCCACCTGACAGAAATCGACGATCAGATTGCTCGCCTACAAGAGGCGCGTCAACAACTTGTCGTCCTCGCTGACCGTGCCGATGGCGTTGATCCCGCGTCGTGTACCGACCCAAATCGATGCCAAGTCATCGCCCCACTTGACATTACAGTCGAGGGGAAGGTTTAGAATCACCAAATGCTCACTAGTGACGCCACCGACCTCGTACGAATCGACCTTGCGGTCGAAGGAATGACCTGTTCGGCATGCTCAAACCAAATCCAGCGCCAACTGTCAAAACTCGATGGCATCGCTGATGCTCGGGTGAATTTCGCCAACGGTCGGGCAACGATTCTGCACGATGGCAGCGTTGAGCGCGACACGTTGACGTCGACAATCGAATCTCTGGGCTACGCCGTACCGGACACGCCTGACAACGAAGGGGCCGAGCAGCGTCGCCAAGATGATCTCTGGCGACGCTTGGTTATTGCCGTCATCTTCGGCATTCCCGTCGTCATCATTTCCATGATCCACCAACTCCACTTCGCTGGTTGGGACTGGGTCGTTGGTGCGCTCGCCACACCGATCATCTTCTGGTCAGGGTGGGGATTCCACCGCGCCGCCTGGAAGAACATCCGTCACGGTTCGACCACGATGGACACTCTGGTGTCGATGGGAACGCTGTCGGCATGGCTCTGGTCCGCGGTTGTACTGATCGGCGGCGTCGAAGGCGGCAATGTCTACTTCGAGACTGGGGCCGTCATCGTCGCCCTTATTCTCCTTGGCAAGTGGCTTGAGTTAAGGGCAAAACGATCGTCGGGCGACGCAATCCGCGCCTTGGCCGACCTAGGAGCGAGCACCGCTCGCCTCGAGGATGGCACCGAGATTGCCCGCGAAGACCTCGAAGTTGGAACCAGATTTGTCGTCCGTCCCGGTGAGAAGCTTGCGACCGACGGCGTGATCGTGTCTGGCACCTCAGCGATCGACGCATCAATGGTCACCGGTGAGCCAGTTCCGGTAGAAGTTGGGCCTGGTGACGAAGTCATCGGGGCCACCATCAACACAAACGGCTCCCTAGTTGTGGAAGCAACGAGGGTTGGCGCCGATACCGCGCTTGCCCAAATCATCCACCTTGTCGACCAAGCTCAAGGAAGTCGAGCCGAAGTCCAGCGGCTAGCGGACAAGGTCTCGTCCGTATTCGTGCCGACGGCTATTGGCGTCGCCCTACTCACGCTCGTCGGGTGGTTCATTACCGGCCATTCGGCCGACGACGCATTCACCGCAGCAGTCGCCGTGTTGATCATCGCATGCCCATGCGCCCTCGGACTCGCAACTCCACTCGGCATCATGGTTGGCACAGGCCGTGGCGCCCAGCTTGGCGTCATCATCAAGGGTGGCGAAGTCCTCGAAGACACCAGACAGATCGACACCATTGTTCTCGATAAGACTGGCACCGTCACCGAAGGTCGTATGGAGATGGCCTACATCGTGGCTCCCAGCGGCGATAACGACCAACTGCTTCACCTGGCCGGGTCACTCGAATCACGATCCGAACACCCCATCGCCAAGGCAATTGCCTCGGCCGCTCCGGCACCGCTTGACGTAACGAGCTTCGAAAACCGACCGGGATTTGGTGTGTCTGGAACCATCGACGACACGCCTGTCTTCGTGGGACGACGATCGCTCTTTGACAAAATCCCGGCAGCCGTCGAAGCCGCCGCCGCCGAAGCCGAAGGTTCGGGCCAAACTGCGATCTTCGTTGGCCGTGGCCCGACCGCCGAGGCCGTGATCGTCGTTGCCGACAAGATCAAGCCAACGTCGAAAGCCGCCATTGCTGCGTTCCACGATCAAGGCCTGACGGTCACCCTGCTCACTGGCGACAACCGGCTCGCGGCCGAAATGGTCGGCGCCGAGGTTGGCGTCGACAACGTCATCGCCGAAGTATTCCCAGACGACAAGGCGGCCGAGATTAGGCGCCTTCAAGCCGAAGGACGTCGCGTCGCCATGGTCGGCGACGGCATCAACGATGCCCCTGCATTAGCCCAAGCCGACCTCGGCATTGCAGTGGGAACAGGCACCGATGTTGCGATGGAGGCATCAGACCTCACGGTTGTTACTGGCGACCTCAGAGCAGTGGCCGACGCCATTGCTCTCGCTCGCCGAACCCTCAGCACGATCCGAGGCAACCTGTTCTGGGCGTTCGCCTACAACGCAGCAGCGATCCCGCTCGCGGCCTTCGGAGTACTTAACCCGATGATTGCTGCAGGCGCCATGGGGGTCTCGTCACTCTTCGTAGTCTCAAACAGTCTTCGTCTTCGCCGATTCACCGGCTACAGGCCTCCATCAGGTGGGGCTGTAACCGCTGCACCCACAACTGCTGCACCCGAAATCACCGAACCACTACCTACCCTCCCCGAGGAGCACACTTCAATGAGCACCACCGACCTCACCTACTCCGTTCCAGGAATCAGCTGTGGCCACTGCAAAGCAGCCATCGAGCGCAGCGTCGCCACGGTTGACGATGTCACAAAGGTCGACGTCGACGTCGATACAAAGACCGTCAACGTTTCTGGCGGCGACGACGCTGCCATCGTCGCCGCGATTCAAGACGCTGGCTACGAAATAGCGGTCTAGCCGGCCACGACCCTCGCCGGCACCGTTTCCGCTAACGTGGTGCGGCGCATGGCTTACAAACTCGGACTCGACCTCGGCACTACAGCTTCGGCCGCCGCAATCAACATCGACGGCGATGTCTCGATGTGCACCGTGACCCATCAAGACCTTGTGATTCCGTCTGTCGTTCACCTCGGCACCGACGCAACGGTTCTCGTCGGCGAGGCGGCAGAGCGTCGAGCGAGAACTGACCCGGCTGGTGTGGCTCGAGAGTTCAAGCGACGCTTCGGCGACCCTCTTCCACTAATCCTGAACGGTTCGCCGGTTGCGGCAAACGACCTGATGCTCGCCCTCGCGACCCATCTCGTTAACGAGGTCAGCGCACAACGAGGCGAAGGCCCACAAGAGATTGCGGTGTCCCACCCGGCAAACTGGGGCGACTACAAGGTTGCTCTGCTCTCCGACACCATCGCCAATTCGTCGCTGCCGAAACACACTCTTATTACTGAGCCAGAGGCAGCAGCCATACACGGCGCAACACAAGAGCGGATTATTCCTGGCTCGGTAATCGCGGTGTACGACCTAGGTGGGGGCACATTTGACGTCGCTCTTCTTCGCAAGCTCGTCGACGGTTGGGAACAGGTTGGACGGCCGGGCGGAATCGAGCGACTTGGCGGTATCGACTTCGACACCGCTGTCTTCCACCATGTCATCGAGTCACTCAACATTGACTTGACCAAATTCGACGACACCGACGCTGCAGCAATCACCGCGATGACCCGCCTGCGCGAGGAGTGTCGCGAAGCGAAACATGCGCTCTCGTCCGACACCGATGTGACCATCCCGGTTCTCCTGCCGGGAATACACGAGAGCGTGCGATTGACGAGGGCGGAGTTTGAGGCACTGATAGCTCCGGCGCTCAATCGAACCCTCGAGGTATTTGACACCACTGTCGCGGCATCCCCCGTCGACGTCGGCGACATCGACCGAGTCCTTCTCGTTGGTGGGTCGTGCCGAATCCCGCTCGTGCATCAGACCGTCAAGAACCATACAAAGCGGCCAGTCGACGGAAATCGCCACCCGAAACACACCGTTGCCCTAGGGGCGGCCGCAAGCCTGTCAGCCGAATCAGAGGCGAGAGAAGTGCCGCCGATGCCGCCGCCAACGCCAGCGGCCGGAGCCCCACCACGGGTACGCGACATGTACAAGCTGCCTCACATCTCCGAGGCGCCGCTGCCCGACTTCCTTCACAAGCGGAAGCCACTCGAAAACGTGCCGCCGGTGATGAGTGTCCCACCTGCGGAGCGTGTCGCCCCAACAGCTAAACCAAATGCGCCGTCGACAAAGCGTCCCACCCCTTCGACCGAGTCGCCCCCTCCAACGGCCGCCGCCGCAACGCCTTCCGCTGCGGCTGACCCCCACGCCGAACGAACGACAAACCAGGCTGCGGTCTCACCTCCGCCTCAGACACCGTCATACCAACCGACACCAACCACGCCCTCCACCAGAACTCGCAGACCCGCCGGGCAAAACAAGACCGGCAACAAAGGGCGGGCCGGGTTCATCGTTGCGGTTTGCCTTCTCCTCGTGCTTCTAGGCGGCGCCGTCTACGCGCTACTCGACTCACGCAAGGCCGACGACGTCGTCGTCGCCCCACCGACAACCCTGCCAACGCCAGAAACGACGGCGCAAACGCCTGAAACTACCCAGGCACCAACAACAACGACCACCGAAGCAGTCGATCTCGATCCTTTGGGGCAGCCCTGTCGTTTGAGCGACCGGCCCGACCCTGCGATTCGCTATCGCGTTTCAGAGATCCCAGACGACGAGGTGCGACAGACATTGAACGGACGCAACGTGCCAAGCATTGGAACAGTCTCTGGCATCGAATCGCGACCGATTACCGAGTTTCCCGAGTTCTCCGAACTCGACCTCACCTATGAGCACTGCCTCGTCGATTCGCGTGGTCGAGCCTGGTGGGGCGTTCACTTTGGCAGCACTGTTGTCTGGTCGTCGACCCTCTTCATCGAGCCAGCGCCCTAGCAATGTGGTTGGCTCGCCTGCCCGGTTGGTCAGGGAGCGCGCCACATGCCCCATAGGGTCGGTCCGCCCGGCGGACTGAACTCACTCACGACCTCAAACCCAAACCGTTCATAGAGCAGCCGGCTGCGGCGGCTCGTTGCCTCAAGATAGGCCGCTTCCTTGCGCCCATCAATCATCGCCAAGGTGTGTTGCAGCACCAGCGAGCCAAGCCCTGATCCATGGCGGGCTGGATGTACGCCAATTGAAAAGAGGTACCAGTGATCATCGGTTGGGTGATGTGGTGCCATCGCCTTCGAAAGCTGACCAAGACGTTCGGCATCGTCCCCCACTTGTTCGAAAAGCGCTGCGCCATTGGCATCCCAGAACGCATCATCGAGGGACACTCCAGGCGGAAGCCAGAGAGACGCAGCGTCGGCGGAGTCGGTGTCACCATCGAAGACCGCCGACGCCTCGTGCGGAATGTACGCCACACCTCCAAAGAAGTTCCAGATCGCACCGAGGAGTTCGGCCCGCCGAGCGTCTGGCAGTGCCCACACCATTACCGGGTCGTTCATGAACGCAGCAGTAAGGACCGCGGCCACACGTCCGACGTCTGAGTTCGTCGCAGTCCGCACGCCGCTCACGTTGCAGCCAACGGCAGGATCACGCTGCCATCGAGATACCCGATCTCAACAAACTCGGTGTCGGGAACAACCCTGGCCAGGTTCGCCCGGATTGGCTCAGTGTCGGTTGGGACCGAGAACCCCGGCATCCAGTCGTCGTGGTGGGTGAGGATGACCTTGGCTGGGTTGAGTAATAACGCTTGACTTCCGACGAATTCGGCGAGCGATCCTTGAATCGGCTCACCATCGATGTTGCCTCGACCGGCGGCACCAAGCAGTGCAACATCGGGGTTGAGCTGTGCGATAACCCCCGACCAATGACCTGATGTGTCTTGGTAGAAGACGGAACCATCTGGAGTCGTAAAGAGGAAGACCAGCGCGCCACCATCGCCACGATCACTATGACCAGGGGCGCTGTCGACTAAGTGTGAGACGGCGTTATCACCAAGACTGGCGAAGAGTTCCATGACTGCGGCGAAGCGTTTCTTCTGTTCCTGCCAAGTTACGCCGAGGTCACCAAGGCACGCCTCATCTGGTTGGGCCATTTGCCCCTGCGACCAGACACAGGAGTGTTGACTTGGGTACACCGAAACCGTCACCCCGTTTCCGAGATCGACGGTCTCACCGCCGCCGACGCAAATCATGCGATCGAGGGGAACGCCAGCCTCTTCCATCACCCTCGCCGACTCGTAGCTACAGATGAGGGTTGCATTCGTGTTCGCCATGATCCGCTCGGCGCCGTAGAGATGATCAAAGTGCGCATGCCCGATGACAATCCAGTCACACTCGTCGACGACATCGGCGGTGAGGAGATCACCAGCGGAGTCCCGTGGCCCGGCAGCGCCTTCCATCCGGTCGATGTAGGCGTCGAGGAAGATGGTCAGGCCGGCAGTCTTCATGCGGAATGTGGCACAGCCGTACCAATCAAGCGTTGTTGTCATGAAACAGGTCTCCCAAGGAAGTCGTCGCTAATACTTATTCGAACCCGTTCGCCGTCGAAGTCGCCACCGGAGTCGGCGAACACTTGGCGTTTGTCGGCGTAGTACCGCTCCCGGTGATCTCCATTCGAGACCGCGTTGTACGTCAAGAACCCAGCCCGACGCGAGCGCGTTGTGGTGTTGGTACCACTGCGATGGGGCACATAGGAGTCGAAGAAAAGTAGATCTCCTGCTTCGAGTGGAACGCTCTGCCATGGGAGGCCAGCGGCTACTGCGGCGGCAATACGACCCCGATCATCGGTCGGAAGCTTGCCGTTCTCGTAACCTTCAGCCACGAACAGACACCCGCTCTCCTCTGTTGCTGAATCGAGCGGAACCATGACCGAAATGTGGTGATCGACGAATCGATACGCAACTGCGTCCTGGTGTGGAGCGAACCCGCCGCCGCCCGGATGTTTGTAGTTGATCTTCTCCTTGAACAACACGGCTGGTTCTCCAAAGAGTTCGGCCAAGATGGCAGGAATAGTGCCGCTCGTCATTAGTTCTCGGAGCACCTGGCTTTCGGCTAAGAAATCTTCGCTGCGAGCGAGTACTGGGCCTTCGTCGGTCTGTTCGAAGTGATGGAGACCGGGGCCGCCATCTACGGCCCAGGCCGCAACGGCGCCAACCGCAGTCTGGATGAGCGCGACTTCATCTGCGCCCAACGCATCGCGCACGACCAGCCAACCATCGCGACGAAACCCCTCTGAATCGATCATGGGAGTGGCTCCAGATCGAGCGCCTCGGCAATGAGCGGCGCCCAGTGAAGCACTGAAACTGGCTTTGTCGTCACGAACTCGACGATCGCCGGAACGCGCGCGTGCGCACCAGACACAATCGCGAGCTGGGTTCGACATCGGGGGCTGCCATGTTGCCCGTGGATCGGTATCGGGGTCGTTCCGAACGACCGGCCGGCGATGGTCCACACCATCCACACATCTGGACCAATCAACTCCAACGACTCGACACCGTCCACAGCCAGGATGGCAGCGTGCTCGGCGTCGCCCAGCAGTCCGTGCACAAGAGCGGCCGTACCCTCATGCACGACGTCGAGGTGCCCAAATGGGGCTAGCGCTTCGACGAGCTCGATCGGCACGAGATCAGTGATCGCCTCCTGATCATGGTCGGAAACCGTGATCAGAATGGTGTCGGCCCACCGATCAGCTAGTTCGTCGACCAACATCCCGTACGCTTCATCGGTCGCCCGATACTGGGCCAGTGCCTCCTCGGAGTCGGGACCATACAGATGCGACGTGGTGTCTGGCTGATTGAGATGGAGCACCACAAAATCTGCATCGAGGGAGGCGGCTCGCGTCGCGGCAACCACGGCGACGTCGGCCGGATAACCGAACTCACATCGCGTGGTGCCTTCAGGGATCCAACCACCTGGTGGCCAGACCTCGGTCGCAGCCTCGCCCCCCATCTGTGCCACCAACTTGTGATCACCAACGATGAGCACAGACCTGCCGCCGGCGTTAGCCACCCGATCGAACAACGTTTGAGCGCGTGGCCCCGCCTTTGGGGCTGGAACCCAACCGTCACCCTCGATCCATGTGTGATTGCCGTAGACACCGGTGTGCACTGGGTCAGCCCCGGTCACAAATGCGGCGTGGTTAGCGTAGGTCACCGAAACGGGCAACGATGTTGCGCCCCTCGCCGCTCGACCGCCAGAGCGAACTTGCTTCCAAAGATGAGGCGTGAGTGCGTCAGAAACGAATCTATGCGGCATCGCGTCGATGATGATCATCACCACACGAGTTTGAGGAGCCGTCTTCATCAGCTCATCTTGTCATGCGGCTAGCTAAATCGTGAACTATGCCCGAGGCGTCCGGATTCCGACCGCTCTGGACATCAGGTTCTCACGCCGAGGTATGACACGATCACGAGAAAGACAACGACCGAGATCATCAAGATCGCACCAGCGAGCTTTGGGTGTGATGGTGCATTGTCTGGCCGTTGGTTCATCGTCAACTCGTCTCATATGCCGCTTCAACTCGACCATAGGCTACTGCCGAGTAGGCATCATGGTCCCGCCTGTGTTCGAGATCAGCGGCTCGAGGCGCAACGACGACCACCGGCTTACGAGCACTCCGCCATGGTGTTAACTCAGCCGCGAGTAACGCCCGGTGAGTCCGAGTGAGCCACGGACCGCCGTCCGTTGTCACCATTGGCGCCAGTACAACGAGCAAGTCGTGGTCGTCAGGAGAAATGAGGTCTGCATTCGTCGGCGAATGGACGGCTCCATCGATGAGCGTCGTACCGTCGATCGTGACTGGTGCGCTCGACCCTGGAATGGCCGCCGATGCGTACAGCGCCTTTGTTGGCTGATTACTCGTCGCCAGCTGAGTGATATGTCTGGTCCCCGACCGACGGACGACGGCGATCGTTCGCAATCCGGGATGGTATGGCTCGCTAGCGACTGGATACGAGGCCACCCTCCGGCCAGCGGGGCTACCGAGTGCGAGAAGTCGGCCCCCAAGTCTGCGGCCAGGAACTACGACCCGATCAGACCAAAGCGGATCGAGGACCCCAAGGCCACCCGAGATCCGAGTGAGCCCAGCCAGAACGTCAGGATTGACCGATTGACTCAGCGCTGCGTCGGGCACCCGGATATGAGCCGCCCGAAGGGCGCCAATAGAAGTCCCAATCACTGTGGTTGCCGATGACGGGTGCCACCCGGCCAGATCATTGAGAGCAGCGAGTGCGCCGCGAATGAAGGCCCCTCCCGCCTCGCCGCCCGCGCCAAGTACGAGTCCAACACGAGCACCTTCACCGTGAGTCGAATGAAACACGACGCGAGTATGCCGCGACGGACCAACCGATGCATCGAGATACCGTGTCGGTTCTGCCGCGCTGCGGCGAGCATCTCGGCAAACGAGAGAAACGTTGTGATGGACATTTCCCCCGATATCGATCCGGTCGTGGCCAAGGCCTTAGAAGGGGCTGCACCCGGCCGACTCGTGCGATACACGGGCAAAGTGGTTCGTGGTGCAGCTAAAACCCGCGATCAGATTCCGTCGTACGCCGACCACTGGCGGCTCGAGTCGATCGCGTCGCTCACCGCTTCGACTCCAGTCCTTGTGGTTTTCGGCGACTCGCTCGGTCAGGGAATCGGCGCATCGTCTCCAGACCTTGGGTATGTCGGCCTGCTGCGAGAGCTCCTCAAGGAAGAAGCAGGGAGCGAGATTGCCGTGCTGAACCTCTCCCGCTCTGGCGCCAGAATCGATGATGTGGTTTCGCTGCAATTACCTGCATTCGCCGCCTCCGGTATCCGGCCATTCGCGGCCGTCTGCACCGTTGGCAGCAACGATCTTCTGCGCTCGGTGCGGTTGATCAAGACGTCGCGGAAGGTTCGCACGCTGGTCGAAGGCTTGCCTGCAGGAGCTGTTCTTGCGACAGTGCCAGCAAAAGGCAGTCTGGCGGCAAAGCTCCTGAACCGACTCATCAAGTACGAAGTCGGGAACCAGGGCGTCGCCCTTGCCGACGTTGGCGCGGCGCTCACGTCGTGGCGGGGTCACCTTGCTGGCGACGGCTTCCATCCAAACGACAAGGGGTACAGGATCTGGGGCCGAGAGTTCGCAGTAGCCCTCGGGTATCAGCCAGAAGCAGAGCCCGAACCAGGGCCAGAGTCGACCAAAGCCACTACTCCTGCCGGTCTTGATGCGGTTGAATAGACAGTGAGCCACGTCTGGGGGCACGAATGCAGGCCGCAATTGCGACAACTGATCTGACCAAAAGATACGGTGCGTTCACTGCTATTGACCAGGTAAACCTCAGCGTACGACAAGGCGAGGTGTTCGGGTTTCTCGGCCCAAACGGCTCGGGCAAGTCCACCACGATTCGGTGCATCCTCGATCTCGCTCGACCAACAGAGGGAACAGCGACGGTTCTCGGCTTAGACAGCCGAGCTGATGCCGTCGAGATTCATCGCCGTGTCGGCTACTGCCCCGGCGACCTGGCCTTGTACCCGAAGCTCACGGGCTACGAGACAGTCGAGTACCTCGGCAATCTCAGAGGAGGTGTCGATAAGGCGGTCGTTGAGTCGCTCGCTCAGCGCTTCGATGCTGATCTGTCGCGACGATGCGGCGAGTACTCGTCTGGCAACCGGCAGAAGATTGGCCTGATACAGGCGTTCATGCATCGTCCGGAGCTACTCGTTCTCGATGAGCCAAGCACCGGGCTCGACCCTCTCGTCCAGCAATCGCTCCATGAACTTATTGCCGAGGTCCGCGACGATGGACGAACCGTCTTCCTTTCTAGCCACACCCTGTCAGAGGTCGAGAGGGTCGCCGACCGAGTAGGCATCATTCGGCACGGAGAACTTGTTGAAGTGGCCGCCATCAGTGACCTGAAAGCCATCGCCATTCATCGCCTCGACTTCGAGTTTGCCCTCGAACCAGATGCCGCCACGTTGCGCAAGTTTCCTGGCGTTCGAGACGTAACCGGCGACGGCAGGCACCTCAGCCTCTTCTACGAAGGTTCGCTCGATGCGATCCTCGTGGAAGCGTCTCAGTACGGCGTGACAAGTATCCGCAGCCACGATGCTGATCTAGAGGAGATCTTCCTCGAGTACTACCGCGATCCCGGAACGACAGGCGAGAGTCGATAGGCCATGGCACTCACCACCATCGCCACGAAGACGGTCAAGGACCGGACCCGCCTTTCAATTCTCGTCGGGCTAGGCATGGCCGCGTTCTCGCTCATCTTTTTCGCGGTTGGATCGAGTCTTGAGAGCGAGATGAATGACATGCTCCAAGGCCTTCCAGAGGCGTTCACTGGTCTGCTCGGTGGTACCGAAAGCAACTACGCGATCGCCGAACTCTTTGGGCTCGTCGCCCCGATTGCCCTCCTCGTTGTCGCTATCGCTGGTGGGGTCGACGCGTATGCACGCGAAGAACGCAACCACACGGCCGACCTCCTTCTGACTCAGCCAGTAACTCGGCGCCAAGTCGTGCGCTCGAAGGCAGCCGTCCTTGCGGTCAATGTCGGTATCACCACTGGCTTTGTCCTCGCCGCAGCAGCGCTCTGGGCAGGGGTCATACCCCTCAACGGGTTTGCGCCAAGTGACGCAGTTGGAATCTCGATTCACCTCTACTTCCTTGGCCTCGCGTTCGGCATGTTCGCTCTCGCGGTCGGTAATTCCACCGGCTCACCAGGGGCGGGCATGGCAGCAGCGGGCGGCCTCGCAGTGTTCTCAAATCTCGCGGCGGGGCTCCTGCCCCTAGTCAAGGGATTCGAATCCGGCGCCAAACTCTCGCCTTGGTACTACTACAACGGCTCAAACCCGATTGTGAACGGACTCGATCTCGGTCATGTCGCGGTGCTCGCAGCAATCGCCGCCGTCTCGTTCGGCGCCGCTCTTGTCGTGGTCGAGCATCGAGACATAGCCTCGCAGCGTTCTGCACCTCGGCTCAAGATTCCGGCGGTCGGAATGATCACGAGACCGAAGGTCGGCACAGTGTTCTCGAAGGCGCTGTCAGAACGGCTCACGCTCATCACCATCGTCGGCGGCGTCGTTGCCGCACTCGCCGTCGCGGTCAGCGCCATGTATCGAGGTATGAAAGACACGCTGGTTGACTTCACCGCGGCATTCCCCGAGAGCGTCCTGAAGCTGTTTGGAGTCACCGAGTTCAGCAGCCCTGAAGGCTGGATCCAGGTTGAGATGTTGTCGCTGATGGTCCCCATAGCGTTCCTGACGGTCGGCATTGTGATGGGCACGAAGGCCATCGCCGGAAACGACGCCGAGCGGACGTTGAATCTGGTCGTCGCGAGCCCAATCAGGCGCAGACGCATCATCACCGATCACGCCTTGGCCATTGCCTGCGCCATCACCGCTCTCGCCGGAATTACGTGGCTGGGACTCATCACGGGATCGTTGGTTGGCGGCCTCGATCTCGACGCGGCTCGTGTCGCCGCCTCCGTCGCCCATATTGCGATGCTCGGATTGTTCTTTGGTTGTCTCGCACTCGCTATCGGCTCCCATACTTCATCAGGCACCACCATCAAGATCACGATCATCGTTGCGGTCGTCTCATACTTTGGCGATTGGCTTCTTACCCTCCGACCTCGTCTCGAGCCATTCGCCGTGCTCTCTCCTTGGCACTACGTCACTGCGGCTGAACCGCTCACGCACGGTGCAAACTTCTGGCATCTCGGCATCCTTCTCATCGCTTCGGCAATCGCCGTCGCGGCCGCTGTGTTCCTGTTCGAGCGGCGAGAACTCAACGGTTAGTGATGGAGTAGGGACCGGTGATGACTACCCAAACCCCCTCGACGACCGAAACCACACCTGTCACCGAGCCAGTTTCCGACCCGTCGACGAGTGCTATCGAGGCCAGCGACTACGCCACGGCCGTGTGGCCCCTCATCACAATGTCGGTTCGCGATGAAACGCCGGAAGCAGCCGTGCAGAGTTTCGCCACGGGATTTGCAGGTTTCACCGACCCAATCATCGGTGAGTTCATGCAGGGCGACAGCCGGTCCGGAGAGTTTGAAGTCAGAGCAACAGCCGACGGTCCGCTCACGTTGTATTCGCCAGACAGCTTGGACCCGACGACTCGTGGTGGATCCTCGGATCAGTCTCGGAGAACATCAGCGTGGTTGAGCCTCCGGCATTCGAACCGGTTGTTAGCCCGGAGGATGGAAGCGTGACTGAAATTACGGCAATCAGAGTTAGCTTTGCTGCCTCTTAGTTCGTCACGGGCGAGGAACGTACGAAACAAGCGCCT
Source organism: Acidimicrobiales bacterium (assembly GCA_037968895.1). GTDB lineage: Bacteria > Actinomycetota > Acidimicrobiia > Acidimicrobiales > SZUA-35 > JBBKWJ01. Next base: position 17,304 of record JBBKWJ010000078.1, read on the forward strand.
TCATGTAGTTAGCCCGTTCGAAGGCAACAGGGTCTGGAACAGAAGCCTGGCTCACACTTCCCCTCGCCTGGTTCACAGACACGTAATCTCTCGACGTGAACCATTCGGCGACACCAGAGAGCACCTCGCTCAGTCGCCACGGACCATGGCGCAACAAGGCCGATGCCATCATCGTGACATCTGCGCCTGCGAGCAGCAGCTTCACCGCGTCTTCGGGCGTGTGAACGCCCGTTGTTGCTGCCAGGTATCCGTCGATCTTGCCGTTCATAATAGCAATCCAGCGGAGGGCAAGCCGAAGCTCGCTCGACGAACTCAACTCGAGCCCCGGGCTCACATCGAGTGTCGCCAGGTCAATATCAGGCTGGTAGAAACGGTTGAATATGACAATGCCGTCAGCCCCGGCGTCGACGAGGCGTCGCGCCATGTTGGCTGGTGAACTGAACTGTGGACCGATCTTCACGGCGAGCGGCACTGACACAACCGATCTGACATGCTCGACGAGCCGTAGGTACCCGGCCTCAACGTCAGCGCCGCTGACATCAGGGTCAGCGGCAACCGCATACACATTGAGTTCGATGGCATCTGCCCCTGCACCTTCAAGCGCCTCTGCGTAAGCGGCCCAGCCACCATCTGAGGCCCCATTTAGGCTCGCCAGAACAGGGATGGAGAGCTCCGCCTTAGCTCGGGCAAGAAGGCCGAGATACTCGCCAGATCCATCGTTGTATAGATCGAGGTCGGGGAAATAGCCGCCAGCCGCCTCGCCGAAACTATGAGCACTCGACAACATGTTGTCGTCGATTGCGAACGCGTCATGCTCGATCTGTTCCTCGAAGAGCGATGGAAGAACAACTGCTGCTGCTCCCGCCTCCTCAAGTTCAAGCAAGCTGTCGATTGACCCCGTGAGAGGCGACGACGACGCCATGATCGGGTGCTTTAGCGTCAGCCCGAGATAGTCGGTCGTGAGATCGGTCATTCGTGATCCTCCTGCACTTCGTCGGAGAGGCTGCCGAAGGTCGCAGTTCGTTCGACCTCAACCATCTGCTCGTAGAGATGCCAGCGGTCGTCGATGTCTTGCTGGGCCAGCCTCATGAGCTCATCAGCCGAAGATGGGTTAGCTCTTGCCAGCATCGAGAACCGGGCTTCGGTCATCGCAAATTCCTTGAACGGGATCGTCGGCTTGCGGCTGTCGAGAAGAAGGCCGTGGTCGCCGGAGGCTTCGCGCCGTGGGTCGTAACGGTACAGCGGCCAGTAGCCACTATCGGCGGCCGCTTTCTGGTGTTGCATCATCTTGCTCATGTCGATGCCATGAGCGATGCAAGGACTGTACGCCAGCACCAGCGACGGTCCAGGGTGCGCAGCAGCTTCGGCGAGGGCCTTAACCGTTTGTGTCATGTTGGCCCCCATCGCAATGTGAGCCACATAGACATCGGGATACGCCATGGCAATCATGCCAATGTCTTTCTTCGGTGTGGTCTTTCCTCCTGCCGAAAACTTTGCGATCGCAGCCCGCGGGGTCGACTTAGATGTCTGGCCTCCGGTGTTCGAATACACCTCAGTATCGAGAACAAGAATATTGATGTCTCGTCCCGAGGCCATGACATGGTCAACGCCGCCAAACCCGATGTCGTATGCCCAGCCGTCACCTCCTATGAGCCAAACAGAGCGCTTGACCAAATGCTCGGATAACGACGAGAGACGGTCAGCCTCAGGGCTAGGGTTCGCCCGCAACCACACCGCTAGGTCAGCCGCAAGCTCACGTTGCCGGGCAATAGCTACCTCGTCGGCTTGAGCGTTTGCGAGCATCTCATCGGCGTACTCGCCGATCTTGGGGGCGAGCGATTGGAGCAAGCTCCTGGCCGCGGATTCGTGTGAGTCGAGTCCGAGCCGAAGACCAAGCCCAAACTCAGCGTTGTCCTCGAACAGCGAGTTGGCCCAGGCTGGGCCTCGGCCTTCGCTATCAACGCTCCACGGTGTCGTCGGAAGGTTGCCACCGTAAATCGAAGAGCACCCTGTGGCGTTGGCGATCACCATGCGGTCACCGAGTTGCTGAGTTAGCAATTTCAGGTACGGCGTCTCGCCGCAGCCTGAGCAGGCACCCGAGAATTCAAACAACGGCTGGGCCAGCTGCGAACCCTTCACCGTGTTGAGCTTGATCGTGGTCCGGTCATACTCAGGTAGCTGGAGGAAGTAGTCGAAGTTGACACGTTCCGCTTCGGCGTGGGCGCCAACCGGCTCCATGTTGATGGCCTTGTGTTTGACAGATTCTTTGCTTTTGGCGGGGCAGATATCAACGCAGACGCCACAGCCGGTGCAGTCGTCGGGGGCAAGCTGGATGATCGCTCGCTCCGGCTCGACTGACCTGCTCTTCCAGGTCTTGTGCTTGAAACTTGGCGGAGCATCTTCCAGGCTCGACTCCGGCACGACCTTTAGACGGATTGCGGCATGTGGACACACCAGCGCACATCGGGCACAGTCGATACAGATTTCTGGGTCCCAAATCGGCACCTTGGCCGCAATGCTCCGCTTCTCCCACTTTGCTGTAGCAGTCGGGAATGTCCCGTCGACCGTGAAGGCGGAAACCGGTAGGAGATCGCCTTGGCCTGCGATGATCTTGGCGGTCACTCGCTGCACAAAGTCTGGCGCGTTCGCTGGCACGGGCGGCGGGCGAAGCCTGTTAGTTGTCGTTGCCGGCGTCTCCAGTCGGTGAACCCCTTCGAGAGCAGCATCGACAGCGGCGAAGTTTCGCTGCAGTACGACCTGACCGCCCTTTCCGTATGACTTTTTGATCGACTCTTTTATTGCTGCGGCAGCCTCGTCTTGCGGGAAGATGCCTGACAACGAGAAGAAGCAGGTTTGCAGCACGGTGTTGACTCGGTTGCCGAGTCCTTGCTCACGAGCCACCTTGCCCGCGTCGACGACCCATACCTTGAGGTTCTTCTCGACGATGAGCGATTGCGTTTCCGCAGGAAGCCGAGCCCACGTGGCCTCATCGCTGAATGCAGAGTTGATAAGGACTGTGGCGTCGCGGGCCGCGATCGAAAGAATGTCCTGGCGCTCAAATGAACCAAAGTTGTGGACCGCAACAAAGTCGGCTTCGTCAATGAGATAGGCCGACCGGATCGGGTCTGGTCCGAAGCGAAGATGCGAGACCGTCCATGACCCCGACTTCTTCGAGTCGTAGACGAAGTAGCCCTGGGCGTAGAGGTCTGTCTTCTCGCCGATGATTTTGACCGAGTTCTTATTAGCTCCGACGGTGCCGTCGCCGCCGAGACCATGGAAGATTGCGCGGGTGACCGTCGCAGGCTCGTGCCAGTCGTCTGGCGAGAAAGAGATGCTCAAATCGGTGACGTCATCGATGATGCCAACCGTGAACTCGCGCCGTGGGTTCTCTGTCTCGAGCTCAGCAAAAACGCCCTTCACCATCGCTGGAGTGAACTCTTTGGATGACAGTCCGTAGCGCCCACCAGTCACTCTCGGCATTGCGCCCCGCCACTCTTGGGCAAGCGCCGCAACGACGTCAAGGTACAGCGGCTCTCCTACCGAACCTGGCTCTTTTGAGCGATCGAGCACCGCGATTTGGCGAACGCTCGCCGGCAATGTATCGAGAAAGGCCTCAACGGCGAAGGGGCGATACAAATGCACACCAACAACACCAACCTTCGCCCCGTCAGCGACCATTGCATCGACGGCCTCGCCGACCGTGCCCACGCCGGAACCCATCGCGACAATCACTCGTTCCGCTTCTGGGTGACCTCGATATTCAAACAGGTTGTAGCGGCGGCCCGTCATGGTTGCGAAGCGATCCATTTCCTCCTGCACGATCCCGGGAACCGCACGATGGTGGAGGTTCGCAGCTTCGGCGGCCTGAAAGAAGACGTCAGCATTCTGAGCGGTGCCTCGTAGCACCGGCCGGTCGGGGTCGAGCGAACGAAGGCGATGTGCAATTACCAACTCTTCGTCGATCATGGCCCGAATGGTGTCGTCGTCAATCGCCTGAATCTTCGCAACCTCGTGGCTAGTGCGAAAGCCATCGAAGAAATGAACGAAGGGAACCCGGCTTCGGAGGGTCGCTGCATGGGACACAAGCGCCAGGTCGTGGGCCTCCTGCACCGAGCCAGACGACAGCATCGCCATCCCGGTTTGACGAGCAGCCATAACGTCGCTGTGGTCACCAAAGATGCTCAACGCATGGGTCGCTATTGCCCGGGCCGCAACATGGATAACAGCAGGGAGAAGTTCACCAGCAATCTTGTAGAAGTTCGGAATCATCAGCAGCAGACCCTGCGAGGCCGTAAAGGTTGTTGTCATCGCACCCGCCTGCAGCGAGCCATGAACCGTTCCAGCAGCACCGGCCTCACTCTGCATCTCAATGACCTCAGGAACACCGCCCCATATGTTCGTAACCCCTGCTTGGGACCACTCATCGGCGAGCTCGCCCATTGGCGATGCGGGCGTAATCGGATAGATCGCGACGACTTCACTAAGACGATGTGCGACTCGAGCCGCAGCCTCGTTGCCGTCGACGGTGATGAATGTCGGTTCAGCCATTGCTGCTTCCTTCTGACCTTGGACTCTGGAATCTGATTGAGGTCGGCGCTTCACTTATCACTGTCCGAATCTCCGATCTTGAGGATGTGTTATGAGCCCGAAGAAGCAAGACGAACCAGCGATTGTCGCAATCGATATCACGAGCCGCATGGGGGTCATCGACGAGGCAGGATGCCTTGAGCTCATGGCTTCGACCCCAGTTGGACGGCTCGGCTTCAACACCGATGCGGGGCCACTAGTGCTGCCGGTCAACTTTGCGATAACCGATGGCTCGATCGTATTTCGAACGGTTGAAGGCCAGAAACTGGCTGCGGCCGCAGAGGGCCAAGCTGTCTGCTTCGAGGTCGACGAGTGGAACACGGCCGAGCGAACGGGCTGGAGCGTTGTAGTGACCGGGCTGGCCAGCGAGGTCACCGACTGGGCCGAACAAGAGATTCTCGAAAATCTTGGACTCGTTCCATGGTCGCGAGAACAATGGCGCCCAATGTGGGTCAAGGTCGAGCCAACGAGCATTAGTGGCCGGGTTCTGCGTTAAGCGCGGCGTGAGCCGCGGCGAGCCTTGCCACCGGAACCCGGTAGGCCGAGCAGCTGACATAGTCGAGACCGAGCGATTGGCAGAGGGCTATTGACGCTGGCTCGCCACCATGCTCGCCGCAGATGCCAATGGTCAGGGTTGGGTCGGTACGTCGGCCGTCGTCAACGGCGAGCGACATCAAGCGGCCGACCCCGTCCGCATCGATCGTATGGAACGGGTTCGCTGGGACAATCTGTTCGGCCATGTAGTCAAGCAGGAAGCTCGCCTCGGCATCGTCGCGGCTGATACCGAGCGTCATCTGGGTGAGATCGTTTGTGCCAAACGAGAAGAAGTCGGCGTGCTCGGCGATCTCATCTGCGGTTAACGCCGCCCGTGGCACCTCGATCATGGCCCCAATCGGTACCTCGATCGAATCATGCTGCTCTGCGAACACGTCGGCGATCTCCTCTTCGATGATTGCCCTCGCCGCAGCCATCTCGGTCGCGTGCGAAACCAGCGGAACCATGATCTCCGGGTGGACCGAGATTCCCTCCGCCTTCACGGTCAGCGCGGCCTCAACGATGGCTCGCGTTTGCATCTTGATCAGCGCCGGGATCTGAAGACCGAGGCGAACGCCGCGAAGTCCCAACATTGGGTTTGATTCCCGCAAACTTGCGACACGGCTCAGCATCGTCTGGGTCGCCGTCAGCTCCTCAACAAGCTGATTCACGGTGGCCAAGTCGGCTGCGTTGATCAGACGGATCTGGAGGTCGGTAGCCTTCTCGGTGAGCTCGTCGAAGCTCGGCAGAAATTCGTGCAATGGCGGGTCGAGAAGTCGGATGATGACCGGTAGTCCGTCCATCGCACGGAACATGCCCGCGAAGTCGCCTCGCTGCAGCGGCAGCAAGGCGCTGACCGCTTCCCGCTGCTCCGTCGGCGTCGGGGCCGTGATCATTGCTTGGACGATTGGCAGCCGCTCCGGATCGAAAAACATGTGCTCGGTTCGGCAGAGACCAATACCCGTCGCCCCGTAGCGACGGGCCCGTTCTGCCTCGACCGGATCGTCGGCGTTGGCCCGAACGTTTAGTGTTCTGAACTCATCAGCCCACTCAAGCAAGATCGTCAGCCATTCGTTCGAAATGTCTGGTTCAGTCGTCTCGGTCTTACCGAGATAGACCTTGCCGGTCGTCCCATCTACCGAGACCCACTCACCCTCGTGGACCTCAACCGATCCAACCTCGAATGTTCGACTCGACATATCGATTTTGAGCTCAGAAGCACCGACGACAGCGGGCTTGCCAAACTGGCGGGCGACAAGCGCAGCGTGGCTTGTGCGGCCGCCGCTTGACGTCAGAATGCCGACTGCGGCCAACATGCCGTGTACGTCATCTGGCTTCGTTTCATGCCTGACCAGGATGACCTCCCGACCTTCCTTTGCCCATCGTTCCGCAAGCTCTGGATCGAAGGCAACAATGCCGACAGCGGCGCCCGGCGACACATTGAGTCCGGTGGCAAGCGGTGTCGCCGCGTGCAATGCGCTCGGCGCGAACTGAGGGTGGAGGAAGAAGTCGATCTGCTCCGGGCTTACACGGCGCACCGCCTCTTCCCGACTAATGAGGCCATCATTGGCAAGGTCGACTGCGATTCGAACCGCAGCTTGCGCCGTTCGTTTACCGGCCCGAGTCTGAAGAATCCATAGCTTGCCCTTCTCGACCGTGAACTCCATATCTTGCATATCACGGTGATGTAGCTCGAGTTGCTTCGCAATGGCGCTGAACTGTCCTGCAACTTCTGGCATTTCCTGTGCCAGTTGAGCGATCGGCAACGTGGGGCGAATGCCAGCGACGACATCCTCGCCCTGGGCATTGATGAGAAAGTCGCCTTCGAGATGAGGTTCACCTGTCGTCGCGTCACGACTCATCGCAACTCCCGTGGCCGAGTCGTTGCCCCGGTTGCCGAAGACCATAGTCACGACGTTTACTGCGGTTCCCAGATCGTGGGGAATGTGTGCCGCCACTCGGTAGTCGTGGGCCCGCTTGCTTCGCCAGCTTTCGAAGACCGCCTCGATCGCCATCTGGAGTTGGACGAGAGGGTCGCTCGGAAAGGGCTCGGCCGAGTGCCGCAAGATGAGTTCCTTGAACTGCTCAATGACGACGCGAAGGTCGGCCGCGGTTAGGTCGGAGTCACTCGTGAGGTGATTTGCCTCTCGAGCTTTCCGAAGCACAACTTCAAAGACCTCGTCAGCGACCCCAAGAACAACGCCGCCGAACATCTGGATCAGGCGTCGATATGAGTCAAGGACAAATCGCTCATCGCTTGTGGCGCGGATGACAGCCTCGACAACTTCGTCATTCAGCCCGATGTCGAGCACCGTGTCCATCATCCCCGGCATCGAGAACTTGGCACCAGAGCGGCAAGCGACAAGCAGCGGGTTAACCGGGTCGCCAAACTTTTTGCCGCTTGATGTCTCGAGATCCGCCATTGCGGTCAGGACTTGGCCCCACAGACCCTCTGGCATCACTCCATCAGCATCGCTGTAGAGGTTGCACGCTTCGGTGGTGATGACGAAACCAGGTGGAACCGGAATTCCGAGACGAGTCATGTCGCCGAGATTGGCGCCTTTCCCTCCGAGCAATCCGCGAGTTGCGTCCCAATCACCCCCCACTGAGGCTTGTGCTCGGTCGATCTGATCGAATCCGTACACCCAACGAGAACTCGGCATGACAACTTCCTGTCGTTACATCGGCTGGCGGGCTACACAGCGAAGTGGCCTCTATAGCTGGCCAGTACCCCAATCATCGTGACGAAAGGGGGTGCCAAGTAGGGTCAAAGGACCCGCGAGAAACGTTGCTGTTTTCGGGTCAAAAGCCCGTATTGGCGCCTCTCCCGATTGAGTACCGTTTCCCGAGGAGCATCAGCCTTTCGAAACTCTGATGCCTCCACGAGCGAGACTCAACAGAGGAGACCAACATGCCAGGAACGCCGAAACGGCTCGTCATACTTGGTGCAGGAACCGGTGGCACGCTTGCTGCGAACCGTCTTCGTAAGAACTTTCCGGCCGACGAGCTCACAATCGACATCGTCGACGAGAACAACGACCACGTCTATCAGCCTGGCCTACTCTTTGTGCCCTTTGGGCTTGCCAAGCCAGACGAAATCGTCCGCCCTCGCGATCACCAACTGCACGCAGGCATCAACTACCACCAGAACGCGGTGACAGGAGTCGACGTCGACGCAAACGCAGTAACCCTTGAAGATGGCGCCGTGCTGCCCTACGACGTTCTGCTCGTCGCCACTGGCACGACACTGCTACCAGAAGAGACCGAGGGCATGCTCGGTGACGCGTGGCTCGAATCTGTGTTTACCTTTTACGACATGGAAGGAGCGACTGCGCTCCGCGATCGCCTGGAGAGCTTCACTGAAGGCAGGCTGGTCATCAATGTGATCGACATGCCGATTAAGTGCCCGGTTGCACCACTTGAGTTTGCGTTTCTTGCCGACTGGTACTTCACCGAGAAGGGTGTTCGTGATGCGATCACCATCGTCTACGCAACACCGCTCGATGGCGCATTCACCAAGCCAGCCGCGTCGAACGCTCTTGGCAGTCTGCTACGCGACAAGAACATCGAAATCGTGACCGAGTTCAACACGGGCGAAATCGACAACGAGAAGAAGCTCCTTGTCGGCTACGACGGATCCGAGATCCCCTTCGACCTCGCAGTCGTGATTCCGTTACACGGCGGCGCCCCGTATGTGTTCGAATCTGACGAACTGGGCGACGAGCTTGGGTTCGTTCCGACCGACAACTCAACCATGCAGTCCTTGGTTCGACCCAATATCTTTGTGCTTGGCGATGCTGCCGACGTTCCGACATCAAAGGCCGGATCGGTGACCCACTTCGAGGGTGAGGTGCTCGTCGAGAACATCGAGTCGTTCCTCGCGGGAAAGCCACTTGAGGCATCGTACGACGGACACGCAAACTGCTTCATCGAAACCGGTTTCTCGAAGGCACTTCTCATCGATTTCAACTACGAGACTGAGCCGCTGCCGGGCCACTATCCGAGCCGCTTCGGCCTTCCCTTGCTCAAGGAATCACGACTCAACCACCTTGGCAAGCTCATGTTCCAGTCGTTCTACTGGCACGGCCTTCTGCCGGGACGCGACATCCCTGGGATTGGCGCCGATATGCCCGAACACGGCAAGGATCGCGTTGAGGCCTAAGAACTAACGAGCCAATTCGGCTCACCGAAGAAAGAAAGTAGAGAAAACATGCCAGTCACAACACTTGCAGGCGTGGAAGTTGAACTGAATGACGAAGGATTCTTCGTTAAACCCGAGCAGTGGACAACTGAGATGGTGCCGCAGCTTGCCGAAGAATGGGGAGTCCCCGGGCCGCTAACGGATCAGCATTGGCAGGTCCTCAATTACATGCGCGAAGAGTATTTCGAGAAGGGCACCGGCCCAACGGTTCGAAAGCTCGGCAAGTCCTCGGGTGTGAGCGTCAAAGAGCTCTACAACCTCTTCCCAAAGGGCCCGGCCAAGCTGGCCGCCCGATGTGCTGGCATCCCAAAGCCAAAGGGCTGCATTTAGTCCCGTCCGTTCCATCATCGACATCAACTACAGACAGAGGTAACTGTCATGACCACACTGGCAGAGCAATTCGACACCGGCACGTCGTCAGACGCACCCGAGCCAATTAGCAAGGTGTCAATCGTCATTTCCAAGGCATCATTGGAAGAGATCTACCCCGGGCTCATCATGGCCAACGGCGCCCGCGCCGAAGGGATGGAGGCGAACCTCTTCTTTACCTTCTTCGGCCTCGACGCGATTCACAAGAAGCGGCAAGACCACATCAAGGTGTCAACGGTCGGCAATCCCGGACTCCACATCCCCACTTGGGCTGGCGGTCTTCCTGGAGTCTCGGCACTGATGACCAAGTACATGGAGCATCAGATCGAGGCGCTGGATATTCCGAGCATCCCCGAGTTCATCGAAATGATCGCCGACACCGGCGCTGGCATCTATGCGTGCTTGGCCTCGGTGGACTTGTTCAAGCTCGATGAAGATGACTTCGTCGAACAGGTTGATTCCATCATCACCATCGGCGACTTCTACGAGATGGCCGCCGGCGGCCAGATTATTTTCACTTAAGTCTCGTCCGGCGTCGTCGGCGCTACTGATGTAGCGCTGTCGTCACGGCGGCTTCAGCAATCCGATAGTTCGACGTTTTGGTCGCCCTTCCCTCGACCTTCGCGACGTACATCGCCTCGTCGGCTCGTCTCATCAACGTGGAGGCGTTCTCGTCGTTCGTCCAGAAGGCAACTCCGATACTGACACCGACTGTCGTGGTCGCAGGCCCAACGTCAATAGGGGCGGAGACCGACGCGACTATCTCGCGCACCAATGGTTCTAAGACCGACACATCTCGACGAATGGAAAAGGCCACAAACTCATCGCCACCGAGGCGAGCCGTCCGCCCTGAGGAACCGATGAGCGTTGTGAGCCGTCGAGCAATCTCAATGAGCGCTTGGTCGCCAGCATCGTGGCCCCAAGAATCGTTGATGGCCTTGAAGCCATCGAGATCCATAAAAACCACAGCCAGGTTGCTGACCTCGTGGTTGATGGCTTGGTCGAGGTCCCGAAAGAGTTGATTTCGGTTCGGGATACCCGTCAGACTGTCGTGTGTTGCCTCGTGCTGCATCTGTTTGGCGAGGACCGAGAGGTTCCGGTGGTCGACTCGATTCGTCCAGGCCGCACCGATGAGTGAAACCAATGTCTCGAGTGACTCCCAAGCACCATCAACCGAGGTCAACTGAGAGTCTGAGTAGGCTCGGATTCCGATCCATTGGCTGTCCGATGTTTTCACGACAACGGCGAGCGCAGAACGATAGCCAGCGTGGTGCAGACGCTGGAGATCCTCCGCCGGCGTTGCGCCGACCCCAATTGATGCTTTCGACGAGTTCTGGATCGCCGCACTTAACAATGCGTCGCTCGCTGCGTCAAAAGCGCCCGGGCGACCAGCGGCGTGCTCTGTAACCCAAGGCTCATCAGTCGCCTTCGTGCAAATGTCGGCTCGAACGAAACCCAACCGAAGAACGGCGTCTGCGGCGAGCGCGAGCACCTGATCAGGGTCTGACGCACTGCTGAGTTGCTGCGCAACCGAACTCACAGCTCGCATCCGGTACACATGATCGTCAGCCTGGGCGCGTGCCTCACCCGTTGCATCGAGATCGCCTCGGAGCCGACCGGTCACGATCACCGTCGGGATCGCGACAGCTAACAGAGCAACAACCTGTTGGACCCCTGTCTGCAGTGACGCAGCGTTGCTTACCTCACCGCCGTCAATACTGAGGAGAACGGCCACGTAGGTAAGGCTGACGCCGGCCCAGACGCTCACCGCGCCCCACAGACCCGACTGCGCTGCGGCGTCAAGAACGGGGACGAACAGCAGAATCCAGGCCAGCGGTGTCGCTTGGGAATCAAGCGCAACGATCGAGGCGAGCGCCAAAACGACGTCGACACCGATCTGCACAACCGGACCGGGAGCGAAGCCAGCTTTCAGCTCCGACGACCTTGGCCGGACGACATTCCAGAGCACGTTCGCCACGGCGAGCACTCCGACAACTATGCGAAGGTCCTGTCCGAGCGGGACTGGCCCCGACCGGCTACCAGCCAAAACGAGAGCGAGCGCGACGACGCCAAGAATCACACGTTGTGGCCGCAGCGCGCGTTCGAGCGCGGACTGCGACGAACGCCCAGTGTCGACTTCGATTGGTTGACTCATTAGGGCACAAACCTCACGAGAGTGAATATCGGTAGATCGTTGGCGAAACCTGAGGTAGATCGCGGCTTCGAGATGCCAACAGGTCCGCATGGCCTATTCAGAGCGAAACTGACCGAGCAAAGGTGCTCAACGAGTTAAGTTTGCCCTGTTCAGGCCGATCTACAAAATGATGGAGATCACCGAGATTCGCCGGGCGAGGCTTCGCCGCGACAAAGCACGCCGCCGGCGCGCTCTGATTCTCGGCGCTATCACCGGCTTTGTACTCCTCACGCTCACGTCGGGGATCTTCGGTATTGTCTTCGAGTCGCGAAATGTGGCAACTGAGTCGAGCCGGCTGAATGCCTTCAGCGAACTCGTCAGAGCAACAACCGTCGGACGGGCTCAGCTTGGTTTCGCAGTCGCTCTTGATGAAGTGAACGGCGAGGTTAATACAACCGATGCAATCTCGGTCGCTGTTGATGACGCCGAGCAGTCACTCGCTGGCCTACAAAGCTCCGTCTCAATCCTGGAAACCGACCTCGACGGGCTCGACGACGAGGCAACCTTGGCACTCACTGATTTTGTTGCGGCTGGTACTGTCCTCATCGAAGCAATACGTTCCAACGAGCCAGTCGCTCCGCAAACAATTGCCGATTTCGAGATTGCCTACAGCGACGCTCGTGACGTAGCCGTTGCTCGTCGAACCGATGCCCTCGATGATCTCCAAGCGGCCGACAGCGGGCTGTCTCGCCTCGGCGCACTTGTGAGCTTCACGATCGCGTTCGTCGTTCCCTCAATTGCCGTCGCTATCTATCGGATGTTGTCACGACCGCCGCGCGACTTGCTAAAGACCGAAGCTCGGCTTGTTCGTGATGGTGTTCGATCAGCTCTGCGCCGTGACTTGATTTTAGGTGAGTTGCGCGATCTGAAGCTTGCGATCTCGGACGGTCCCATCACCGACCTGACCCCTGTGGCCGCTACTCAGTGGGTCGACGACTTCGAACGAACCTTCCGGACCCTCGATCATGCCCAACGCTGCGACTTCCAGGCCGTTGATGTGGCACAGGTTATTGAACAAGCTGCCGATGACGCCAACCGCCAACGGGCCGACATCCGCGTCGTGACGAACGTTCGGGGATCGACAAACTCGTGGAGCGAACCCGAGGTGCTGCGACTCCTCCTCTCATCAATGATTCGAGACTGTCAAGGTCGCTCAGCAACGACGGTCGCAATCAATGCAAAGGACGACGGCGAGAACACAGTCGTGCGAGTCATTCACGACGGCAAACTACGATCACCATCCGAGCTGACACTCATCGCTGAACAGCAGACAGCAAGCGGCCGGCTGACGATGCTCGGCAGCAACGATGTTGGCATGCTCACTGCGCTTCATCTGGCCGACGATCTTCGAGGCACAATTGTCGTCGAAGAGGAGGCCGGCCGACAGGTCATGGTGCTTGCGCTTCCCCTCGTTCCGGTGACGATGGCTCGAGGAACGTAGCTTGCGGCGCCGGCAAACAACCGCCGATTCGATGAAGCGGTCTCGGCACGAGCGGTGGTTGCGAGCATGTGCCGCACTGTCGCTCGTTGTCGCGTCTGTTGTATTTGTCGACTCCCCATCCTCGGCTGCACCCGGCGATCTAGACGACGACGGAATCGCCGACACTCAGGAGGACGCGAATACTGACTTGGACGGCAACCCGGCCACGAACCCAGGCCCAGACACCGACAGCGACGGCCTCGCCAACTACCTCGACGCAGACGATGACGGTGATGCCATACCAACCATTTCCGAGAACGCCGACCCCAACTCGGACGCTGATCCCCGCGATGCTCGTGATTCTGATCACGACGGTCAGCCCGATTGGCTTGATCTTCCCATAACCATCGATACCGATGGCAAGGTCGCCGCCGAGCAGAAAATCTCCTCAACGTTCGGTGGTCTTGCGCCCGATCTAGCTAGTGGCGATGAATTCGGAGGGTCGACAGCCGGTGTCGGCGACCTCAACGGCGATGGCGTAACCGACATTGTCGTCGGCGCAAAGTTTGACGACGACGGCGGCGCCAATCGCGGCGCGGTTCGAATTTTGTTCCTGAATGACGATGGAACGGTTAATGGCCAACAGACGATCAGCGACACCCAAGGCGGTTTCGCTGGAAAACTCGACGACGACGACAACTTTGGTGTTTCTGCCGCCGGACTCGGTGACCTTGATGGCGACGGAATCGGCGACATAGTTGTCGGTGCCGACTTTGATGATGACGGCGGCGCCGACGGGGGTGCCATTCACGTCTTGTTCTTGAATGCTGACGGGACCGTCAAAGCCGAACAGCGAATCAGCGATACAAAAGGCGGCTTCATCACGGCACTCGACACCACGGATCGCTTTGGGTATTCCATCGACTCGATCGGAGATCTGGACGGTGACGGCAGCAACGACATCGCGGTTGGTGCGTACGGGGATGATGACGGCGGTACCAACCGGGGTGCCGTGTACATCTTGTACTTGAACCCCGACGGGACCGTCAAAGCCGAACAGAAGATTAGCGACACCCAGGGCGGCCTTCTCGCGACGTTGAGCGACGACGGCGCCTTCAGTTCGGGCATCGCAGCCCTCGGAGACCTAGACGGTGACGGCAGCAACGACATCGCAGTCGGTGCCTATGGGGATGATGACGGTGGCACCAACCGGGGTGCCGTTCACATCTTGTTCTTGAACCCCGACGGGACTGTCAAAGCCGAACAGAAGATTAGCGACACCCAGGGCGGTCTGACGGCCGTCCTCAATGACGCAGACAATTTTGGTGTTTCAGTGGCCAGCCTCGGTGACGCCGATGGTGACAACGTGGCCGATCTGATTGTCGGAGCTGCCGGTGACGGGAGTCGAGGGGCCGTACACATTCTCTTTATGAACGCTGACGGTACTGTTAAGAGTGGTCAAGAGATCAGCTTGGCAACAGGCGGACTCGCTGCGACGCTCGACATCGGCGACCAGTTTGGTCTGAGTGTGGCTGGGCTTGGCGACCTTGATGCTGACGGCGTTGTCGACGTGGCCGTTGGCGCTGTAGGCGATGACGATGGCAGTGCTGACGCTGGAGCGTTGTACGTTCTCGGCCTTTCACCAAGCATGTACGTTGTGAACTCGACCGACGACGGCTCAGATGCAAATACCGGCGATGGTCTATGCGACGCCAGTGGGACAAACATCGATGGAGCAACGAAGTGCACTTTGCGAGCCGCTCTTCAACAAGCCAACGCTTCTGGCGGACAGAAAACGATTAACTTCAATATTCCAATTACCGAACTCGGCTACACCGGGTCGGCTTGGCAAGTTTCGCTCACATCAACTCTTCCTCCCGTCACCGGATCGGTCCGAATCGATGGGACAACTCAACCCGGCTACGTCTCGAGTCCGCTGATCAACATCGACGGGGCTTCTCAGGTCGGGGCAATCGACGGCTTCCGCATTCCTGCTGGTGCTGACGGCACGGTTCTGAGCGCCCTCGCAATCACCAACTTCCCCGATCACGGCATCGTCGTGAATGCAAACACCGTGTCGCTCGTTGGCAACTACGTCGGCGTTCTCCCCGACGGTGTCACCCCGGCTGGCAATGGTTCCGAAGGCATCGTTGTTTCGCTCGCAGCAACCGACACCACAATCGCCGACAGTCTCATTGGCGACAGCGGAGCAGCCGCAATCACGCTCAATGACTCATCGTCAGGCACGTTAATCACCGGAAACACAATCGGAACCGACGCCTCCGGTACCGTCGATCTCGGCAACTCGGAGGGCGTCTGGGCCGATACAAGCGGCACGGCGACCATCGGTGGCCCAACAGCCGCCGAAGGGAACACCATCGCTTTCAACACCTTCGTGGGCGTTGAACTTCAGAACTCAGGACCGGGCATCACGCTGCTCGGGAACTCGATCTTCAGCAACGGTGGCCTCGGCATCAACGCGGTGAGCGTCGGCGATCTCGCCTCCGGAGTAACACCGAACGACGCGGGTGACGCAGACGTTGGCCCAAACGCCCTGCTCAACTTCCCGGTAGTGGCCTCGGCGGTTGCGTCTGGCCCAATCGTGACGCTAGGTGGCACCTTCGACGTACCAGCTGGCAGCTACCGATTTGAGATCTTCTCAAATCCATCCGGCTCCGACGGATCGGGTTACGGCGAAGGGGAAACGTACGTAGGATCGTCCACCCTCAGCCATTCAGGTGCTGGGCCACAAGCGTGGGGGGCTGCTTTTGTCGGTGCCATTGGTGACGAGATCACGGTCACAATCACCGAGGATTTTGGCGGCGGGAGTTACGGCGCTACCTCTGAGTTCTCTGCAGTCGCGATCGTTCGCAACACGGTCGTCGTGAACTCGACCGGTGACGCTGGCGACGCCGCTGCTGGCGACGGTGTATGCGAGACCTCGACGGCCGGGGTATGCACCCTCCGTGCTGCCATTCAGGAGGCAAACGCCTTCGCCGGTACTGACACGATCACCTTCAACATTCCGACCAGCGACCCAAACTACGCGGCGGCCCCCCTCCGCTTCACCATTCGGCCGTCCAGTCTGCTCCCCGACATCAGCACACCAATGATCATCGATGGGTCGACGCAGCCGCAGCACGCGACCGAGGGACGTCCGGTAATCGTGGTCGACGGCACCAACGTCTCGGCCGGAGAAGAAAATGGTTTCTACCTGACTGGCGGCGGATCGACCCTTCGCGGGTTGGTCATCAACAATTGGGGTGACGACGCCGTCGACATCGAGTTCAACGGTGGGAACACGATCGTGGGCAACTACATCGGCACCAACGTGACCGGCACAGCCGCTGCACCGAACGCGTGGGGTATCAACTTCAAAACCGGCGGTAACACCATCGGCGGTAGTGACCCAGCTGACCGCAACGTGGTTTCGGGCAACACTAACGATGGGTTCTACATCTATACCGCTGCGGCCACTGGCAACGTCGTTCAAGGCAATTACGTTGGTACTAACGCCACTGGCACCGCCGCAATCGCCAACGGACGATATGGGCTCTACATCTTTAGTGGCGCCCACGACAACACCATCGGTGGTGCCACATCCGCCCATGGAAATGTGATTTCCGGAAATGGCTCCGGCGAAGGCGGGATCCTGGTGGATGGAGCCGCCACGAGTAGCAACACCATCCAGCACAACCGCATCGGAACCAACGCCAACGGCGATTCCGCAATTCCGAACAACTTGCACGGCCTCCGAATCTCAAATGCACCTGGCACGCTGGTCCTTGACAACCTCATTTCCGGAAACGATGTTCACGGCGTCTATATCAACAACACCGGTGCCACCGGAACACAGATGCTCCGCAACACCATCGGCACCAACCTGGCTGCTACCGCACCTCTCCCCAACACCTTCGACGGAGTGCGTATCGAAGGCTGGGCGAACGGAGCGATCATCGGCTCTCCTGGCAATGGCAACGTCATCGCTGGCAACGCGCAACGGGGCATCAACCTGAATAACTCGAACAGCAACACGATTCAGGCGAACTCCATCGGAACCAACACGGGCGGCACCGTCGATCTCGGCAACACACTGACTGGGATCTACACAACCGCCTTGGGCTCCTCGGACAACCTCATCGGCGGTTCGGGCGCTGGCGACGGAAACAAGATCGCGTTTAACGGCGAGGGCATCACCTTCCTGTCCGGCACCGGCAACACCATCATCGGCAACGACATCTATTCCAACGATGCGCTCGGTATCGACTTCGATAATGACGGCGCCACCCCGAACAGCAACGTGGATGCCTGGGTCAACTACCCGGTAAACATGTCGGCGTCCGAGACCGCAGGCACCGTGACTGTCGATTTCGATCTCGATGTGCCAGCGGGCGACTACCGCATTGATGCCTTCACCAACCCATCTGGTTCCGACCCGAGCGGATACGGCGAAGGCGAAACCTACGAGACCGCAACCACGATCACACACAGCGGCTCCGGCGTCGAGAACTTCCAGATTGCCTACGCAGGCTCCTTCGGCGACATCGTCTCGCTCACCGCGACCGAAGAATCCACTGGTCCGGTCTATGGCGCGACCTCGGAGTTCTCAGCCACCGTGACGGCGACGCTAGTTATCGTTCCAAACCAACCGCCTGTCCTCACACCAATTGCGGACCAGACCGTCGACGAAAACGCACTACTCACGTTCACCGCGACCGCAACCGACCCTGATGTCCCCGCCGACACCCTCACCTTCACCCTCGAAGACGGCGTCGACACCGTCCCCACCGGCGCAGCCATCACGGCTAGCGGTGTATTCACCTGGACACCGACCGAGTCCCAAGGCGGCACCACCCACAGCTTCAAGATCCGGGTCACCGACGACGGCACCGGCACCCTGTTCGATGAACAAGAGATCCTGTTCACCATCAACGACACCAACACCGCCCCTACACTTACCTCACCGGGCAGCCAAGTGTCGGGAGAAGGACAAGCGATCACATTGCTGATCGCGGGCACCGATCCTGACGTGCCTACAGACACGCTCGCATGGTCGGCCACGGGTCTTCCCCCCGGACTCAGCATCTCGCCGACAACCGGTGAAATCTCCGGAACAGTTTCCGTCACTGCCGCAGTCGCATCTCCGTATTCTGTCGATGTCACCGTCGACGACGGCAACGGCGGGACAGACACCGTCACCTTCGCATGGACCGTGACCGACACCAACCAGGCGCCAGTTCTCGCTGCCATTGGGACCCAGACGATCAATGAACACCAGTCTCTCAGCTTCTTCGCATCGGCGACTGACGCCGACCTACCTGCTGACACCCTCACGTGGTCGGCTACAGGACTACCATCCGGCGCCTCGCTAGACCCCAACACTGGCGCCTTCGCCTGGACACCTACTGAACTGCAGGGACCAGGCGTCTACACAGTGTCCATAACCGTCACCGACAATGGCACACCGGCGCTCAGCGACTCTGAGTCGTTTGCGATCACAGTGAATGAGGTCAATGCAGCACCGATGCTCGCGACGCTCGCCAACATCGTGACGCCTCCTCAAACATTAGTGAGCTTCACCGCTACCGCGACTGACGTTGATAGCCCCTCAAACACGCTCACATTCACCGCCACCGGAATGCCAGCAGGAGCGACACTCAACCCACTAACCGGGGCCTTCCTCTGGAACCCGTCGGCGGCCGATGCCAGCACCATTCACTCGATCACCATCACCGTCAACGACAGCGGACTACCTAGCCTCAGTGATTCGAAGAGCTTCACACTGACTGTCGGCGCGACAACAACGACAAGCACGACAACGACAAGCACGACATCGACCACAACGACATCACCTCCATCGACGACGACCACTACGTCATCACCATCGACAACAACCAGTTCGACCTCGGCACTACCAACCACGACGACCGCAACATTCATCCCGAATACGCCTCCGCGTGCCTTGTCCGTCGCACCGAAGTCAATTGGTGAACAGAAGCTGTTCTCAATCCAGATTGAGGCCACAGACCTTGATGGCGATGTCCTGAGCTACAGCCTCGTCGGCGCGCCAAGGGGAGTTCGCATCAACCGATCTACTGGCTTGCTGAGTTGGACCCCGAGCGAGGCTCAGGGGCCGGCACAGTACAACTTCAGTGTCCGGATCAGCGACAGCAGCGCCAACCAGAACAGTGTGGTGCTCCCACTATCGATCTCGGTGAGAGAGGTAAACGAACCTCCGATCCTCGCCGCACCGACTGACCAAGAGATCGCGGTCGGAACGGCATTCACATTCGGGTTGGCGGCTTCTGATGCCGATATTCCGACAAATGAATTGCGGTTCACGGTCGACGAGGGCCCACAGGACCTCACCGTCGATCCAGAATCTGGTCTCATCGCTTGGACGCCCGGCAACGACCAAGCAGGCCAAGAATTCCTAGTTCGCATCTCGGTTGCTGATGACGCCGCGCCGTCATCGGTGACGAGCGTTTCCTTTACCGTTACCGTCTCGCCCTTGTCACTGTCCTTTGCCGAACTTCGTGCTCGCGGCGACATCTTCACCACGAACTACGGGCAACCAGTGTTCCTTGCCATCTTGGCCAACGATGCCGGGAGCGAGCTTCAAATCGATAGCTTCACTCAACCATCCTCTGGCACCGTCACTCTTCGCGACGATGGACTTTGGTACGAGCCGGAAAGCGGCTTTGCCGGGACCGCCATGTTCCAGTATGTCGTCGTCGGTACTGATGGCTCAAGAGGGACCGCTTCAGTCATCGTCAACGTCGCAGCACCTCGTCTTGAAAGTGTCGACAACTCCATCGATCTCGAACTCTGGGACTACACGGCGACTGAAGAGGTCGCTGCCCCCCTCACGTTTGCCAATGTCGGCACCGCCCTATTCGACGCCCTCGGTTCACTCCGAATCCCAACTCGGCTCCTCATCTTGTCTGGCGCTTGGGTTTTCGTATTCTCGCTGGCGGTTGCGCGACTCACCAAGCCGTGGTGGTTTGGCACGGTTTCGAACGTGTCGCGAGGCGATTCGGCCTTGGTGCTCAGAAGCGCGAGGGGTCCGGTTCGGTTCCGCTTCCGCCACGATGCCGACCTTATTTGGATCTCCGCCAGACGAACGTGGCGTGGTGGAACCTGGTACCGAAGAGTAGAAACACCTGCTGGCAATGGCCTTGTGCAAGCTGATCAGGTCGTCCCAATGCTCGACGCGTATCTCGACCATGGCCTATTCTCGGCGAATGGCCAGCGCTCCGATCCCTTACTTGACCTGTAGCGACGCGTCGGCAGCGCTGAAGTTCTATACCACCGCGTTCAACGCAAAAGAGCAGATGAGGGTGGTTGGCGACGATGGCCGCATCGGTCACGCCCAGCTAGAAGTCGCCGGAGGCCAAATCTACGTCTCGGATGAATACCCCGAAATGGGTGTCCAGTCGCCGGAAACGCTCGGAGGATCCTCGGTCGCAATCGTGCTCGACGTCGATGACACCGATGCCTGGTTCACCCGTTCGATTAAGGCCGGAGCGACTGCCCTGTCGGACCCAGCTGATCAGGGGCACGGAACCCGCCAAGCAACGATCCTCGACCCCATCGGGTATCGGTGGATGCTTTCCCAGCAACTTGAAGACTTCGATGTCGACACATACGCCGAGCGGATGGAGGGGTCAGGTTTTGCAGTCCATTCCTCAAGTCCGAGAGGCGCAATCTGGTCGGCCCTCAATCTGGCCGACGCGCTGGCTGGCATCGGTCTACTCGTTGATGTATTCGGCTTCGAAGAGACGTTGGTGGTCCCGGGCAGTTCGCCAGACGAGATCGTCCATAGCCAGCTCACATGGCCAGAGGGAGGCGTGCTCCAAGCCGCCTCGGCCAACCGGGATGGCAACATCTTCTCCCAACAGCCGACCGGAGCAGCCAACATTTACGTCATCACGGCTGATCCCGCCGCAGTTCACGCTCGTTGTGTCGATGCTGGCGTTGAGATTGTCGCGCCGCTCGAAGCGCCCGACCACGATCCGGGCGGCTCAATATTCTCGGTTCGTGACCCCGAGGGGAATCTCTTCTCATTTGGGACATACGCCGGCGAAAGTTAGCCAACCATCGTTTGGAAACGAATCGGTTGACCCGGCTACGGTCGGCGGATGCGCTTCAGTCATTGGATAGGTAATGGACACTCCTGGCAAGACATTCGCGATGCAGGCGTCCGCGCCGAGCAGACCGACTGGGACGGGCTTTGGGTTGCTGACCATTTCATGCCGAATCAGGCTGATACCACCGGCCCGATTCACGAGGCATGGTCGGTGTTGTCAGGCCTGGCGACCCTCACCGAAAAGGTGCGCTTAGGACCCCTCGTCTGCGGCAACACATATCGCCACCCTGCCGTGCTCGCTAAACAGGCTGTCGCCGCCGACCACATTTCTGGTGGCCGAGTTGT
>JBBKWJ010000079.1:0-25579 GCA_037968895.1 Acidimicrobiales bacterium
GCCGACGACAGTTCGGCCGAGGTGCCTGCGCCTCCTGGTCCAAACGGTGTCACCACGAGCTTGTGGTTCTTGCCAGACACGAAGCCGCTTAGTGATGCGGATTTCGCGGTTCCCGCCACAGTGATGCTGCTCTTGAGAACGCCATCGGCGTAAAGCTTGACGACGTGCGAGCTTGGAGGGAGTCCCTTTGAGGTCATATCTATGTCCCATGAGGCAGAGACAGTTGAGCCAGACACCGAAGTGGTGAGGTTGGCTGGCGGTACAGCTTTGACCTTTACTGGCCAGCCGATCTGTGACATCACCCCGGCTGTCGGGGCGTCGATAGTGCGCTCGGTTTCACCAGGACCGAGAGCAGGAGTCATGATGGCGCCTGCGGTTCCTGGGCCGGAACTGGACTCGTCGAAGTGGCTGAAACTGCTGCCTTGCTCCCATGTCGACGGTGCGTAGATTTTGTAGGCCCAGCCGCTTCCCACATTGATGGATAGTGCATTTGAGGTGAGCAGCGAATTGGGGTTTGACGCGTTGAGCAACGATGTTCCGTTGTAGAGCACCTGCCGGTCGAATCCGTATGGATTCGGCGACTCAAGTGCTGGTGAACCACCGTTGGTGGCGGTGCCGGACCCGAGGAAGCCAAGTCCGTGTCCGACCTCGTGGAGCACGACTGAATAAAGGTCGACCTGGCTTGACGAGGGGTTGCCATTCGTGCCCACGTACCAGACGCCGCCCTCGGTGCCACAGCTGTTGCCGCTCAATAACGCCGCATTGAGGATGACCTGAACCTCGGGCAGAGCCTCACCATTAAAATTGTCGTTGACGTCAAGGCCGGTGAGTGTGTTGGCGAGGCCGGCCGGATACCAGTCACCTGTAGGAAGCCCCGGATCATTGCGAAAGAATCCGACAGGGCCAGCCATGCCGAGAAGACCGGGGGACAGGCATTGCCAATAGACCTCGATTTCAACCGGACCAGTGCCAGTCGCAAGCACAGAGTTCCAGTTCGAAACGGCCGAGTTGACGATCGTACGAACAGCGGTTGGAGCTGGGTAGCTGCTGTTGTAGTCGACACTGAGTCCAGAGACAGCGCTGGCCATAAGGGTCCCGTCGGGGCCGAAGCTTGGCTCGACACGCTCAGGGTCGATTGGCAGGCTCGCTTGAAGCTCGGCGAAGCGGTTGATCGCCTCTGGGCTCGTGGTGTCGATCGAGTCATCGATCGACTCGACGATCAAGATGCCAGGGGCAGACTCGAGAACCGGCTCCTGCGCTCCGCTCGGTGACACAAGTGCTAATGGGAGACAGAACGAAGCCGCAAGAGCTACCGAGACTGGAATTCGCATTGATGCCTTTCGCCGCGTATCTGGGGGGTGCCCAGCGCTGGGTTTATCGGCAACCTCTGCCAAAATCTAAACCCGAACCGACGAGCCTAATGGGAATCATCAGCAAGGTTGTCGCGCGAATTGGGGCAAAACGAGCGATGGCCCTGGTCGAGGGCCACCGTCGTCACATTTGAATTGTTTTGAAGCGGACGGTTAGGCCTCGGCCCTCGCGGTCGCCGCTTCTGGTCCGAAGCACTCTTCGATTGGCCGATCGCCGGTGGCGCCTGGGGTATAGGCCGGATTGGCACAACCCAAAAGGCGTTCGAGGTCGATTGGGACGTCGTCGCCGCCTGTTTCGGCTTCGTGGCGAAGCTCCTCAACGTAGAGCTGGTAGGTCTCGCCTGTGATGTCTTCTCCGGCGAGTGTTGCCCGCTCGTGGAAGACGACGAGCTCTAGTTCAAGCATGGTGAGCCCGGCATCGATCTGGGCTGGCATCGCGCCGAGTGCACCAGAAATCCGAGCGCCGCCAGGGCGGGCAGGATCGCCATAGGCCTCACCGCTTATGGACTGAGAGCCGCGAGCGACGTGTACCAATTGATCGGCAACTGACGGGAACGTGCTCACGACTTCACCGTTGCTGAGCTGGTAGCCAGTACCGCCACCGCCGCCAGCGCCGTGGCAGCCGGAGCAACCCTTCTCGACGTAGAGCGCAGCCGACTCGGTGTAGAGCGGGTCTTCGCGAATTGGCTCCTGCATCGTGCCGGCGTAGGCCCAGGCCCATAGAGGTAGAGCGGCAACAACGGGAAGCGCCCACACCGGGATGCGTTTACGCTTCTCGAATGCCTGAACATACGCGGGTTTCGGCGCCTCTGGCACTGCCGGCTTGTCAGCAGGGATTGCCGCCGCAGCCGCGGCCAGTGCACCAGGCACTTCGGCGGTCGCCGGAGCAGGGGTAACGGCAGCGCTCGCAGCGCCACCGGCTGGTGCCGAATCGTCGCCTCCACCCTTGCGGGCTTTGCTCCGTTTGAGTAGATGTTCGGGGATCTCAGTCACAGGGTCCTCTGGGCGTCACGTGAGCCAACGGTCCGGGTGATGGCATGAAGAAAACAATTCAGCCAATCGGCCTGCAACTCTAGGCGCGGTTTTGCCAAGACAACGAAATGGCGCGGGATATTTGGTGTGTCGTCGGCTGTCGGGCCTGAACCGTTGGTGAAAGAGCCGCATGAATTGCGCGTCTGGCGGAGGAAGAGCCGCTAGCGTGGGGCGGCCTATCGCGGTCGTTCGGTGCCTTGTGTGCCGTACGACCACGTCGAGACTCGGTGCTGGGGTTTGCCTCTGAGTATTGAGTCCCGACTAGATTGGCATCTAGTCTATCAACGGCATCGTTTTCGATGCTTCTCCGCCCACCCGGATACCGGCCTTGGAGGTCACCCCGTGGTCGCTCTTGTCACCTCGATACTGTTCACGCTCGTGATGACGGGCCTGATCGTGGTCTTCGCTAAGCGTCGGCCAGTTGATCGCACCTTCACATGGGGTGAGGCGATGTTGTTCTCGGCGTACGTCTTCTTCGTCATGTTCATTGCGTTTGGCATTGTTCCCCACCAGTGGCTCACGGTGGCAGAGAACGAGTGGAGCTGGACCGCAGAGAAGCTGCTGTTCGGGCCGTTTGACATCGTGAAGCCCAAGGCCAGCGGCGGATGGTTCCCCTTCACCATCACCTATCGCACCATCTCCGACTCGATCGCCGCAATCATCTACATCGTGTTCCTTGGTGGCATGACCGGTCTCTGGGGAATGTGGCAGGCACGAGGCAAAGAGAAGAAGGGTGCAGACGTCGTGAAGAGCACCTATGGTCGACCACTCGTCAAGCGGGGCTGATGACCTTGCCTATTCATTCGCTTATTGCTGAGGAGGCTCGCTAGTGGGTTACACCGACGCCAATCCGCCGTTCCCGGAGTTCCGCGACGACTACGTTCTGGTCGAGGTAGACGCCGACTATCTAGGTCGCGCCGTCAAGCCAAAGCAGTTCATCCACATCGACCAATCTGAATGCATCTTGTGCGAAGGCTGTGTCGACATTTGCCCGTGGAAGTGTATTCACCTGGTGAAGACCGACGCCATCACTGAGGCATTCGGTATGAGCAAGCCCGGCGACGACCCAAGTGATGAGTCAATCTTTACCATCGACGACGACGTATGCACCCGCTGTGCACTCTGTGTCGATCGGTGCCCAACAGGCGTCATCATCCTCGGCAAGATTGGCCCAGCCAATGCAACCGGTGACTACCATCAGCGGACCGACTCCCATGGCTACGGCTATGGAATGCGTCTCGCCTAAGCACTACGCCCCCACGTACACGATCTGATCAGTAGGAATTAGGAACTCTCCAACATGGCAAAGTCGATTCAAGACAAGCCGACCGCCGCTGAGCGCATGAGCAGTGCGATGAGCGGACTCGGTGATTCTGTCCAAGGTTCGCAAACCTGGAACTCCATCTTCCGGCCTGGTTCGGTATTCCGTAAGGGCTACACCGACAGCCCCCGGAATCGCTCATACGTCATCATGAACAGCGTGCTGTATCACCTTCACCCAGTGAAGGTGAAGCGCCATGCGGTCAAGGTCAGTTACACATTGTGCCTCGGTGGTCTGAGCTTCTTCCTCTTCATCCTGCTCACCATTACCGGCATCTTCTTGATGTTCTTCTACCGACCAACGGCTGCTGCGGCCTGGACTGACATCTACACCTTGCAGACCTCGGTCACCTTTGGCCTGCTGGTTCGCAACATGCATAGATGGGGCGCCCACCTCATGGTGCTTTCTGTGTTCTTACACATGGCGCGCGTCTTCTACCACGGTGCCTATAAGGCGCCTCGCGAATTCAACTGGGTGATTGGCACCTTCCTTCTCCAGTTCACACTGCTTCTTTCGTTCACCGGCTACCTCTTGCCGTGGGATCAGCTCGCGCTCTGGGCTGTAACTGTTGGTACTAACATGATGGGCTACACGCCGGTCTTCGGTCCCGAAGTGAAATTCGTGTTGCTTGGCGGCAAGGTGATCGGTACCGATACCTTGCTCCGCTGGTACGTGCTCCACGTGCTCCTCCTGCCGTTTGTGACCGTCATCTTCATGGCTATCCACTTCTGGCGGGTCCGTAAAGACGGCGGAATTTCCGGACCGCTCTAAGCCTGATCGATCGGAGAACGCAACATGACTGAGATCCCCGAACATCTTCGCAAACGAGCCGAAGAAGCTCGCCAAAAGGCAGAGAGCGCTGCTGCTCCCGCAGAGCCAGCCGCTGCTGCTGACGCGCCAAGCACTGACCCTGCCGCGTCAAAGATTCCTGCCCACCTGCTTCAACGGTCGAAGTCGGCCAAGAGCAGCGGTGCCGCGGTTGCTGCGGCTGCCCCTGCCGGGGGTGGCGTTGCCACCGCTGCACCCGCGGCCGCGGCGCCGGGTATGAGCGGCCCAGGTGGCCACACCCAACGACTCTTGACCGTCGTGAAGTCCGGCTCGATCCAAGACATCAAGATGAAGCCACAAGACAAGGTGCACACCTGGCCGCACCTCATCGTGGTCGAGTTCGGAGCGGCGCTCTTCTGCACCGCATTCCTTACGTTCTTTTCGATCTTCGTCAACGCGCCGTTGCTCCAGCTAGCCAACGTAAACCAGACACCAAATCCTTCAAAGGCGCCCTGGTACTTCCTGGGCCTGCAGGAACTTCTTACGATGTTCCATCCCATGGTCGCTGGCGTGACCATTCCTGGCATTGGTCTCATCATCCTGACAATGGCCCCGTACATCGACAAAAACCCAAGCAACAAGCCTGAAGATCGAAAGTTCGCAATTTCGATCTTCACCTTCTTCATGATGTTCTGGGCTGTTCTTGTCCTTATTGGCTCGTTCTTCCGTGGACCCGGATTCAACTTCGTGTTCCCGTGGAACGACGGCCTATTCTTCGAGCTCTAGAGAGGTATCGCTGTGGATCCACTAGTTCTAGGCATCATCATCATTGCGGCGCTCGCCGTTGTTGTCGTTGGTTCGGTCGCCGTCGGCCTTCGTCGTAGCGACGCGAACAGCGCCATTGGCCAGTTGTCCGGCGAGACCGTCAAACGCGATCGCGGCGCGGTCGACGTTGCCGATATGGCATCCGAAGCGCCAGCGACCGGCAGAGAGGTAGAGCGGGCGGCCAAGGCCGGTGCCGTTGTCGCCGTAGCCTCCGCTCCTCCCGTCGCGTATGTCCCACCAGACCCCGAGACTCTTGGCGTCGCTCGTCGCCAGTTCCTTAACCGTGGCATCGTCGCCTTCTTTGCGCTCGGTCTCTCGAGCTTCGGCGCTGCATGTATTGCGTTTCTCTGGCCAACCGGCGGCTCCGGCTTCGGTTCGCGAATCAATGTTGGTCGGTTGGCCGATATTCAGGCGTCGATCAAGGCGGGCGGTGGCTTCTTCTATGTCCCCGAGGGGCGTATGTGGATCACCGAGTTTCCACCAAACGCTGTCGAGAAGGCATCAACGCAATACACCTTCTACTCCTCAGTAGAACAGGGCCTCTCGAACGGCGTTGTCGCTCTTTACCAAACCTGTCCTCACCTTGGTTGCCGGGTTCCCGAGTGTGGGACCTCTCAGTGGTTTGAGTGCCCCTGTCATGGCTCGCAGTACAACCGGGTCGGCGAGAAGAAGGGCGGCCCAGCGCCTCGCGGCATGGACCGTTTCCCGATGGAAGTGACAGCGGCTCTCGAGCTCGTCGTCGACACCGGAACAGTTATCCCTGGTCCTGCAATCGGAACAAACACCACCGGACAAGAGGCCGAAGGTCCTCATTGCATCGGCGAAGGAAGTCACTAAATGCCAGCCACCATCCTGATTGCGGCAGATTTCCGCGCCATCGGTCTCACTGTTTTTTCGATCCTTATGCTGGCCTTCATTGCCCTCTGGATTCGCAACATGTTCGCGGCTCGCGATGAGCTCGGCTCCGAAATTGAGGTAGCTCCTAACCGGAAGCAATATCTGAGTGACGAAGAGCTCGAGGGGCCCAAGCTCGACTTGTCGCTGAGCTTTGCCTTGGTCGTACTCGGACTCGTAGCCGTGGCGCTGCCCTTCTATTGGCTCGCAGAACCCGGGCGCCAAGACGGCGCGGTTCAGGCCTACGAAACGAACTTTATTAGCCGCGGCGAGGGTACGTATACGGTTGGCGCCCAGTGCGTGAACTGTCACTCAGCTGGTGGCATCGGTGGTGCCAAGGACTACGTCCTTCAAGACGCCGACGGTCAGTTCATCACAAATGCGTTCTGGACTGCACCCGCCCTCAACAACGTGATGCTGCGCTACAGCTTCGAAGAAGTTGAATACATCCTCAACTACGGTCGTCCCGGTTCACCGATGGCGGCCTGGGGAACGCCTGGCGGCGGACCACTGACCGAACAGCAGGTTTCGAGCGTCATCAAGTACATCGAAACCTTGCAGGTCGCGACTCTCGACCCCATCGAGATTGCAGAGTCTGACGACCCTGTAGCTGCGCAGGCTGCCGCCGACGAGATCAGCGCTGGTATTTATGAAGAAGTTGAGCGCTCGATGGCCGATGGCGAGTTCGACTCGCTCGGCGAAGCCGTGTTCAACCTTGGACTCTTCTCTGGCTATCAAGCTGGTTCGCTGAGCTGCGCTCGCTGCCACACCTCCGGTTGGTCGCTTGGATCGTCGGTCTTCCCGAATCTTCTCGACGAAGGTGTTGCTGGCTGCGGTGGCGGTTCGCCATCTGGCATTGGCTTCAGCCTCTGTGGTGACGGGCTCGAAGACCGCTTCCCTGACGACACCTGGAAGCGCCCAGACGGCACGTGGAACCCGGTAGGCGGATCCGACATCGGTGATGGGCAGAAGGGCTACGAGGCCATGGACGGCACCATCATTCCTGTCGATGCGAAGGGGAACCTTGTCACCGATCGCACCGATGAGTCTGGCGAACTGATCTCCTACCTGATCCTCACCGACGACGAGCACAATGGCGATGTCGCCGACTGCGAATTTGTCTCCAGCTTGTGGGAGCCGGGCGGCCGTGTCGCTGACTCCTATCCGTATAACCCGCTTGTCGAACTTGTGGTCGATGACGGCTTGGGAACCGACGTTACCCAGGGTTTCTATGACCCTGAAGAACTTACTGTCGCCAACGTTGAGGCGATGAGCCTCGGCGGCGAGGTGGTCGTGCTTGAAGATGGCCGAATCGGTGGCGGTTGCACCGTTATCGACATGCCAGAGCGGACGAGCCAATCCCACTTCGACTTCATCTACAGCGGCTCAAACGCCGGTGCCGCATACGGTGTCGGAGGTCAGGGATCAGGCAAGATGCCTGGTTTCGGTGGCACGCTCCCGGCCGATCTGATTCAGGCCGTTGTTGACTACGAGCGAGGTCTCTGATGCTGCTTCTTTCTCTCATTGAAGGCGTCGGATTCGATCCGTTCTTCCGTGGCCTCCTCAGCGTCCTTGTCGGCGTCGTAGTGCTCATTGGTGGCACGTACCTCATCGTCGCCACAAACACTGGAACTCGGTTGGGCTTCCTCATCTCCGGCTGCGCGTTCTTCGGCTGGATGGCGCTCATGGGCATCTTCTGGACGATCTATGGCATTGGCTGGCGCGGTGATCCCCCCACCTGGAGTCTCGTCGAGATAACAAGCGACGACCCAGCGATTGCCGACGACGGGCTAGTCGAAGCCGAGCATGAGAGAATAGTTGAACTCGGCTATGCGCTCGAAGATTTCGATGTCGCTGCTGGCATCACGTCTGACGATCCAGACGAACGTCAAAGCCTTGCCTACGAAGCGAGCCAAGCCAATCAAGACGCGCTACTCGACTGGCGTTTCCTGCCTTCGTCCGACCCAGTTCGGGGCGAGGCCGCGTCGTCTGCCGACGTGTACCTGCAAGAAGAGAAGATCTTCGAAGGCACTGCCGACTACCTTCCGCTCGCATTCGGTGGCTTTCACACTGGTGGAAAGCCAGAGCTGAAAGACAACGCCAATCTTGGTGACCGTATTCTTCACAAGCTCGGCAGCATCTTCGTCCACCCGATTCATACCGAAGAACTGATGGCGATCCAGGTTCAGGAAGTGGTGCACGAGCCGACCCTGCCAGGCCAGGCTCCTCCAGTCGCAAAGGCCGACGATTCACAACCGGTGTATTCCGTGGTCATGAAGCGCGAGCGTGGCGGGCCGTTGCCATGGCTCTTCGGTGGATTGCGGTTTGTTCCTGCGATGTTTGCGATCTTCAACGGAATCTTGTTTGCCCTCTTTGTCTGGGCAACGCACAACAGAGATAAGCGCGAAATGGCAATTCGCGGCCAAAGCTAACCAACTACAACTGAGATCGGAGGACAATCATGGCCCAGTATCTACCCATTCTGGCGTTGTTGGTCCTTGCCGCACTCTTCGCAGCCGGAAGCTTTTTTGCCTCTGGATTGTTGGCGCCACGCCGACCGACTGTGGAGAAATACGCCCCTTATGAGTGCGGGATTATTCCTGGACGCGAGACACCTGGCCGTTTCCCGGTCCGCTTCTACCTTGTCGCGATGTTGTTCGTGATCTTCGATATCGAGATCGTGTTTCTATATCCGTGGGTATTGGTCAATCAAGGCCTTGGATTGTTCGGCATGGTCACCATCTTCATCTTCTCGGCGATGGTGTTTGAGTCATTCGTGTATCTCATCGCGAAGGGCGCCCTCGATTGGGGCCCACTCCAGGTAAATGAACGCCAGAACCCACTGGTCGACTCCGCAAGAACCAGTTCTTCAACGGTTCGTCGAGTCGGACTCGAGGGGCGTTTCGACGAGACGGCTCGCCTTGAGGCGCCTCACGACGACGACGCAGGAGCTGCTGCCTGATGGGCATCATTGGCGAGGTACAAGATCACGGTCTCGGCGGACTCGAACACAACGTGTTGACCGGGTCCGTTGAAAATCTGGTCAACTGGGCCCGTTCGAGATCGTCTTGGCCTGCAACGTTCGGGTTGGCCTGCTGCGCCATAGAAATGATGGCAACCGGCGGCTCGCACTACGACATCTCCCGCCTTGGTATGGAAGTCTTCCGTGCATCACCTCGGCAGGCCGACATCATGATTGTGGCCGGTCGCGTGAGCCAGAAGATGGCTCCGGTCCTGCGTCAGGTCTATGACCAAATGATGGAGCCCAAGTGGGTCATCTCGATGGGCGTGTGCGCATCGAGTGGTGGCATGTTCAACAACTACGCGATCGTGCAGGGCGTCGACCAGATTGTTCCAGTCGATGTCTACGCTCCTGGCTGTCCGCCAGGACCCGAGACTCTGCTTCACGCCATCGAAACACTGCACTCGAAGATCGAGAGCGGTGAACTCCTCCGTCGTCGTGCTGCCACTGGCGCCGGCGCTGGCCTCACCATCGAGCAACTCGATGGGCAGGGCGAGCCTCAGTTGTTGACGATTGGGAAAAACCGGTGAGCGACGATACACCCACAGAGGAGGCGGCCGAAGAGGTAGTCGCCGAGGCTGAGGCGGCCTATGGCGCCCCGGTCTCCTATTCGCGTGGTCAGCGTGTAATCCACCCGACGGTCGAAGACTGGTTGGCGACCGCGACGAGCTTGCTTCACGATGGCTGGAACGTGTGCATCGACGTCACCGTCGTCGATTATCTCGGAGCGGCAATACCTAGGCCCCTGCCGACGGGTGTAGCTCCTGAACGATTCGAAGTTGTGGCTAACTTCTTGTCCCACAGTCGCCGCGAGCGCCTTCGGGCCCGCATTCAGGTTCCAGAGACCGCCCCCACAATCGCCTCCCTCTACACCCTCTACCCAGGTTCCGACCTTCTGGAACGCGAAGCGTATGACATGTTCGGAATCGAGTTTGTCGGACACCCTGATCTTTCACGAATCCTGATGCCAGAAGACTGGGTCGGCCACCCGCTCCGTAAGGACTACGACGTTGGCTCCATTCCCGTGCAGTTTAAAGGAGCACCTGGCGCTCGCTGAGCGCTAAGGAGATTTACATGACCGTTACAGACGAACCACAAGCCGACGAAGTGGGCCAACTCCACCTTCTCCCTCGTCGACACGCAGTCCTGCGCATGTCCGAGGTGCAGGCAGCCGAAACCGCCGATCAGCTTCTCGACGACGAGAATGATCAGACCATGTTGATCAACATGGGCCCAGCACACCCCTCCACGCATGGCGTGCTTCGGCTGATGCTCGAGATGGACGGCGAGATCGTCCGTCGCTCAAAGCCGATTGTTGGCTACCTCCACACTGGCATGGAGAAGCAGGCGGAAGAGCTGACCTACATGCAGGGATCGACCAACGTCACCCGCATGGACTACGCCTCACCGCTCTTCAATGAGCTTGCATTTTCGCTCGCTGTTGAGGCCCTGCTCGAAGTCGAAATTCCCGAGCGGGCTACCTGGATCCGAATGCTCATGAGCGAGCTCAACCGGATTTCCTCTCACCTACTCTTCATGGCCACAAACGGCATGGACCTGGGCGCAACGTCGATGATGATCTACGGCTTGCGCGAACGCGAACAGGTACTGCGATTCTTCGAGCAAGTGACCGGTCTCCGCATGAATCACAACTACATCCGGCCGGGTGGCGTCGCGGCCGACCTGCATGACGGATGGCGAGCCGACGTGTTGCGGATTCTTGAGATGCTGCCGCCTCGCCTCGAAGAGTACGACACGCTGATGACCGGGCAGCCGATCTGGCGTGACCGTCTTCAGGGGGTTGGTATTCTTTCGCCCGAAGAAGCCATTGCGCTCTCGTCGACCGGGCCAATCCTTCGTTCAACCGGTGTCCCGTGGGACCTCCGTCGCGACATGCCGTACCTCGAATACGACAAGGTCGAATTCGATGTCATCGTCGGGTCGTTCGGCGACTGTTTCGATCGTTATGCGATCAGGCTCAACGAGATCCGCGAATCGATCAAGATCGTCCATCAGATCCTGGACCAAATGCCAAAGGGCGACTACCGGGTTCAAGACCCGAAGGTGACCCCACCACCACGTGCTCGCATCGACGAGTCGATGGAGGCGTTGATCCACCACTTCAAGATCTTCACCGAAGGCTTCAAAGTGCCAGAGGGCGAGGCATACGTCGCGGTCGAGACCCCTCGAGGCGAGCTTGGCTGCTACATCGTGAGCGATGGCGGCTCGAAGCCGCTGCGAATGCATATGCGGGGGCCAAGTCTGGTCAACCTCAGTGTGTTGCCGCACCTGATGGCTGACGGCTTGCTAGCCGACGCCGTCGCTGTCATTTCATCAGTAGACCCCATCATGGGCGAGGTAGACCGTTGAGCCGCTACACCCCCAGCAATCTCACGCTGGCAAAAGAGATCATCAGCCGCTACCCACGACCGAAGTCAGCAACGATTCCGTTGCTGCACCTTGCGCAAGAGCAAGACGGCTACGTCGCCAACGATGCGATGGAGCACATTGGCGAGCTGGTCGGCATCACGCCGGCCGAGGTCCGTGGCACCTGCACGTTCTACGAGATGTTCAAGTTGCATCCCGTTGGCACCTACCTCGTCAATGTCTGCACCAATCTTTCATGCCAGCTTCTTGGCGGCGAAGAGCTGCTGCACCATGCCGAGAAGACGCTTGGCATTCGGCCAGGCGGAACCACCGAAGACGGAATGTTCACTCTGGAAGACGTCGAGTGCATCGCGGCGTGCACCGAGGCGCCATGCCTCCAGGTCAACTATCGCCATGAGTACCGCTTGTCGCTCGCCGATTTCGATGCACTTATCGCCGACATCCGTGCCGGAAAGAGGGGCGACATCCCCGCCCACGGCACGCTTGGCCGGACCCGTCAGCACATCACTAGCGATCGTCTCGCTGGTGTCGAAACCCCCGAAGCTGGGGGCACCCCCGCCTGGTTCTCGAGCCGCCAGCCTGCCGAGGAGAAGGCATAATGCCGACCAACGCCTACATCTCTCACGCCCCTGGCTATGTCGACAACGAAGGGCCAAAGATCGTCACCAGCCGGTTCCC
The DNA here is from genome assembly GCA_037968895.1 of Acidimicrobiales bacterium. Taxonomy (GTDB): domain Bacteria; phylum Actinomycetota; class Acidimicrobiia; order Acidimicrobiales; family SZUA-35; genus JBBKWJ01. Next base: position 12,299 of record JBBKWJ010000079.1, read on the forward strand.
CTTTGATGACAGCTACACCATCGAACGATCTCTGGCGACCGGCGGCTACGACGGATTAAAAGCGGCCCTCGACCGCGGACCGGCCGAAGTCGCTGGCGTTGTAAAAGATGCAGTGCTTCTTGGCCGCGGCGGCGCAGGCTTCCCTGCCGGCATCAAGTGGGGCTTCATGCCCCCGGTGTGGCCCCGCTATCTGGTCGTCAACGGCGACGAATCTGAGCCAGGCACATACAAAGACCGCCTTCTTATGGAGCGTGACCCTCACCAGCTCATCGAGGGTTGCATGATCACTTGCTACGCACTCGGTCTCAACCAGTGCTTTCTATACGCACGGGGCGAGATGCCGCTTGCGCACGAACGCTTGGCGCAGGCGCTCAACGACGCATACGCCGCTGGCTACGTTGGTAAAAACATCATGGGCACCGACGTCAGCATCGACATCGTCCTCCACTGGGGCGCAGGCGCCTACATCGTTGGCGAAGAGACTGCGCTCATCGAGTCGCTCGAAGGAAACCGTGGCATGCCACGGCTCAAGCCTCCGTTCTTCCCAGCCGCCAAAGGCCTCTACATGAAGCCAACGATCGTCAACAATGTTGAGACGCTCGCCAATGTGCCTTGGTTGATGAACAACGGTGCAGCGGCCTATAAACAATACGGGTCAGAGAAGTCGCCGGGCACCCGCATGCTCGCCATCTCCGGTCATGTCAAGCGGCCGGGCGTCTACGAAGTCGAGCAAGGTGTCGTGACCTTCCGAGATCTGCTCTACGGCGAAAACTACGCGCAGGGTATACGCGACGACAACGGCCTCAAGGCATTTGTCCCTGGCGGCGGTTCGGCGCCATGGTTCTTTGAAGACCAACTCGACGTGCCGCTCGAAGGCAGCGCGGCTGGTCCCGAAGGTTCGATGCTCGGCTCTGGCGCCATCATGGTGATGGACGATACGACCGACGCCGTGAAGGCCGCCCTTCGACTCGTGCGTTTCTACGCTCGTGAGTCGTGTGGCAAATGCACCCCCTGCCGTGAAGGCACTGCGTGGGAAGAGAAGGTGCTCCAACGCATTCTCGACGGGCATGGCCGTCCAAATGACATCGACCTCCTCCTGTCAATCGGCGACAACATCAGCCCAGGCCCTTACCCCGTTGCTTCGCATCCAGAGGCTGGCCTCACCGCGGTGCCGTTCCCGCCAAAGCAAACCACGATTTGTCCTCTTGGCCCCTCATCGGTCGCCCCGATTACCTCGGCGATTCGCCGTTTCCGCGACGAGTTTGAAGCCAAGATCCCGTCGGCGCCGCAAGCGGCTGACAATCTAGACATCAGTACGACTCCAGCCGTCGGAGAGCACCACTAATGACTGCCACAGAGCCAACGAAGGCCACAACCGGCGTTCCGTTCACCTTAAATGGGCAAGCCCTCGAGGCCGAACTGGGCGAGCTTCTGATCGATGCCGCCGAACGCAACGGCGTACATATCCCGCGCTTCTGCTATCACTCGAGAATGACGCCGGTCGGCATGTGCCGCATGTGTCTTGTCGAGGTCGATTCCGGCCGTGGTCCTGGCCTTCAGCCAAGTTGTATGGTCCCGGTGTCACCAGACATGAAGGTCGACACCGAGTCTGAGGCGACCGTCAAGGCCCAAGATGGTGTCCTTGAGTTGCTGCTCATCAACCACCCGCTTGATTGTCCCGTGTGCGACAAGGGCGGCGAATGCCCACTCCAAGACAACGCATACGCCTTCGGTCCAGGCGAGAGCCGCTTCGTTGAAGAGAAGCGTCACTACGAGAAGCCAATTCCGATTAGCGATTTAGTGAAGCTCGATCGCGAACGCTGCATCTTGTGCGATCGATGCACCCGCTTTGCTGACGAGGTTGCCGGCGACCCTCTCATTCATTTCATGGGACGAGGCGCAGACACCGAAGTCAACACCTTCCCCGACCACCCGTTCTCGTCGTACTTCGCAGGCAACACCGTGCAGATCTGCCCGGTTGGCGCCCTCACTGCATCTCCATACCGCTTCAAGGCGCGTCCTTGGGACCTTGAGGAGTCAGAGTCAACGTCGGTCGTCGACAGCACTGGCGCCAGGGTTATCAACCAAAGCTCGCGCAACCGCCTCGTCCGTACGCTCGGCGTCGACTCAGATGCGGTCAACTGGAGTTGGTTGTCCGACAAAGAACGATTTGCATACGAGGTCGCTGATAGCACCGACCGCGTGCTTGAGCCCCTAATCGCCGACGGCGGACCGCTAAAGCCGGCTCGTTGGGCCACCGCTGCTCGACGGTTCGCACTCGCGTTGGGCGCCGGATCTGGCAAGGTTGGTGTCATCGGCGGCGCCCGGATGCCGCTTGAAGGTCAGTACGCCTGGGCCAAGCTCTTAAAGGGCGTCGCTGGCGTTGACTCAATTGATGCCCAACTCGGTGATGGCCTTCCGGCTGATTTCGTTTTGGGTTCGCCTCGGTCGACCATCAGCGGTGCAGTCGCTCCCGGATCGGTCGTTGTGTTGATTGGCGCCGACCCGAAGGAAGAACTGCCAACACTGTTCTTGCGCCTTCGTCATGCCGCCACCAACGGCCACATCTCACTTGTAGAACTTTCGGCTAAGGCCACCAGCCTGTCGCCGTACGCTGCTGCTCGCCTCCACGCTCAGCCAGGGACCGCCGGCCAGGTTGCCGCTGCTCTCGCTGGCGATGAGACCGACCGAGCCGTCGGCGGCGTGCAGTCAGGCGAATTTGCCAAGGCCCACGAACTACTGCGGAACGGCAAGCCGGTCACCATTATTGTCGGACGGTCGAACCTGGCCGAGCATCAACTCGTGGTCACCGATGCCGTTGCTCAACTCCGCGGACTTGTTCCTGAAGCCACCGTGCTTCCGGCTTTGCGCCGGGGCAATATCAACGGCGCGCTTGAAATGGGCCTCACTCCCGGCTTCCTTCCCGGAGGCCAGCCAATCGGCTCTGAGATCCCCGGCTGGACCACGGGCCCAACGGCAACCGGCCTCGACACCGAAGGAATCCTTCGGGCCGCCGTCGACGGTGGCATCACCACGCTGGTGCTGCTTGGGGCCGATCCACTGGCTGACTTCCCCGACCGTGACCTTGTGACCAAGGCATTCGACGCCGTCGACGAGGTCGTCGCTGTCGACTGTTTCCTCACCGACTCGACTCAGCGGGCCTCGGTGGTCTTGCCCGCAGCAATGTTCGGCGAGGTCGACGGATCATTCCTGAACCTCGAGGGCCGTGTGTCGCCGCTGCGAGCCCAAGTGACCCCTCCAGGCCAAGCGCGGGCCGACTGGATGATCGCAGTCGAAGTGGCCGAAGCGCTTGGTGTCGAGCTCGGTTTCGACACTGTCGGAGCCGTGCAAGACGAGATTACGGCCAGCGTTGCCAGCTTCAACAAGGTCAACTTTGCCGAGGTCAACACGGCGCCAGATGGCGTGATGGCAAATCTCACTCGGAGCTGGGCTCCTGAGGCGCCGGCCCCAACCATGGTGCCGCCCGTCGACAACTACGGCCTGCGGCTGCTAGTCGACCGCAAGCTGTGGGACCAAGGAACTCTGGTTGCGAAGTCATCGTCGGTTGCGCATCTCGCCACAGACGCCTTGCTCCACCTGAACCGAACTGAGCTTGAGCGCATCGGGGCCAACCCAGGTGACACGGTTTCTGTCGAGACTGCCCACACAGTGGCCGAAGTTGTCGTTGCCCTTGATGCATCGCTCCCACGGGGCGTTGGCCGGGTTCCGTTCCGATTGCCTGGGTTCGACCCTGGCACCTTGATCGATGCAGCCGATACGGTGGCCAATATCCGCGTCACGGCAGGTAAGTAAATGCTCTCCACAATCCTTGCTCAGACAGAGCCAACAGTTACCTACCTCAACGATGGCGTAGATTTCGGCGATGTCATTTTGGCGCTGGTCAAGGTTGTAGTGGCGTTCGCCATCCTCATGGTTTCGGTGATGCTCATGGTGTGGCTTGAACGCAAGGCCATCTCACGGCTCCAGAACCGAATCGGGCCGAACGTTGCGGGGCCATTTGGTTTGCTGCAGACGCTGGCCGATGGCATCAAGCTGTTCTTCAAGGAAGACATCATTCCCACGAAGGCCGACCGCTACATGTTTCAGCTGGCTCCGTACCTCTCACTGGTACCGGCCTTTCTGGCCTTCTCGATCATTCCAATCGCTGGCAACTTCAGCGGTGGCCACGATGGATCGTCAACAATCGGCGGCCGCACCTTTCTCTGGCAGATATCTGACCCTCCCGTAGGCGTGCTGCTCTTCCTCGCGATGAGCTCAATCGCTGTCTACGGAATCATGCTTGCAGGCTGGTCATCTGGCTCGAAATATCCGCTGCTCGCATCGGTTCGGGCATCGGCCCAGGCGATTTCTTATGAAGCCGCCCTCGGTCTTTCCATCGCCGCAGTTCTCTTGGTGAGCCGCTCGCTCAGCACGCATGACATTGTCGTCGGTCAGGCCTCGAGTGTGGTCAACTGGAACCTGGTCAGCACCGGCGTGATCCCGTTCATCGTCTTCATCATTGCGGGCACGGCAGAGCTCAATCGTCCGCCGTTCGACTTCGTCGAGGCCGAACAAGAACTCGTCGGTGGTTTCCACACCGAATACTCCTCAATCCGGTTCGCCTTGTTCTTCCTGGCCGAATACATGAACACCGTGACCATGGGTGCTTTGATCGTCACGTTGTTCTTCGGCGGCCCTGCGCCGCTCGTCGACGGTTGGGTTATCGGGCCACTCGGTGCGTTCAATGGGTTCCTGTGGTTCTTCGCCAAGACCTTCGTGTTCCTCTTCATGTTTGTATGGATCCGAGGCACGCTGCCACGCCTGCGCTACGACCAGCTCATGAACCTCGGCTGGAAGGTCCTTATCCCGATCTCGCTCGCATGGCTGCTGCTTCTCGCCGGAATTCGTTCGGCCCAAGCTGGTGTCTACGGCTGGACCGACGACCCGAATGTTGACACCGTCATCTTCATTGTTGTCGGACTCGCTGTCATCAGTGTTGGCTACGCCGTCCTTCGTGCGGCCATCACCAACGCTCGTACCGATCGCCTCACAGAGGCGGGCCTCACTTCGGTTCCAATGCAACAAACCCTTACGCCGGTCTCGCAGGAGGATCACCACTAATGGGCTACCTCGAAGGCTTCGGTGTCACGCTAAGGCAATGGCCTCGCAAGATGGCAACCACGCTTGAGTACAGAGCAGGCAAGGGCGGTAAAGACGGTCAGCCGTCGGCGAAGGACCAGAAAAGTCCAAAGCCGGAGCGTGCTCATGGCCGCCATGTACTCAATCGATACGAAGACGGCATGGAGAAGTGCATCGGCTGCGAGCTGTGTGCTGGCGTGTGTCCCGCAAAGTGCATCTACGTTCGCGGCGCCGACAACCCCGTCGATGCTCCTGTGTCACCGGGTGAGCGCTTTGGGTTTATCTACGAGATCAACTACTTGCGCTGCATCCACTGCGATCTGTGCGTAGAGGCATGCCCAACCGAAGCCATCACCGAGACGAAACTGTTCGAGTTCTCGTTCACCAACCGAGCTGACGCTATCTACACAAAAGACGAGCTCTTGGTTGACGATGCAGGCATGCCGCAGCACCTCCCATGGGAAGACTGGCGTCCGGGTGAAGACAAGGACACTTCAGGATGGATGCGAGCCACAGCCCCAAGTGGCAAGGCGGCCTATGAAGGTGTCGTTGGTTGGTCCGGCGAGCTTGGATACGGCGTTCGCAGCCCCGAAGCTGGCCAGGCGCACGAAGATCCTGTGATCGAAGAAGGAACTGACCATGACGACCACGGAGGTCACCACTGATGGTCGATGTGATTGTTTTCGCCGTATCGGCCCTCATCATTCTCGCCGGTGCCCTTGGCGTCATTGCCTCTAAGAACACGGTGCACGCCGCGCTCTCGCTGGTTCTGACCTTTGTTGGTGTCGCAGTCTTGTTCATTCAGCAAGAGGTGCACTTCCTCGCCGTTGTCCAGATCGTCGTCTACGGCGGCGCTGTCGTAGTGCTGTTCTTGTTTGTCATCATGTTGCTCGGGGTCGATACCGAGGAAGATATGGCGATCGAACCGATCGCAGGTCAGCGCAGCTCGGCGGCATTGACCGCCGGGGTCATGTTGGCGCTTATTCTTGGCGGATTCTTCCTCTCTGGCGATACCGGCAACGAGGGAAACGGCGTCGCCCTTACGGGTCGTCCGAGCCTCGCAGCACCGATTGACTCAGGCAAAACCAATGCAGTTCAGTTGGGTGAAGATCTCTTCACCCGAAACGTGCTCGCGTTCGAGGTAACAGGTCTGTTGCTGACGATCGCGACAGTAGGTGCCGTTGTAATGATCCGGAATCGTGGTGGCGAAGACCTCGTCGTCGACGAGCCCGGCACGGCAGTGAGATAGGGAGCAGGCAGAGCGTGGAAGTAACGACTACCTGGTACCTGGTGCTGAGCGCAGTGCTTTTCAGCATCGGATTGTTCGGCCTTTTGACAAGGCGAAATGCACTCGTGATGTTCATGTGCGTCGAGCTCATGCTCAACGCAGCCAACATCGCATTCGTCGCGTTCTCGGGGGCACTCAACGACATTGCAGGTCAGACTGCGGTGTTCTTCGTGTTAGTGGTCGCCGCTGCTGAAGTGGTTGTTGGCCTTTCCATTGTTGTCGCCTTGCTCCGGCGCCGACCATCGGCCACCGCCGATGACTTCGCTGAGCTGAAGGGGTAGCGACAATGCTTGAAGCTGCTTGGCTCATCCCGGCGCTACCGCTAGCCGGATTCGTCCTTCTTGTGTTCTTTGGCCGCCGGATCGGTGAGCCTCTCGCTGGCTGGATTGCGACGAGCGCAATCGGCGGCTCGTTCCTCGCCACACTTGTTGTCTTCATTGGCCTGGTCAACGAACAGCCAAACGAGCGGTTCTTCATCCAGAAGGCGTTCACCTGGGTTGCCGCTGGCACGTTTAGTGTCGATGTCGGTTTCCTCGTCGATCCACTGTCGATCACGATGTGCCTGTTCGTCACCGGCATCGGCACGCTGATCCACTTGTACTCGATCGGCTACATGCACGGTGACGAGAACTACGCGAGGTTCTTCACCTACCTCAACCTGTTTGCCGCTTCGATGCTGCTGCTCGTGCTCGGCGACAACCTCCTCATGACCTTCCTTGGCTGGGAAGGCGTCGGTGCCTGTTCCTACCTGCTGATTTCGTTCTGGTTCACGAAGCCCGAGAACGCATCGGCCGGCAAGAAAGCATTTGTGACAAACCGGGTAGGCGACTTCGGTTTCATGCTCGCCACTTTCTTGATCTTCAGCACAATCGGATCCATCCGCTACGCCGACATCATCACCGCGGCCGAAGGCGGCAACGCTGCGCTTACCACCGGAATCGCAACCGCGGCAGTGGCGTTGTTCATGCTCGCCGCAGCGGGCAAGTCGGCGCAGATCCCATTGTTCGTGTGGCTGCCTGACGCAATGGCTGGCCCAACGCCAGTCTCCGCACTCATCCACGCCGCAACAATGGTGACATCAGGCGTCTACCTTCTGGTCCGGCTCAACCCGCTCCTTGAGGTATCGAGCGACAACATTCGTTTGCTGATCGCTTTCATCGGGGCAATCACTGGGCTGGTCGCGGCGCTCGCGGCAGTCGTCCAGAACGACATCAAGAAGGTGCTGGCCTACTCGACAGTGTCGCAGCTCGGCTACCTCTTTCTTGCGGTCGGCATCGGGGCCTACGTGCCAGCCATGTTCCACATGATCACCCACGCGTTCTTCAAGGCGTTGCTCTTCCTCGGGTCGGGCTCCGTGATCCACGGCATGCACGACGAGCAAGACATGCGTCGATATGGCGCGCTCCACCGGTTCATGCCGATTACCGCTGGCACGTTTATCGTCGGCTGGCTGGCGATTGCCGGCGTTCCTCCGTTCTCCGGTTTCTGGTCGAAGGACGAGATCCTGCTTTATGCGTGGAGCTACGACGGCGGCGCCCCTATTGGCAAGGTCTTGTGGCTCATCGGGCTCGTCACCGCAATCCTGACTGCGTTCTACATGACACGCCAGGTCATCCTGACCTTCGGTGGCGATCGCACTCGCTACTTCGATGCGAAGCAAGAAGAGATTGCGACTGCATTCGAGAATCGAGTTCAGCTCGCCGTTGAGCAGGTGACGGTGGCCAAGGCGGGAGCAGTCACCGCAGCCGAGGCGCTTGAGAAGGCCAAGGCCGACATAGCCAAGCGTGAAGGTGCGATTGGCGACGCCGAAACGAAGCTGCACGAGGCTCAGGCCGCAGTTTCCGCAGCGAACGAAGAAGACGATGGCTTTGCCAAGCTCGTGAAGGCGTTTGAGAAGGCCGAAAAAGCTGGCCCGAAGGCCGAAGACGCGTTGGCCACTGCTCGCCAGAAAGTCAGCGAGGCCACAGAGGCAGTCGGCGCCGCCGAAGCTGCTCGTGTGAGTGCATCCGAAGCAGTGTTGAGGGCTCGAACTGAGATGGGCCAGGCGCCTGTCGTGCCGAAGCACGTTACTGCACTCACACCTGCCCCCGACGTGTCCGGGTTCGAGGCTGAGCTTCCTGACTCCTATCGAGAACGCCAGGAGTATCACCCACACGAATCGCCATGGACGATGACCCTTCCACTTGTGGTTCTCGCCGGTCTCGCCTTTGCCGGTGGCGGCCTCAACCTGCCATTCACCCACAACCTTAAGTTCCTCGAGAACTGGCTCACGCCCTCGCTGTACGGCAATGAGGTCCACGTCGGTACGTCGACCTCGGTGAAGTACATCCTCGCCGTAATCGCCGTGTGCTGCGCCTTGAGCGCTATTGCGTTCGCAGCGTTTGTCTACCTCAAGGGCCGCCGCGACCCCGCAACACTGGAGAATGAGCGTCTCGCTCTCGCCGTCGATTACGACATAGCTCTCGCCAAGGTGATGGGCGGGCCAGGCACTGACCTGTTCAACGGTCTCGCTCGTGTCGACAGCGATGGAGTCGATGGCGGTGTGAACGGCATCGCCAAACTCATTACTCGTGCCGGTACTGCAGGCCGTGCCGCCCAATCCGGCCTCGTTCGAAGCTACGCCCTCGGCATCTCTGTCGGTGCCGTCGTCCTTGTGGCCTGGTTCCTGGGAAGGTTGTTCTCGTGACCGCTCTAATCGCCGCATCAGAGGGTGTCGGATTCGCACCTCTGCCATGGCTCGTCGCAATGCCGTTGTTGACAGCGCTCGTCATTGGGCTGCTGCCAACGAGTCGAAGCGAATACCACCGAATCGTGGCCCTACTTGGTTCGACCATCACCGGCGCCATGTCGATCTTCGTGCTCTACGAGTTCGAGAAGACTGAGGGGCTCTACCAGTTCGTTTCTGAACGAACGCTGATCCAAGACCTCGGCATCAACTGGGCCTTCGGCATCGATGGCATTTCATTGTTCCTGGTGATCCTTACTGGGGTGCTGTTCCCGATAGCGATTGCGGCAATTGATCCGCATCACGATTCGAAGCCGTACTTCATCTGGCTCATGCTCCTGATGGCTGGCTCGATGGGCGCGTTCATGGCCCTCGACCTGATGCTCTTTTTCTTCTTCTTTGAGATCGTCCTCGTGCCGATGTATTTCCTCATCGGTGGATGGGGCCACGGCAACCGGGTCTATGCCGCCATGAAGTTCTTCCTCTTCACGATGGCCGCATCCGCGCTCATGCTTGTTGGCATTCTGGCTCTCGGCTTCCTTTCGAAAGATCTCGCCGGTAGCACTACCCCAATCTTCGACATTCGGACGTTGGGCGAGCTGACCTCCGGCCTCACCGATCTACAGCAGCGACTGATTTTCTTGTCATTCGCCTTGGCGTTTGCGGTGAAGGTTCCGCTCTTCCCGCTCCACACCTGGTTGCCCGATGCACATACCGAGGCGCCAACTGCCGGTTCGGTGATCTTGGCTGGTGTCATGTTGAAGCTCGGCACCTACGGCTTCATCCGATTCGGCCTGTTCCTCTTCCCCGCCGTTGCTCACGACCTGCGCTGGATATTCCTCACACTCGGCGTGGTCGGCATTGTGTACGGCGCTGCCGTGGCCACGATGCAGACCGACCTGAAGCGTCTCGTTGCGTACTCATCGGTGGCTCACATGGGCTTCATCGTGATTGGCATCTTCGCCTTCAATAGCCAAGGACTCGTCGGTAGCGTTGTCCAAATGGTCAACCATGGCCTCGCAACGGGCGCCCTGTTCCTCTTGGTTGGTTGGATCTACGAGCGCCGCCATACCAGGGAAATCTCTGAACTGTCTGGACTCCAAAAGCCAGCGCCGGTGTTGGCTGGCGTCTTCACTCTCGTGATGCTGGCATCGATTGGTCTGCCTGGCCTCAATGGTTTCGTCGGCGAGTTCCTAATCTTGCTCGGTGCCTTTAGCAGCGCACGTTGGTGGACCGTGGTTGCCGTAACCGGTGTGATCCTCGCCGCCCTCTACCTGCTCTGGGCCTATCAGCGTGTCTTTCATGGCGAGGCAACGGGCGACAACGCAACAATGCCAGATCTGACCGTCGCCGAGCGTCTGTCCATTCTCCCACTGCTGGTTCTGATCGTGTTCCTCGGGGTGTTCCCGAAGCCGATGATCGAACGGATCGAGCCATCAGTCGATGTCTTGATCAACCGCATCGAGGCCGTCACCTCGATCGACGAGCCCGAGCCGGAGGCTCCCGCTCATCCCGCTGGCGCCGCTGATCTCACATCGGCGGCCGAGCACGCAGAAGAAGACGCCGGACACGGCGACGCCGACGATGCTGACCATGCCGACGACGGCGCCGCCGACAATAAAGAAGACGGCGATACCGCCGACCATGAGGAGGGCCAATGACGCCGTACCTGTTGGCTCAGACTGAGTCGCTGGCCACCCCCGACATCGAGTGGTCGCTCCTCTGGCCGCTAGTCATTCTGTCGGCGGGCGCCATCTTCCTCATTACGATCACATCGATCTTCCCCAAGACTCGCGGCAATGGGTTCTCTGCGGCTTTCACCGCTGCGGTCGCGATTGCTGCTGGCTGGTCGTTATGGTTCGTCCACCGTGAGCTCGACGGCTCCCGAACCCTTGCCGTTTCTGGCGCAATTGCGGTCGACGCCTTCACGATGTTTGTGACTGCGATCATCTGCATCGCTCTCGTGCTCGTCGCCCTCACCCTTGACGACTACTTGAGGCGGGAGGGACTCGACGGTCCAGAGTGGTACGTACTGCTGCTGATCTCGGCAGTTGGCGCCATCCTTTTGGCTTCGGCCGAAGATCTCATCGTTGCGTTCCTCGGTCTTGAGGTCATGTCGATCGCGGTGTATGTCCTCGCCTCGATGCACATGAGGCGCACGTCGTCCCAAGAGGCTGGGTTCAAGTACTTCATCCTTGGAGCGTTGGCTTCCGCATTGTTCCTTTATGGCATCGCCATGGTCTACGGAGCGACAGGCAGCACGACACTCACAGGAATCCGTGAGGGCTACTTCGCCGAAGGAATCGCCGGTCGTCCGGCCGACTCATCGTCGATGATTCTGGTTGGACTCGCACTTATTCTGGTTGGCTTCGCCTTCAAGGTCAGCGCCGCACCGTTCCACTTCTGGACGCCAGATGTGTACAACGGTGCACCAACACCGATTGTTGGCTTCATGGCATCAGTCGTGAAGGCAGGAGCGTTTGCCGGCATGCTCCGCGTGCTCATCATTGGCTTCGCCCCAATGCGTGATGACTGGCAGCTACCAGTCGCCGCGCTAGCGATTCTTACCATCCTGCTAGGTTCGATCTTGGCCGTTGTGCAAACCGACGTGAAGCGCATGCTCGCGTATTCGTCTATCTCACACGCCGGCTTCATCCTGATCGGCGTGTATAGCGCTGGCTCCTCCGACTTGTCTGAGTCGATCACCGGTTCGACAGCGGTCATCTTCTACCTGCTGGCATACGCCATCGTGGTCGCTGGCACATTCGCTGCGGTCACCGCCGTGACTGGCGTCGGCGATGACGACACATCGATTGAGACCTTCAACGGCCTATCGAAACGAAGCCCGCTTCTTGCCGGTCTGATGGCTGTGCTCCTGTTTGCCCAGGCTGGCGTGCCATTCACTTCTGGATTCCTCGCCAAGATGCGAGTTATTGGTGCGGCCGCCGACACTGGCGCATATGCGTTGGCCGGTATTGCGATGCTTGCATCAGCGATCGGTGCCTACCTCTATCTCCGCATCGTCGTCTCAATGTTTATGCAAGACGATGAAGAAGGCGAAGAGGTTGCTGCCCTTGAGGTGCCTCCCGCGCTCTTGTTTGCAATCGGTATTGCGGTTGTTGCGACGCTCGTCTTGGGTATTGCTCCCGATCTCATCAAGACCTCGCTCACCGACGCAGCCGAAATGGTGGCAAGCGGCAGCTAGTCAGCAGGAAGTCGATCGGTCGAAAAAGTGAACCGCCGTTTGCTCAATGAGCAAGCGGCGGTTCTTCGAATTAGATGCGTAACGAGTGAAGATCAGATCGTGCGGACGTTCTGAGCTTCCATCCCCTTGCGTCCAGGAGCGACGTCGAATTCGACATTGTCGCCTTCGTCGAGGCTCTTGTAGCCATCTGTCTGGATCTGGGAGTAGTGCACGAAGATATCTTCCGCACCCTCACGTGAGATGAAGCCGAAGCCCTTCTCCGCATTAAAAAACTTGACCTGACCTGTTGCCATTTGCATTCTTTCTTTCACTCCGAAGCGGCCCGTGTGGCCGATTCGTTGGGAATAACGTTAGTTCAAGTGTTGGCAGACATGCCACCAGATGGTGCGGAATTGGCGAACTGTGCCATTCTCGTCAGGTGTCAGAGGTAGATCGCAAAGGTCCATTCACGATCCCTGACTTTCGCTATTTGTGGATTGGGACTGCGCTGTTCATGCTCGTGACCAATGGGCAGCGCTACCTGTTTGGCACCTACGTGCTTGATGAACTTGGCCGCGACGAGTCGTGGCAGGGGGCCGCCGTCTTTGCGCTCGGGCTGCCTTCCGCCTTCTTGTCGCTACCCGCAGGAGTGTTGGCTGATCGAATTGACCGACGGAAACTCCTGATTGCGTCGACTGTGTTTATGTTCATTCCGGTTGCCGGGTTAGCCACGATTCTGAGTTTGGGCGGCGGTGGCCTGGCGGTGATTCTGGTGGTCGCGGTGCTTGTTGGGTGTGGTCAGGCGTTTGGCCAACCAGTTCGTTCAGCTCTCGCACCAGCCCTTGTGCCCGCCGAGTCGTTGTTCGCAGCAATCGCCCTAATTGCGATGGCGATCACGGTCTCGATGATTGCAGGGCCGGCAATCGCCCAGGGTGGGCTCTCACT